>NZ_JBSGCE010000091.1:0-28315 GCF_053601695.1 Nonomuraea sp. NPDC004702
GAAGGGCCGGGCGGTCGCGTTGTAACGCCACTCGAAGGCGACCAGCCGGTCTTCGACCTGGTCAAGACTGGTGAATAGGCTAGCGCACCGCCGCGCGTGTACTCGTGGTTGACGCGCATCGTGCGGGCGGCTCCTGGGGGCAGTGTGGGATGACAGCGGCAGCGGGCCTGGATGGAGGTCTTCTCATCGGAGGAGATGACGTACTCGTGGGGGTCGAGCGGGATGCCGTCCCAGATGCGGGCGTACAGATCCAGCACCCGGGTGGCCTTGGCGGCGAAGTCCGGGTCACGGATGAAGGTCCAGGATTGGCACTGCCAGGGTTTGAGCGCGTCAGCGGCCAGGATCCGGCGCGCGGTGGAGGCCGAGATCGCCGGAGCGATGCCCCGGGCCACGATCTCACTGGCCAGATCGGGGCAGCTCCATCGCGATGGCGGCACCGCGGTCTCAGCCGGCAGTTGGCAGGCCGATGCCTTGATCTCGGCGACCTGGACCGGGGTGAAGTGGGGTGGGCGTCCAGAACGGGGCCGGTCGGCCAGTCCTAGCATGCCCTCGTCGGCGAATCGGCCTCGCCGGAGCCGGACGGTGTCAACGGTCATCCCCCGGCGTCGGGAGATCTTCGCGTTGGAGTAGCCGTGCGCGGCGTCCAGCACGATCGGCACGCGGATGACCTGCTGGTAGGGGGCGGTGTGGGAGTAGGCCAGCTGCTTGAGCCGCCGGCGTTCGGCGGCTGACAGCGTGATCTGGCGGGCGCGGGGGACGGGCACCAGAGGGCTCTCTAGGGTTGATCTTCACGGTGACGTGGCGACAATGCCCGCATTCGCGCCGATAGTGGGTCAACGACACGCCAAGACGGCAGGATGTCGGTCATGCCCACCATTCCCGCTTCGGCCAAGATGTCCCTGGCCGAGCGGCTGTTTCTGGACGCCAAGCAGCACTGGCCGCAGTTGGCTGACGTTCACGTGCGTTACCGCGGCCAGTTCGGCTACGTCGAAGGCGCACTCGCCGACGGTGAGTGGCTGCCGTTGATGCGGTTGCGTTACGGCGGCTCGGCGCACCGGTGGGGGCTGGCAATCCACACGCCGAGCACGGGCGGCTATGAGGACGCGATCTGGTTCACCGGCAGCCCGCAAGAGGCCCTCGACCTGGTCTGCGACCTCTATGTGAGCAACGCCGATAGCTGATCACGAGCAGCACACCAACCGGCAACCGTCCACCCCCGAGGGACTTCCAGCGCCGACCACTAAGCTCCTGCGACAACATCTGAGGCGCTAACGCTCAACGGTCAGCCCGAAACCCTCAGCAAGGTTCAACACGCTGACTTGACAGGGAACATCATCGAAACCGGAACCGACTCCTACCGGCTCGCCCACTCCCGCGTCCAGCAAGACGCGCCAGCCTGGTGATTTCCCCGCCCGGTCCACCTCGCCACGTCAACCAGCTGGGCGGCAACGTCCTGGACGGGCTGAGCAGTCTCAGCCCATGAGCACCTACGGCATGAGCCTGATCTTCACCTGATGATTGTGTTCAGCATGCCAGATGACCTCGCCCACCACCTCGGCGCCCATGCCAGGCAGGTCGAAGTCCACCGGCATCGCGGTGATTTCGGCAAGGCCGATCGCATCCGGAACGCCATCGATACGCAGGAACACCCCGAACGGCTGCCGGCCGATGACCTTCCCTGTTACGCGGGTCCCGATCGGAAGAGCCTGACACGAGGCAGACCAACCAGCCCTGGCTCTTCTCGCGGCTTCGACGCCGTTGTCCGGCCAGGAATACTCGCTCACACGCCGATCTTGCCCTCACCGGACGCAACTCCGCAACACGCTCAAGAGCTCGCTCTCGACTGGGCAGAGGCGAGGCGATGCTTCAACAGAATGCGACGAAGTGGACAAGACCTGACCCTGCCCAGCCGCAGAGTGGTACCCAAACTCGTTCGCCGACCAACCCTCAAGATCGCCAATTGGCGCCAGAACTCATGCGAAACTGGTCCCCGAACTCACTCATCCAACCAGTCGAAGCGCTGCCCGTCCACACGGACCGTGGAGGTGCGCGTGCGCCAGGTAGCAGCCCCCAGTTCGTAGCGTCCGGTCCGACCGGGTGCCTCCAGCGCCTGCCCGGATCAGCCGGGTGTCGCATCCGCCGGTCCCCTCAATGCGGTAGGCACGCGATCCCCGCCCGCTCCACCCGGTTCGCATCTCGCCTCGCGCAGCTGACATGGATGGGATCGGAGCGCAGTGTTGACCCACCCGCGGCACGCGCTGTCTGTGTGACCTACAGGGAGCGCGTTCTCTGTACTAGGCTCCCGACGTAGGCGATGCTTATCGGGCTACGCCACCGCCAGATCGCTCCGGCGGCATTGAGCTGGCGTGTCAGCTTGCCGATGAGGTGATCTTCCTCGGCCGCGCTAAGTCGGCCCCCTGAAATGAGCTGGGTATACCGCACAGTGTGGACGATGGCTGTCTTCACCCGCTCGTGCGCCAGATAGATGCGAAGATCCTTCTCCCACCCCTGCGTGCACGGAGCCGGCATGCTTCTCAGCCAGCCAGCGAGAACGGCCTGACGCTCATCGTCGTAATAGGTCATCTTGAAGAGGTGGACAGCGAGATCGTAGACAGGGTCGCCCCACAGCGCGAGCTCCCAGTCGAGGAACACGACGTGTCCGTCACGAAAGATCATGTTTTTCCGATGGAGATCCCCGTGGACGAGCATGAGTGGCCGTGGCGTGAGCTCGGGCCAAAGAGCGAGTATCGGCGCCAGTGGGTCATCAGGGATGCCTAGCGCGGAGAAAAGCGACTGATAGGACTCATGGAAGGTGTCGTAGACCTGTGCGGTCATGTCGGACAGCCGCGTGGCGAAGGCGGCCGTAGCGGCGTCAACCGGCCACGACGGCGGCAACGCCGGCAGTCGATCCAGTGGAACCATGGTGAGCTGGCCTAACAGTTCCACGACATCTGTCAGTACCGCGGGTGGCACGCGGGTTCCCCTCGGCGCGATGCTAT
The DNA here is from genome assembly GCF_053601695.1 of Nonomuraea sp. NPDC004702. NCBI lineage: Bacteria > Bacillati > Actinomycetota > Actinomycetes > Streptosporangiales > Streptosporangiaceae > Nonomuraea > Nonomuraea sp. NPDC004702. The sequence goes on from NZ_JBSGCE010000091.1 coordinate 3,000, forward strand.
TGACAATGCCGCCGGCGATGAACTCGTGAATCTGAAAGGGGGGACTCTGTGACACGTGCAGCAGCTTCGGGACACAGGTGATATCCGGCGTAAGCGCTGTGAGGATATCCTGCTCAAGCCAAATTCGAAGATCCATGGCATCGGCCCCGGCGATGGGGATGCGTACGATGACCGGTCCGCCCGGAGTGTCGACTCGGACGTTGGTGTTGTAGGAGCCGGTGGCGCCGTTTCCGGCCTGGACAGCCGTGTTGTACAGGTCCCGCATCACGTACGCAGCCTCCGTGAGAAATGGTTGAACCTCTGGACCGCCGGGAGAGGCGCACCTTCCAGATGTTCGTCTGTAGGTCTCACTCGTGCCCGACGCGCCGGCGCCGGTCGGGAAGGTGCGCCCATGCACACCGTAGTTCCATGCTCGCCCCATCGCGATGCTGTGGTGTCCGCTTGTACCGACCACAGAGATCGACTACGCACTGACCCCTTTCATTCTCCTTGTCCGGCTCTCCTGAGCGGGGACTAATACCGCAGCTACAAGCCCAGCTCAGCTGCCGGACGTCCAGGCCTCGCCGCAGGCCACAGGACTCACCTTCACCAGTCACGGCTCCTGACCTGCGGCAGCAGGATGAAGAGGGCTCGGTGAAGTGATCTCAGCGAACTTCTGGTAGCCGGTTGTGTCCGAAATAGGCGAGAACGAGGGCCGCGCGGGTTCGTCATCGGCCTGGCCACAGCCTGGACCCTGTTCCACGACTATAAGGCTCGGTACGGCCCGGAGGAAGGCCGTCAGGCGCCCGCCAGCGCAGGAGCCGCTGGCCGGGCATGGGTGACCTGTCAGTTGGCGAAGAGCTGAGGGGCGAGGTCGGCCCAACGACGAACCCCTGTTCTCAGCTCTCGCCCAGTAGGCGGGACCATGTCCGTCGCGCCTGCCGTAGCGAAGCGGGGAGTGACGATTCCCGTTGGCGAAAACCGGCTCCAGTCGCTCCTCTTGCCGACCCCGTGCCGTAGTCATACGGTCACAATACGCAAGGTATCGAGATCTGGGAGATCAGCATGGGTGGAAAGCACAGCGGCCGGCCGACCGACCGACCATTTGACCACAACACGGACAAGGGCGCCGGCAGCACCGACGACGCGAAGGGACAGTCCAAGGGCGGCGACCGCGGCGGCGGCAAGTAGTGGACATGGCCGCCCACATGGACCGGCTGATCGCCGCGCTCGACTCCGCAGAGCGCGGCGACATCAGCGAGTCCATCAAGGATACCGTCCGCGCCGTGCCCCGTCACCAGTTCATCCCGGACGTGGGCCTGGTGCGCACCGACGACGGGGAGCCTCACCTGATCGACCGAAAGGCCGATCCCGACGCCTGGTACGAGGCGGTGTACTCCCGCAACGCCATCGTCACCCAGCTCGACGACGGCGAAACGCCCCTGACCGCGCTGAAGGGCGACTACACCTCGTCGGCATTCCAGCCTGGCACCGTCGCCGACCTGCTGTACCACCTCCAGGTCGAGCCCGGCATGCGGGTGCTGGAGATCGGCACCGGCACTGGGTGGACAGCCGCACTGCTGTCCCACCTCGTCGGAGATCAGGGGAAAGTGACCTCCATCGAGGTGGACCAGGTCGTCGCCGAGCAGGCCGCGAAGAATGTGAGCGAGGCGGGCTATTCCCCCCGGCTGCTCGTGGGAGACGGAGCGCTGGGGTGCCCGGACGGAGCGCCATATGACCGGGTTCACGTTACCTGCGGCATCCGCGCCGTGCCGTACGCCTGGGTCGAGCAGTCCCGGCCCGGCGGCGTGATCGTGCTGCCATGGCGTCCCGGCTTCGGCCACTGCCTGCGACTGGAAGTCCAGGACGACTCCACCGCCGTCGGCCGAGTGGTCGACTTCGCCGAGTACATGTGGATGCGGGCCCAACGGCCAGCGCCGGATGAGACACCGCCCGGTGAGCGGCGGCGTTACTGGACAGCGCTCGACCCGCGAGCGTTTGACCAGATCGACGCTGGGATGGACCTCGCCGTGTCCGCGCTCACCGGAATCGTCACCACCACCAGCCGCGGCACCGACGAGGATGGCCATTGGTGGCGCATGTGGCTTTCGGATCCCGACATGCCGTGCTCGTGGGCCGCTGTCACCTGCAGGCCGGAGTCGAAGATCACTGTTCAGCAGGTAGGCGACCGGCCCTTGTGGGACGAGGTCGTCCAGGCGTACGCCCAGTGGGTGGAGTGGGGCGAACCGAGCTGGAGAGACTTCGGCATCACCATCACGACCGAGGGCCAGCGGATCTGGCTAGGCACCCCGGACCGCACATTGAACCGCACTGCGGCCTGAGACCGAAGACACCCCGCCTCCCGTGCGGCGCATTCCAGGGGGCGGCACAACACAGTGGCGCTAGTTGCTGGTGGCGAGAAGCATAGCGAGGCGCTTGGCTAGGGTTTCCCAGCCGAGCGTCTTTCGTGGTCTGGCGTTCAGTTCAGCGGCGACGGCGTCGAGCGGATCCGGGTGTGGGCCGACAGGTCGGTCCCCTTGGGGAAGTACTGACGGAGCGGGCCGTTGATGCTTCTGGTCAATGTGACGAGAGAGTGGCGGGCGATCTCGTGCTGCCAGGCGGCTTGATCGGTGGTCATGGCGCGGTAGATGACGTCAATGAGGTGGCGTTGGAGTACGCGTCGTGCTCCTCTTGCCTTGGGTAGGCCTCGTGCCAGGCCAGAAGTTCCTGGGCTGCGGGATGGCAGCGTTTGTGACGATGGCCGCGGTGTGGAGACGGCGGTTGCCGCCTCGGAGGCGGTGACGTTCCCGGTCTGAGGAGTAGATGAGGATCGGCGCGCGGCCGTTGTAGCGGGCGAGCTTGGCTGAGCTGGTGAATCGGGTGATGTCCCCGCTCTCGGAGATCAGGGCCGCCGTGGAGTTGTGGCTGATGCCGGTGATCTCCAGCGGGGCCGGGTCGTTAGGCTGACGATCCCCTCGATGGTGATGTCGAGGTCGCGAACGCGCTGGTTGATCAGCATGGTGCAGTGTTCGAAGAGGTCAACGCGATAGCCGACGAGGACGCGCGGTTCACGGACATGTTCGTCGATGCGGTGCCGGGCCAGATCAGGGCTGGCGACAGCCGAGGTGCGCGACGCGCGCGCCTCGGCCGCGCTGGCCGGCTGGGCATGGGTGCCCCATCAGCCGTCGAAGAGCTGATAGGGGGTCAGCCCAATGACTAACCTCTGTTCCCGGTTTGCCCTGTGAGCGGTGGCCTCGTGCGTCACGCCTGACGTAGCAAACGGGGAGTGACAGGTACCTATGGGCGAGAGCACGCTCCTATCGTTCCTCTCGGCGGCCCCGTGCCGGGTCCGGGACCAGCTCTCGGGCGGAGCTGATCTCGGTCTCGATTGATCCGTACCGATGGGCTCGCTGCCTCAGTTGGACCGGCCAGTCGAAGGGCTGATGGCCGTTGTCCCTGCTAGAGAAGCGGCCATGGCCGAGAGGCTGATGACGCGTCGGACGTGGGCCAGTCGCCGGGCGACATCCCCATCGGCGATGAAGGTGCCGACGGTGTACTCGTCGGCGGCTCCGGCTGTCTGGCGGGATCCCAGTCGGGGGAGGGACACGACGAACTCGGTCGGGTCCTGCGGTCTTCGGAATCATTCTGTGGTCGATCAAGTGAAGTGAGAGGCCCGACGAATGGCTATTGGCCAGAGGCGCGCCCCATCTTGCCGCTGTAGACCAGCGTGAACCGGTCAGCTGGTACCACTATGTCGGCCGTCTCGACCTGGGTCTCCCCCGAGTAGTACGTGCGCCGGATGGTCATTATGATCGAGCCCGGCGCGTGCCGTAGTCGCTCGCATTCCTCAGTCGTCCCAGGTCGAGCACCGACTTCTTCCACCCAGTCGTCGATGGGTATGCCAATGCTCAGCATGCGCTCGGCTACTCCGCGGCCGGCCAGCATGCCATCCTCCGGCAGCACGATCGGCGTTCCGCGCGTGATCGCCAGCGGTTCCCAACTGGTCGAGAGCATGACCGGCTCGCCATCGGCCGAGAAGACATAGTCAGTCCGAACGACGTCTTCCACATCGCCCGTGGCCTCATCGAGGCCCAGGCGGTCGCGGATCTCGGGCGGAGCCTGGGCGGTCTGCGACTGGTAGGTCCAGCCGGCCTCGCGGCCCTGCCGTTCCATGTCCTGCATAAACGGTGAACCGTACGGCGTCGCTCGGTACCAGGCGCGGATCAGGCGCTGCGGCTCACGCGGCAGCCGAACGAACGTGCCAGCTCCGGACCGCGCGACGGCGAGGCCTTCGGACACAAGCACCTTCAGTGCCTCCGAGGCGGTGGAGCGCGAGATGCCGAGGTCGTTCGCGAGCCCTGGGACGGAGGGCAGGCGATCTCCTTCCCGCAACTCTCCTGATCTGATGCGTTCGCGCAGTTGGTCGGCGACTCGCAGGTACAAGTGGCGCTCGTCTTCTCGATTCACGCGGGTAGCTTGACAGCCTTACCGGTAAGCTTCAAGCTTATCGGGACGCAGCACAGCCTACCTGGGAAGGTTCTGCTTGTGATGTATCAGCAGCACCTACCGCCCATTCCGGACAGCATCGACATCGTCGGCGTTTGGGCACGCGGCATCGCTCAGGCCGAACGCCCCGATCTCGCAAGCGACGCCGAGCGGGTCGCCCGAGCCCTAATGGCGGCGGCCATCCGGCGCACCAAACGAGGCCAGCTCATCCAGACGCGGATCGACGTGGCCCACGACAGCCTGTGCATCGAGGTCCACGATCCGGGCGGTTACGACAACGTCGGCGGCTTCGAGACAGCCGAACTATCCAGCGCCACCACATCCTTCGGCGCGTCCGGCGATCACAACGGGCATCGGACGTGGGCCATCCTGCGCTGGTCCGGGGAGGCGCATCATGGCCTCGGATGACAAGCACAGTCGCGGCTGGAGAGGCGCCGAGTTCGCGGTCGCGGCGTGGAGAGGCCATCGATCGGTGGGCGGGGGCGAACTGACTTCCCTGTCCAGCGCCACACCAGAGGATCAACCACCGTCGCCCCCCACACCTAGGACCCTGCCCGGTGACCTGCGAGGTGCGTTCAGGCGGTTCTACGTCTGGCGCGACACCCAAGGCAGATGGCGGGCACGGCCGCTGCCCATGCTGGCCCCCGATGAGGTCGCTTTCGGCATCAGGCAAGAGCTGGTGGCCGATACGCTGCTCGAGCTTGCTTTCGCTTGCACCTGGCAGCGGAGCCGCCGCACCGTCCATCGCTACCTGCGGGAGTACGCCCCCTGAGAGGACGGGGCGTGGTTCAGCCTCCTGATGGAACGGTCCCGCGATGGGAGCGATACGCGCGTCCCGCGAGAGATCGCATTCGGATCACCGAGACTTCATGCTGTGGCGCCTACGAATGGGCCTGCCAAGGAGGGCAGTTCCTCATCCTTCGAGCCAGACGCTCGGGGTGCTACGAAGAGACCGGGAGAGGGATCTCAAGGCAGGTGTGCCCGATCTGGATCCTTCTCATTACCGCTCACGAGGACGAGCACCGGAGTGACGCCATGGTCTCCCTAGCCGCCAAGTCCCGGAGTCGCCGCCCAAGGACACGCACCAAGCCTGTTGCTCGAGCGAGCCCCTCTGGCCTGCCCTCAACCTGGAACCACACGGCGTCTTTCTGCGCTTCAGCGGGAAGGACCACAATAGAGGCGTTGGGCTGCGATGCTTCGCACATTCGGGCCCGTCGTCCGGCTTGACGACGACGTGGCCAACGAGCAGGGTCAGCAGCTCCTTCCGCGCATTCGGGTCCGCGCCCGCCCACCAGCTCTCCACGCTCGTCTTGTCCGGCGGCACCCACTCGGCGCCGCGCCGGTCCGCAACGGCTCCAGCACCTGCTGCGCCACGGCCGGCACCAGCACGCGCGCCGCCACCCGTACTCGGCCGTCGTCTCCTCACGGCCGGGGAGCGCGGCGATCATCTCGACGGCCTGCTCAGTGGTCAGGTCGCCGGCGGCGTACGCGGCATGTACGAGGGCCGCCTTGTTCCCGGCGTCGAAGTCCCTGGTCGGGGTCTCCCGGGTGGCTGCCGCCGGGGGCGGTGGCGCGGGGGCGTCCGGGTGAGGTGGTACGACGGTGAGGCGGCGCGGGGGAGACGCCTCACCTGATGGCTGGTGGGCCATGGTGACTCCTGGGGGAAGTAGTGCGACCCAGCGTAGGGACGGTCGCCTGGCCGTGTCATCCATTCCTAACCGGCCGAGATCCGCTGACAGCGTTCGGGATCTTCCGACAGAGTTCGGTGTCCTTCGACGGCGTTCGATGTGCACCGGCAGGCTCTCCGGCGGCGTTCGAGGTCCTCCCGCAACGTTCATCAAGGCCGTCCGATGGCGTTCGAGGTCGTTCGGCAGCCCCCGGAGGCAAGAGCCCGGCCGGAGAAGGCACCGATCGGAAGGGCCTAGCGAGGAAGATCGGCGAGTGCGTCGAGCGCCGCGTCCGTGAGCGCCACCGCGTGCTCCTCGGCCCTGGCCACCACCCGCCCGGCCACACGCCGCCGCACCTCTGCCACGGCAGCGCCCGCCGTTACCCGCCACCGCAGCGGCACTCCCGTCCTGCCAAGGGTCGGTTCCTGCTAGGGCGGTGTCCCGTCGGCGACCGGTACCTCCAGCATCAGCCGAGCGCGCGCCTCACCGCAGGCACGCCAGCATCTGACCTCCAACGCCCGCGCCGGGCCGCCAGGTGCCGCGGCTCACCGTCCACCGCATGGCGCTCACCTGGTGCGCCATCGGCACGCCGCAGTGCCACACCTCTACGGCACCACCAGGCAGCGGCGCCATCTCGCTGTCAACGAGCCTGCCGGCCAGAGGATCCGGGCCGGCACCGCGAGTTCGTCGTCGGCCATCTGCACCACCTTCCCGATCAGCACTCATTGTCCCCGGAGGCTGAGGCAGCGCACGGCCTGGCCGAGACTCGCCAGCAACCGCCTGAGCTCAAGATGGCAAGGCGAGGCCGCACCGCGGCGGTCGACCTCAGCGGCGGAACCGGCTGGTGGCGTCGCCAGGCAGCGCGAAGGGCAACAGAGCGAGGTGGATCTCCCGGTCACGATCTCCGCGAGCATGCATGACGAAGTCCACCCGCTCGTGACTGTCGTGCCGCCCCCGCCGCTTGCAGTTCGGGTGCGCCTCAACCGCCTCGACGGCAGAACGGATGGCAGCGCTGACATCCTTGTTCCTGATGAAGACGAGCAGGGCGGCCCTGGTATCCCGCCACACCAGATAGCCCAGCAGCTGATTAAGGGCGTCCTGGACCGTCTTGGGGCCCGCCCAAATCTTGCATTCTCCGATGAAGACGTTCCGGTCACGCTCCCGGATCAAGATGTCGGTCTTGCCGTTGCCGTTGAACACCTCGCCGCTGGCCGCTCCCTCGAACTGAGCGTTCAGAGAGACCAGTAGGAGATTCCGGATCGACTCCTCGTCCATTCCGGCCGCCAGGGACGGGGTGCGCTCCAGCGCGTCGCGGGAGTGGCGCAGGACTTCAAGGGCGGCCTCGTAGTCCTCTTCGGCAAGGACGGGCTCCGGAGCGAACCGCGCGCCCTGGGAGGCGGACACACCCGCCGAGGGGCGGACCGGGCGCCGCTTGACCGGAACGCTGTAGGCGGCGGCGTCCGTACGCTTGCGGATAGGAAACCCGACGGCGGCCTGCACGTCACGGATGGCCAGCAACTCGGCCCGCCGGTGAGACACAAGGCGGGGCACGGACTCCCTGATGTTGGCGTTGTGGGGATCGATTTCTTCTCGTGCCCATCCCAGCCATTGCTCGATCTCGTTCAGCTGCCGATCGAACCGCTTACGCACCTTGGCGCCGTCGGTCAGCTGCCCTTCCACAGTGAGCCAGAGCTGCCTGTCGTCCAGGTATGGTACCGAGGGCGGGTCCCTGGGGTACCGCGACGGCCTAGTGAAGAACAGGATGCGTTCGCCCTCGTACGGGACTACTAGCGTGAGGAGCGAAACGCGTCGTTCAATCCGGCGGCCGAACTTGGTGCTCTCTTGGATGGTTTCTGCCGGCTCCAGCATCCATGCCTCATGGCGGAGGAGGCGGGGGCAGTCCAGAGTCCCGAATCTGATCAGGGTCTCGATGACGTCATGCTCTGGAGCCCGAAGCAGTGCCTCCTGGTCCCACTTGTGCAGGAGGGTTGTCATATCGCGGATGACCATTGCCATATGGGCGCGTATTTGATGTTTCAGGAAAAGGTGGGCCGCCACATGCATAGCTTGGCCTGTCGGGCCGACAGAATCGAAACGGGCGCGGTGGGACGGTTGGGCGTTGGTGGGGCATAGGGGCTGGGGGTGCCGCCACGCACGTCACCTGCTACACGGCCACTGTTCCCCCTCGACGCCGCGGCGTCCGCACTATCCGCAATAGCTCTCGTCCACGTTCCGGCTGCGGCTCGCCCGCGCGCGGCCTGCCAGCCCTGCCAGTGCCGCGTGTTGCACGGGCCGCACGGCGGTGCCCGCACGAGCCCGTGCGTGTGACAGTGGTCCCACACCTGAGCTCGTTCGGTCGTGCAGCACGCGCACATGAATGCCGCGGCGCTCGGCCAGTCCCGCCGGCTGTTGCGGTCCGTGAGGTAGGGGCGCCCGGGGCCCGCACGACCTCAGAGCGCAGACGCCGCGACCGGCGGCGTGCCGACGGCCAGCGTGGGACGGACGGTCCACCCGCCGTCGCCGTGGTTCAGCTCGGCCGTCATCTGGCCCAGGCCAGGCCTGCCTTGGTCGCGCCACTCCTGGGCCCAACCCGCGAGCAGGTCGCCGGCGCTGTCGTCCCCGGCGGCCACCCGCTCGCCGGCGTCATCAGGGGTGATGAGGGCGATGCCGGTGGAGGTGGAGGCGCCGACGCGCCACACCGGGTCGCCGAGCGCGGCCGTGGTCAGGCCCTCGGGCCGGGTGGCCAGCAGGAAGGCGTAGAAGTCGCCGGGCTCCTCCCCCGCCACGAGCGGCCCCTGCCCGGTGCGGCCGGACGTCTGGAGCTCCCGCAGCAGCCGCCGGCCGGTGTCGCCGTCCCCGGCGCGCAGCCATGACGCTGACAGCCACCACGGCTGGCCCTCACCGTCGTGGACGAGTGCGTCGACGTCGCGCGGCGGCACGATCCACTGGTCCAGGACGTGCGAGGTGGCCTCGACGAACCCCGCCCGCAGCAGCCCGTCTACCTTCAGCGCCTGGCCGTGCCCGACGTGGACGCGGACGACGAGGAAGGTCTTGGCCAGGTCCGTCACCTGGACCGGGACGACCATGACAGCCCCGGGAGCGGCGTGGCGCACCCACCCGTCGGGGATGCGCTCCAACGTGGCCCAGGCGATGACCCGGTCCACCCGCTCGCCGCCGTCGTCGCTGGTGGCGCCGTCGGCGGCCCGCAAGGTGACGTTGGCGCGGCCGTCCGCGCGTAGCCGCTGCCCGGCCCGCGTGATGAGGCCGGGGTCGATGTCGCTGGAGGTGACCCAGCCCTTCTCGCCGACCAGGTGGGACAGCAGGGCGGTGGAGAAGCCCGACCCGGTGCCGACCTCCATGGCGCGCTGACCGGGCCGCACGTCGACCATGTCCAACATGGTGGCGATGATGCTAGGCGCGGAGGTCTGCGGCAGCTTGGAGCCGTCCTCCTCCAGGGTGTAGTGGGTCTGGCTGACGTGGTCGAGCGCGTGCTGGACGGCTGGGCTGACGGTCATCGCGACGACGGCTCCCCTCTGGTCGTTGGTCATATGCGGAGCAGCAGGCGGTAGGGCCGGTCAGGATGCTGCGATTCGCCTGCGACCAGGCTGGCCACCACCCGTTACTCGTCCGCCGCGACCGACGCATCGGCGATGCCTACCGCCGCTATTCAGCTTCCTGGCGCCGCTGTCAACCTTAGTGCGCGTCACCAGACGCGGACGGACTGTCGAGGCGGCCATCCAGTTTGGCACGGGCCTCACGGGACTGGATGAACACCAGGTCAGACGATGGACGTCCTGGCACCGCTGGGCCGCCCTCGCGATAATCGCCCACGCCTACCTCGCCGTCACCGCCGATCGCGCCCTAACGGCACGTGCGGCCTGGTCCCTTTCACCTGGGCCGCGATCCGCCGCCACCTGGCGTGTCTGGCCAACGCCACCATCCGTACCCTCGACCATGTCCTGGCCTGGTCCCACCTACGCCGACCCCACCAGACACGAGCCCTCCGCAGCCACTACTCGAAGCGCTAGCTACGCCACAACAGAATCCACACTCAGATCACTTAACCCTTTCAATGTATTGTCGCAGGTCAGGAGTGGTAGCTGGTGGCAATGAGCCCTGTGGCCCGCAGCGCGAACCGAGCAACCGGCAGCTGAACTGGGCCAGTGGCGGCGATATCAGCCCTGCTCAGGGGAGTCGGCTAAAGAGGATAAAAGGGAACTCAACATGGCTATCGTACCTAGGCGGATCAGGCGCCCGGCATACTGCCCGGCTGGCTACTTCCATCAAGAGTATGACCATCATTTCTGGAAAAGATATTCAGGGGCTTTTACGATCTGTGCATGAGACTCGATCCCGACGACCCTCGTCCTCCCCTTCAACAGGTCACCACGCAGCTCAGAGCGGCCATCCTCGCAAAGGATTTCGCGCCGGGAGAGAAGCTGCCCTCTGAGTCGGAACTCGCCAAGACCTTCGGCATAGCGCGCCCGACGATTCAGCGAGCGATCCGTCAACTCCGGGAGGAGGGGCTGATCGTCTCCCGGCAGGGGAGGGGCGTGTTCGTCCGTGAGCAGACCCCTCGTCCCGTCGGCCTGCGCCCTCGCATCGAGGAAGCGTTCAGGCGGCCGGAAGTCACCATCGACTTCGCAGGGTTCTCTGGTGAGACCCTGCACGAGGCGATGATGGAAGCGCTCGACAACGTCCGAGCAGGCCGTCTAACTCCGGAACGGATCTCTATCCGACTCCTTGTTCCGGACACCGACCGACCATGGTCTCTCCCCTGTCGGGTGGATAACGGTCAGGATGAGCCGCTGTTCAGACAGCGCGCAGCAAGGGTCATTCGCCAGCACGCCCAGGCCATCGTGGAATCGGTCAACGAGCTGAGAGACCTCGGCCTGGTGGCACATGCGTCCGGCGATATTCGGATCAGCGGAGAACCGCCACGGTTCAAGATGTACGTGATCAACGAAGAAGAGGCCTTCTTCGGCTACTACGCGATCGAGGAACACACCGTGGCGTTGGGTGAGACGCCAGTCGTGATGTACGACCTGATGGGCAAGGACAGCGAGCTGTTTCATTTCGCGCTGAGCGATGGTCCCCATTCGACATCGGCTCACTACGTGCAGCAGACGTCCGCGTGGTTCGATGCGATGTGGAGCAGCGTCACTCGCGAGGCACCGTAAGGCGCGTACGGGTCCGCAGCCGTAGGAGCAGCCATGAGGCGGGCACTGCGCCTGCCGCTCGGCTTCGACGGGCCGGTCGACGCCAACAGTCTCCGCGTCACGGTGGAAGCGGCCCGCGCGCGGCTTCCGCCAAGGGCGCGACACGGACGATCCCTGGAGGTGTTCCGGCCCAGCGCATTCCTCGGACGACCTGAACCGGCTCGGCCTGAGGGCACTCGCCGCGCTGGAAGTGAAGGGCCAGTGAAGGGCGACCTACGCTCGGCGGGGCGGACTTCATGACGCACGTGATGAGGGGTACACGTGGCCATCGTGATGGCCTTTCTGGACCGAGAAGGAGTCGGCGGCCTGGTGACATAGGTCGCCGCATCGAATGGCGTACCGAATCTCGCGGGCGCGAGCGTGCGTCGGATTGAGCGGCAGAAGTCCGCTTTGCCGCCGCAGAGCAACTGGCGTCGGATCCGCGGCTGGCCAGGCCCGAGCCAGGCCCGAGCCAGGCCCGAGCCGGGGCCGTGATGGCGGCCATGACCGTAGGCTGTGGCGCGTCCCCGCGCTGGCCGCCCTCACCGGCCGGGCAAGCAGACGCTCTCGTTGCTAGTGTCATGCGCCTGAAATTCGTCGGCAATATTTAGCGAGGGATTCGAGGATCTCTTCGGCGGTCTTTCTCCATACGAACGGCCGCGGGTTGTCGTTCCATTGAACGATCCAGTCCCGGATGTCTTTCTCCAGGGACTGGACGCTCTTGTGCACACCACGCCGGATCAGCTGGCCAGTCAAGAAGCCGAACCACCGCTCGACCTGGTTGATCCAGGACGACCCGGTCAGGGTGAAGCGCATGTGGAAACGGGGATGACGAGCCAGCCACGCTTTGATCGCCGGCGTCTTGTGCGTGCCGTAGTTATCGCAGATCAGGTGGATGTCCAGCTCGGCAGGGACGCTCTTGTCGATCGTGACCAAGAACTTCTCGAACTCGGTGGCGCGGTGCTGGCGATGCGGCTCGCCGATGACGCTGCCATCGTCGACGTTGAAGGCGGCGAACAAGCTGGTGATGCCATGACGAACGTAGTCATGGGTGCGCCGCTCGGGCATGCCCGGCATCATCGGTAACACCGGCTGCGACCGATCCAGCGCCTGGATCTGCGACTTCTCATCCACGCACAACACCACCGCGCGTTCAGGCGGGTCGTGATAGAGACCCACCACGTCGACGACCTTCTCTACGAACAGCGGATCGGTCGACAGCTTGAACGTTGTCGTGCGGTGCGGCTTGAGGTCGAAGGCCCCGCCAGATCCGGCCGATGGTCGACTCCGACAGTCCGCTACGCCGCGCCATCGAGGCGCGGGTCCAGTGCGTGGCGCCGGCCGGTGTCTCCTCCAGCGTGGCCACCACCACCCGCTCGACCTGGTCCAGGCTGATCGACGGCGGGCGGCCTGGACGCTCCTCATCGATCAGCCCGTCCAGCCGCGGGCGCAGGAACCGGCGGCGCCACTTGGAGACCGTGTCCGGATGCACTCGCAGCTCAGCGGCGATCTGCTTGTTGTCCTTACCGTCCGCGCACCCCAGCACGATCTTCGCGCGCATCGCCAGGGCCTGCGCGGACTTGGCCCGCCGCGCTCATCGCCGCAGCACCGCCCGCTCGTCCCGCGACACTGTCAGCTCCGCCTTGGGCCGGCCGGTGCGCACGTCATCGGCCAGCGCCTCCAGCCCGCCTCGGGCGAAAGCCGCACGCCACTTACGCACCGTGCTCTCCGCGAGGCCCAGATCCCGCGCCACCCGCGCAGTGCTGATCCCCAACCCCGCACACGCCAGCACGATCCTCGCCCGGACCGCCACCCTCGACGACTCCGCTGACATGCCGATCAGCCGAGCCCGCTCACTGTCCGATCAGTGGATCTCCACTGCGGACGGTCCTGGATGCGCCACAACCAACACCATACGGATTTAACTGGTGAATTTCAGGCGGATGACACTAGCAGGCCAGGTGCGGCTTGGTCGACAGGCCGCGCCTGGGAGCGTCCAAGCGTACGATCGGTGGGTTCACCTCGCGATCCGCCAGCTGGTTTGTCCTGGCATTCGCCGACCTGGCGTGCGCTAAGCGCGTGCTGATGGGTTGAGCAGACGGTGGACTCCGCCCCGGCCTGCCAGCCGGTCAAGACGGCGGCATCGGCCAGAACCTGCGGCCGCGTGAGAAGCCGCTGCCTTCTGTCAGCCCGCCGCAAACGGCGGATCATGCGGTAGACCGTTCGCCAGGTGGCGTAACACTCGGCGACGTCCCGCCACAGTAGACCCATCCGTACCTGCCAGCGATCCCGTCGATCAGCTGACGCCTCCTCCCTGGCAGCAGCTGACCTGGTCTTTTGGTCATCGGCAGCGGCTCCAGCAGCGTCCACCGCGCATCGGTGAGGTGGAACCGTCCCGTCATCGCTCTGGTGGCCACAAGGTCTCCGGGGTATGAGGTTCTTCTGGTCGCTGAACCCGCTACCTGAGTCCTCTTGCCTGTCCGGATACGGGCACGCCGTTGATCGACACGTTGAATTAGGCCCTGAACGGAGAGACACCGGGATAGACGCGGTAGTGGATCAGGGCACCCGCGATGAGCTCATCAGTCGGCTGCCCGAGGTGACGCGTTCCGTCGCGACCGTGCACCCGCCGCGGGTTGCCATGGACGGGGCGGCACCGCCGGCAAGGTCGCGCTGGTAGACACGAACATCGTGCCGGCCTCGTGCGAAGCGCCAGGGTTGTTGTTGGCGTAGACCGCTTCACGCTCGACCGTGTTAGTCGAGGCGGAGGTCTGTCCAAGTGAGCGAGCAGTGCGGCGGTGGGGTTATTTGAGATGCACCGTCGGCCGTTCTCGTTGGGAGGTAGGGCGTCTGGGCGCCGTGAGGAGCCGCTCCGCCCTCTCAGAAGTCGTAGCTGAATCGGGACAACGGATCCGGCTGCCGCTTCGCTCGCCAGAGCGGGGTCCCCGCGCGGCTGCCCTTGGGGAGTGACCGCCCGCCGTCGTTCGTCCCCGGTGACCGGGCAGCGTAGGTGGACCACCGTGTGGGAGACGTTGAGGATGGCACGATGAGCGATCACGTAGCGCCTTTTGGTAGTCATGTTTTCTTGTGGTGAGAACTCATATACCGGAGGCTCCCCTCTGTCACTAGTTTCGGCGATCTTTCCTGAAAGGCCCGAAACGTCACCGTCAGCGTCCCGAACGCCCTTCATCGCCCGATTTATTTCTGTGAGATCACCCATTAGCGTGACCGCACTCGCTGGCCGCGTACACCGGCAATCCCCCGCGTCGAACCGATAGGCTGTGAAGCTCTTACCGCGCGATCCCGAAAGGACAAGATCATCCGTGGCTGAATCCTTTGTCCACCTGCATGTTCACACTGAGTACTCGATGCTGGACGGTGCGGCGAAGATCGGCAAAATGGCGGATCGCGTCGTCGAGCTAGGCATGCCGGCGGTCGCTATGTCGGACCATGGGAACATGTTCGGCGCTTATGAATTTCACAAGAAAATCAGTGGTGCGGGACTGAAACCGATCATCGGTATAGAAGGCTACGTGGCACCGGGCTCGCGTTTCCACAAGAAGCCGGTCTTTTGGGGAGAACCTCACCAGCGCAGGTTCAACGAGGCCACCGGCCTCGGCGGCGACGTTTCCGCCACAGGCACCTACCTGCACAAGACCATGTGGGCGATCAACACTCAAGGCCTGCGCAATCTCTTCAAGATTTCATCCCTGGCGTCAATCCAGGGCCACATGAAGAAATATCCCCGGATGGACGACGACCTGTTCGCCGAATACCACCACGGAATCGTCGCCACTACTGGTTGCCCGTCCGGCGCGGTCCAGACGAGGCTCCGGCTCGGCCAATATGACGAAGCACTCAAGACGGCCGCTCAATACCAGGAAATCTTCGGGAAAGACAACTATTTTCTGGAATTGATGGACCACGGGAACATCAGCATTGAGCGCCGTGTCCGCGAAGACCTGCTACGCCTGGGACGCGAGCTCGACATTCCCCCATTGGTCACCAACGACTCCCATTACGTGACAGCCGACCAGGTGGGCGCGCATGATGCCCTGCTGTGTGTCGGCACGAACTCCCTGATTGACCAGCCCGATCGGTTCCGCTTCTCCGGCGAGGGCTACTACATCCGCTCGGCCGAAGAAATGTGGGCTCTGGATCACTCAGACCTCTGGGCCGAGGGCTGCCGCAACACCTTGGTCATCGCGGAGCGCGTCGAGGACTACGCCGAGGTGTTCAAGCATCGCGACCTCGCCGCGAAGTTCCCGGTGCCCGAGGGCGAGACGGAGATGTCATGGTTGCGCAAGGAATGCGCCCGAGGGGCTGTCCGTCGTTACGGCGACCCGGTTCCCGCGCACATCCTTGAGCGCATTGAGTATGAGCTGTCAGTTATCGAGGAAATGGGCTTTCCCGGCTACTTCCTCGTCGTCGCCGACATCTGCCAGTACGCCCGAGACAACGACATATGGGTCGGCCCGGGCCGAGGATCGGCTACCGGGTCCATGGTCGCCTTTGTGACCGGCATCACCGAGCTCGACCCGATCGCGCATTCACTGCTGTTCGAACGGTTCCTCAACCCCGAACGTATCTCCATGCCCGACGTCGACATCGACTTCGACGAGCGCCGGCGCGGCGACATGATCCGCTATGTCACCGAAAAGTATGGCGAGGAGAACGTCAGTCTGATCATCACCTACATGACGATCAAATCGAAAGCCGCTGTCAAGGACGCGGCTCGCGTCTTGGGCTACCCCTTCGTCGTCGGCGAAAGAATCACCAAGGCGTTCCCTCCCGCCGCGCAAGGCAAAGAGATCCCGCTCACCAGCATCTTCGACGAAAAGCATGAACGCTACGCCGAAGCCGCGGAGCTTCGCAAGCTATACGCGGAGGACCAAGACGTCAAAAGGATCATCGAGACCGCACTCGGCCTGGAAGGCCTAACCCGGGGCACCGGCGTCCACGCCGCGGGCGTCATCTTGTCCTCCGAACCCCTCATCGATGTCATGCCGGTGTTCATGCGCCAAGAGGACCAGGCGCGCATCACGGGCTTCGACGGACCCTCGTGTGAGAACCTCGGGGCCCTCAAAATGGACTTCTTGGGCCTGCGCAACCTCACCGTGTTGGGCGACGCCGTAGAGAACGTCCGACTCAACCGCGGCATCGAGCTCGACATGCTCACTCTCCCTCTCGACGACGCTAAGACCTACGAACTGCTGGCGGCGGGCTGGACGCTCGGCATCTTCCAGCTCGACTCCAGCATGATGCGCGATCTGACCAAGCTCATCGCCCCCGCTCGATTCGAAGACGTCTCCTCGATCTTGGCTTTGGGCCGTCCCGGCCCGATGGGTGCCAACGCCCATACCAACTACGCGCTGCGCAAGGCCGGCCAGCAGCGGATCGCTCCAATCCATCCCGACCTCGAAGCAGTCTTGGAGCCCATTCTCGGTACCACCTACCACCTGGTCGTCTACCAGGAGCAGGTCATGGCCATCGCGCAGCAACTCGCCGGCTATACCCTCGGCGGCGCTGACATCCTGCGCAGGGCGATGGGCAAGAAGAAAAAGGAGGAGATGGACAAGCAATGGGCCACCTTCCTGTCGGGTATGCAGGCCAACGGCTACAAAGAGGAACACGCCAAGGCTGTCTGGGACGTCCTCGAACCCTTCTCCGCCTACGGCTTCAACAAGTCCCACACCGCCGGATACGGTTTGGTGTCCTACTGGACGGCCTACCTCAAGGCCAATTATCCGGCCGAGTACATGGCCGCGCTCCTCACCTCGGTCGGAACCAACAAAGATAAGATGGCGATCTATCTCGCCGAATGCCGCCGCATGAGGATCAAGGTGCTCCTGCCCGACGTCAACGAGTCGGGTCAGCGCTTCGAGGCCAAGGGCAACGACGTCCGGTTCGGGCTCGGCGCCGTCCAGAACGTCGGAAAATCCCCCATCGACGGAATTATCGGCGCCCGGAAGGAACACGGCAAGTTCGTCGACTTCAATGACTTCCTCAACAAGGTTCCCGCGTCGGTCTGCAACAAGAAGGCCATCGAGTCCCTCATCAAGGCCGGCGCGTTCGACAGCATGGACCATACCCGGATGGGTTTGTCCCAAATCTTCGACCAAGCCGTCGATGCGATCAGCGACGTGAAGAAGAAAGAGGCGATCGGCCAGGATTCCCTATTCGGCGCACTCGATAAAGAGGCGGGCACCAGCGCCTTCGCCGTCACGATTCCTTCAGGGGAATGGAACAAGAAGACGCTACTGCAATTCGAGCGGGAGATGCTCGGCTTGTACGTCTCAGATCATCCGCTCAACGGCGCTGAGAGCATCCTGGAGAAGAAGCGCGATTACTCCATCGCCCAGATCCTCAATGGTGACGCCAATCAGGAGCGACGCGAAGTCCGCATCTCGGGCATCATCTCCAGCGTTACCAAAAAGGTAACCAAAGACGGCAATTCCTGGGTCATCCTCAACATCGAGGATCACTACGGATCGCTCGAAGTTCCATGTTTCCCCGCCACGTATCAGCTTTACGGTGAGAACCTCGCCACAGACCTCGTCGTGTCTGTGACGGGGAGGATCCGAATGCGTGAAAACGGGGAGGATGCCACGGTCAACTTCAGCGCCTCCGCCATCGAGTTCCTGGACATCACCAACGCTCAGGAGACCGGCGGCGTGCAACCCGTCGTACTCAATCTACAAGAGAGCAGGATCGATGCCGCGCTCGTCGCTGAACTCAAGCAGACATTCCTGACGCACAAGGGAGACACTCCCGTTCAGCTGGTGGTGGAACGACTTAACCACAGGAAAGTCCGTTTGGCATTGCCGGATTACAAGGTGAACACCAGCAATGGTGCGTTCGCTGGTGATGTGAAGGTCCTTCTGGGCGCCGGCGCGCTCAACGAGGTATGAACAGCCAGCGGCCGGAGCGGCTCGCCGCCGTGAGGATTACCGGCCCAGCTCCGCCATGCGGGCGATGCGGCGGACCCGGCCTGCTGTCCGTCCGCGTTCCCCATGCCATCCTGCGCGCCGACGGGCAGACCGTCCATGGGACCAACGTCGTCGTCTTGTGCTCTCGCTGCGACAACGACAGACCTGAGAGCGGCGCACTCATCACCTGGTTCACCGTCAACGGCCGCATTGTCGACGGCGACCTTGATCAACTAGCAGCCCTCATCCGGGCATGGATCGCCGTCGCCAGAGTTCCCGCCGTGGACATGGACGCGCTCCAGGCGGAGATCGACGCATGGAGAGGAGGTGCCCTATAGCGGCTGCGAAGCCGCGCCGCTGCATGATCGGCCATGGTGCCGCGGCGCGTCTCGATCGCAGCCGCATGAGAAATTCCTTGAGAGGGTAACAATCCGTCACTTGGAGAGGACACAATCAGCGTGCAAATCTATCCGCCTTCTGAGTACCGCCAGCTTAGTATCGAGTCCGGCGGCGTCGACGAGTTCTCCATCTTTTTCGGCGAATTGCGATCTAGATGGGTAAAGGTCGAATGCCTGCAAGAGTATGACGAGTCAGGGTTCGAGGGGTTCGAGGCTTTTCGAGCCGGTAATTTTCCGGAAGCGGCAAGACTTGTTCGGGAAATGGTGAAGGGGCAAACTGGCGTCTACGCACACATGCGCAAGTTCAATGTGTCAATGATTCGAATCCGTGTATGCGAGCTACCGCTAAGCTCCTATCTTTTGGATTATGAAATCCCTGCCTATCTGGCGGATATCGAATGCGGGGAAGAAATACGCTTCGTTAAGACCGAAGACGTGCGCGATGTCCTCGATCAAACCGGAATATCCGACTATGTGTTGTTCGATAAAACCCGAGTGACGGCTCTCATGTACGATATGGAGGCCTCAACATTGCGAGAGGCTCGTCTAGTCGAGTCGGAGGACCTAGTGCAGGCTTATGCGGACGCTACGGAAGTGTTGATTCGCCGGTCGGTCCCCATGCTGGAAAGTCCGATCTTTCTCGAGATCCAACATCGCTACCAGCGCTAGATCCGTGGCGGCGATGCGCATGCCCGAGACAGTCCTTCCGTGAATCCCTTCCATCCTCCCGTCCGACTCTCCCGCTCGGCGATCGCGGAATTCCCGTCAACGTAATGGCTGAGTAGCCCACATGTGATGTTCGCTTGTGATGCCACAACCTTGCGTTCCCAGTACTCCCGAATTGCCTCACGGTTAGTATTCCAGCCGCACTCATCGATCTTCACGAGTTGACGTTGGTAGTGGCTATGGCGTGTCCCGGTATGAGGGCGTCGTCGCCACCATGACCAGCACAGAATATGGTCTTCGTTGTTGGGCGGCCGGATCAGCGGGGCGAACAGGCGACGGGTCTCATTCGCGGAGATCGCCATGATGTGGCTGGGAGTGGGTGAGGGGCCGCGGTGATTCCGGACAGCCGTCTTACGGCGTACCCATGCGGCCGTTGGGGTCGAAGGGGACTCGTTGAGCACCTCGAAGGGTGGCCGATAGCCGAGCGCCGTATGTATGCGCCGGTGGTTGTAGAACCCTTCGATGTAGCGGATGACCTGCCGTCTTGCCTTGGCTCGGGTAGTGAAGACGAAGCGGTGCGGCCATTCGTTCTTGAGCGCGGAGAAGAACGATTCGGCCGTCGGGTTGCCGTGGCGGATGCCGGTGCGGCCGACCGAGCGACGGATGCCCGGGCCGGTCAGGAAGCGGCCGAACTCATCTGAGGTGTAGCCAGTTCGAGATCGTCCACAGGTGTCCACCGCTGTTGACCATGCCTGCTCAGCGGCTTCTCTTGCTTGATCGGTCTCCAGGGGAGTGCGGGGGTGTCCAAGGCCATCGTTGGCATCGGTGTTAGCAAGATCGGTTGCGCCGGTCACCACCTCCGGGACGGTACGTCGACATACCCAGGGCTACTCAGCTGGTAATCGACGGGTACCGGGCTGCTGCGAGGTCGTCGGCGAGGTTCTCCAGGGACAGGTCAGCGTTCAGCGCGGTGACTACCGGCTGTGTCAGCGGACGGAGGGCGTAGATGTGCCCGATCGCGTGAAGGGTTACGTGCACCTCGTAGTAGTCCTCCGCGAACCGCTGGAATGCCTCGGGCGACGGATCGATCAGCCGGGCGAACAGGAACTCCGCTCCATCGGGATCGCTCACACCGTCCGGGTACTCGATCTCGCCCACCCGCCAGCCGTCATCACTGGTCATGCGCCACAGGCAGACGGTCACGACCGGCATGCCGTCCTCGTCACAGAACGCGGGCTCCTCCAGATAGCGGTGGAAGACCTCGGGAAGGAGTCGAGAACCCCCGGCCATGGCCCGTCATTGCCGTACGGGCTCATCATCGCTTCGTAGGCGAAGCCGCGGATGTAGGCTCCCGCCGCTGAGAAGACGATGTCGAACTCGTCTCCCGACCCGTTGCGCATCGAGGCCACCTCCTCCCCAGGGCCCCAGTTCACGCCGAAGGAGTGGTAGCGACTGGACTCTTCGGGGCTCAGGGATGGACGGAGCCGCGCAGGCGACTGGTCAAGGTTCATCATGGGCGTTCGCCTTCAAAGACTCCCGGAAACTTGCGCCGTCCGAAGATTGTTACTCTAGCGAACTCCGTGCTCCGGGGCTGACGGTGAAGGAGATGGAAGCGGCGTTGTCAGCTTGGGAGCTGCATCGATCCACCCTCGTCAGGGAGTTGACCTCGGCGTACGGCTAGGCATGAGCGACCGTGGTTGCCCCCTCGTTACCGCCCCTAATGGCCCGCTAATGGCCCGAAGCAGGGGAGGATAGACACGTGAACAAGCAGGTCGCCGCTGAGATCGCCGAAGAGTACTTGGCCCGTTGGCGCTGTGTCGCGGTCTTCTCCGAACTTGCACTCATGGAGGAGAACGGCGACAAGGATTGGGAGAACGTCATCGGTCGGGATGGCGAGGAGTACAAGGTGCTCTTGTACGTGCTCCCGGACTCTGACGGCTGCCTTCGCATGGTCGTGGCAGTGAACGACAGGAGTTTCCGGTCGTCTACCGCTCCGATGACACGCGACGAGATCATGCGGCCGGATGGCACCTATGGCGAGTAGCCCATCGTGTTGCGCCGCGCATATCCCGGCCGTCTCGATCATTTCGCTTGGCGGAATCCCGCTCAGAAGCACGATTCGAGCTGAGAGTCGGAGGGCGCCCGCGGCTCGAACCCGGAACCTACGGATTAGAAGAAGACGATTCGATCGACGTCCGAGGCTCTGACCTGCGATCGTGGCGTCCGCGGACGTCCGCCGACTTCCGCTGGGGTCCAGTCTCTTGGCTGTACTCGTAGCTGTACAGCCAAGCCCCTCACAACCAGTTTGGAAGGTTGCCGATGGATTCCGACCCGCAGCCGGAAGCTCGGGACACCATCCCCGACGTGCCGACCTCGGTGTTGCGACTGGCGGAGACGCTTGTCATGCTGGCCGCCTCCGCCGACGAACAGGCGGCGTGGGTTGCCCGGCACCAGTGGCATGCGGACGAATTGGCGCTCGACTTCGACTGGGCGAACGGATGGGTCCCGTGGAGCGTCGACGAGCGATCGCCAGGACTCTTATCCCCGGGCCTCTACGATCTTTTGCAGCGCATCGACGACTGCTTGACGTCTATGAGCGGTCAGTCCAACCCCGAGAGGTGGAGTCCCAAGGGGCTCGCCACCGATCCCAGATGGGCTGAGGTCCGGCATCTCTCCGGTCAGGCACTCGCCGAGATCGCGGCGCTGGATCTGATCGCGATTCCCTCGCCAGCGGATCTGTAGACACAACGAAGCTCTACCTCGCGGTCGGAAGGGGGTGTGTCCAGTGTTAACGGCTCTGGCCCGTAATCGGTGGTGGCGTTAAGTGATCTTCACCGCAGCAGGATGCGGTGACGCAGAAGGTCGAATCCGGCACGGCCGTGCATCTGGCGCATGATCCTTTTGGTGCGGGTGTTGACGCCTTCGGTGCGGCCGTTGTGGTGCGGAAGGGTGAGGGCGGCGTTCACGGCGTCGTGGTCGAGTTCGATGCCGTTGGCGAAGCCGTGCGGGTGGGGCAGGTCGGCGGCTCGGACGGTGGTGATCCAGGTGGTGAGCTTGGTGTCGTTGCCTTCGGCCGGGGTGAGGAGTGCGGCGAAGCCGCGGACCAGGCGGGCGAGGGCGGTCAGTTCTGGGCAGGCGGCGGTGAGTTCCTGCACCAGCTGGGTGTCGCTGTCGCGTAGCCGGTCGGGGTGGGTGAGCAGGAGGCGGGCCAGGCGGCGCGGGGTGGTGACGGGACGTTCTCCTTCGGCTCGGCCTTGGGTGATGTAGCGGTAGAGCAGGTTCAGGCTGCCGGTGTAGCCGAGCTGTTTGATTTCGCGGAACAACTGCTGGACCGGCATGGCCGGGTCGGCGGCGCGCCGTTCGCGCAGGTGATCGCGGTAGGGATCGACGAGGGTGGGCCGGTAGCGCGGAGCGCGGCGCAAGGCGTCCGGTTTGCGGGTGCGGGCGTAGCGCTTGACGGTGTTGAGCGACAGATTCAGCCGGCGGGCGCACTCCAGCAGGCCGACCCCCTTGTCGAGCAGGTCGTGGATTTGCTGCCAGCGCTCGCGGGTGGTCTGTTCGCGCACGCCGGCAGGCCGGGGCGGGTTGACCGTGGCCCAGCAGGCGCTGTGAGAGCGAACCTCGGCCAGGGTCTTGTCGCAGAGGTTCGCCCACAGGTGCCACCTGTCGCTGACCCGCATCGCGTCCGGCAGGGCGCGTCGAATCGCCTCGCCGTAGGCTCCCGACCCATCGCGGCAGACGACCTCCACTCCGGGGTGGGTGCGCAGCCAGGTCTCCAGGGCGTCGGCGCCGCGGCCGGGCAGGACGTCGATCCGCTCGCCGGTCTCGGCGTCGGTGAGGATGGTGGCATACCGGTGGCGGCGCTTGAGCGCGAAGTCATCGACACCCAGCACGCGCGGGATCCGCGGCGGTGGCAGTGGCAGCTGCATCAGCAGGCGCAATGCCGTAGACCTGGAGATCGCGACGGCCAGGAGCGCCGAGAGCCGAGCGCCCGCCCGGCCGGCCAACTCAGTGACCACCGCGCCCAGCTGGCCGGTGAGCCGGCTGGTTCGACGCTGGTAACGCTCGAGCAGCCCGGGCACTTGCTCACGAAACGTCTGCCGCGCACATTCCCACGCCGGGCAGAGCAGACGCCGTCCCTGCACCGACACCACCACCCGCCGACCATCGACCGGGACATCGGCCACCGTCCGGATGTAGTAGCCATGCACCCGGCCGGTCAGCGCCCCGCACACCGGGCACGGCACCGGCTTATCCCGCGTACGCGCCATGACCCGAATGAGGTCGTCCTCCCCCTCCACACTATCGATGACCAGGGCAGACAGACCCGCAAACACCACATCCGTAAGATCGTCGATCTTCAGCACGGCCCAGCCTGACAGGTGATCACCCAGCGCCACCACCGATTACGGGCCAGAGCCGAAACCGTACAGTCCCGGCCGACCGGACGAGCGTGTGGTGTTGGCCTGGCCGAGCGAAACACTCCCGCGTCTGCGGGGGCCGACTACCCGCAGCCAGGCGACGTTCTGGAGCACTTCGGAACATCCCCGCGTCCGCGAGGCCGACCGTACCCGGCTCATGGTCACTGCGGTCGGCTCGGGAGCATCCCCTCGTCCGCGGGGCCGACTCATCCACGTTGGCCTGCGTCACATGGGTGAGGGGAACATCCCCGCGTCCGCGGGGCCGACGGGATGCCGACGCAGGCGACCAGCGATCCGATGGGAACATCCCCGCGTCCGCAGGGCCGACTCCACCACGATGCCTAGTGTCATGCGCCTGAAATGGAACATCCCCGCGTCCGCAGGGCCGACACTTGCTGACCTGGGGCGTTACCGGGCGGGCCGGCCGATTTCCTTCGGGTGTGTAACAGCAGCCTGCTCAGTCACCAGTCTGTGCCCCTCCTCGAAAGTCGCCAGCTGCTAACGCTGGGGTGTAGTCGAACGATATCGCGGATGTGTCCGCCGACTCTGTTTTGTCGGTGGCGCTGTCTAGGCTGCGGGCTTGATGGAAGGAGGTGCGATGACGTGGTATCACGCGCTTGGATACAACCAAACCCTGATTAGGCAGCTTGGGGCGCTTTGGGGGAAATCGCGCCTTAAGGCGGGCGGTAGGACGAATCTTCTACTCTCGCACCTTTTGGACACGGCGGCGGTGGCGGAGCAGATTAGGGATGGCTATCTGGCGCTATCGACGAAGCATGTCTTGAACGTGCTTTCAGGTGAGCGAGGAAAGCTGTTTTTCGCCTGGATGTGCGGCGTGCATGACTGCGGCAAGGCGACGCCGGCGTTCCAACGAGTGGACGCTGAGGGAGCGGCAGCCGTCCGGCAGGCCGGGCTGCGCTGGGACGAGGCGAGGGTGCAGCGGGTCGATGGCGGCACGACAAAGCCGGGGGCACCCTCGTACGACGTCTGTTGCGGGGCGCAGGCTGGGCGCCTGAGCAGATCGATTGGCTGTGGCCACTGGTTGCCGGTCATCACGGCACGGTGCCTTCGGTGGGCACGCTGGAGGGGCTGCGGACCGCGCGAGGCGAACCTCAAGGTAAGGGCCCGGCCTGGACGCAGGTGCAAGCGGCGGTGATGGATGTCTTCACGCGGTTGGTGGGGTTCGCCGATCTGGCCGACGTGCAGCCGCAGCGGGTCCCCAGCCGAGCGGTGCAGTTGCAGTTCAGCGGCCTCGTGGTGATGGCTGACTGGATCGCCAGTGACGAGAGGCATTTCCCTGGCGTTGACGATCTGGCCGACGTGACGATGCAGGGGGCAGAGACCGCGCGGCGAAGGCATGGGAACGCCTTGGACTACGGGGTGGCTGGGGAAAGTTGGCGCTGCCTGCCCCCGAAGTGTTCGCCCACCGATTCGGCCAATCGCCTCGCCGGTCGTGAATTGACCCGCAGGGTTGTTGACGCGGGTGATCGGTGGGTGGCCGCCGAGTGCGGTGTGGCATCGATGGTGGTTGTAGGTGTGGAGAAAGTCTTGC
>NZ_JBSGCE010000092.1:0-28046 GCF_053601695.1 Nonomuraea sp. NPDC004702
CGGCTCCGTTCACGACCTCAGCGCCGCCCGAGCCCAGGTGCTGGCCGCGCTGTACGCCGCAGCCACACGTGGCCTGCCCGCCCTCGCCGACAGCGGCTATGACGGCGCCGGAGTCGGCATCCACACGCCGAGCAGACGGCCCGAAGGAAACCACATCCTCAGCCCGGACAACCGCACCCACAACCGTCTCCCGCGCGCCCTGCGCCGCCTCAGCGAACGCGGCTTCGCCCTGCTCAAAGGCCGCTGGCGGACCCTCCAACACATCACCGTCAGCCCCAGCCGAATCGGCGACAACGCTCGCGCAGCGTCCACACGCCCGGCGCATCTTCCTCTTCGGCGGCGGCCAGCCCGTTCAGCCGCGAATCGGGCACAGCTCGCCCTGGCGGGGTCGTGTCGGCCAGGGCGATGATCTGGCCGCGCTCGCTCTCGGTGAGCCGCGGCCGTCGCCCAGGCCCGGACCGATCGCCGAGGCCATCGATCCCTTCGCCGTCGAACCGGTGTAACCGCCGGCGCACGGCTCCGGGTGACAGCCCAGTCCGGCCGCGATTGCCGCCACCCTCAGCCCGTCCCAGCTGGCCACCACGATCCGGGCGCGCTGGATCCAGTCACCGGGAGCGTGCCGGGCACCGGCGAACAGTGCGTTCTTCCCTCTCATCGCACGGAGCTCGCGCGAACAGTATCTTCGGCATGGCGGAATCCTCCTGCCATGAGAATCCGCCTGCTCAAGGCTCTTGGCCAGAGGCAATCCCACACCCCTTGAGGAACGCAGCACTAAGCCACAGGTCCGGCGGGAGCAGAAGTGTCGCGCTGGTAAAACCAGTGATTGATCCGTCCGCATCTCCGTGATTGTCAATTTCTGTGGTGTTTGCCCGAGTGCAGGAGTCCTTGAATGCGGTTCATCGTTCACGACAATCCGGTAGGCCGCTCATCGCGGAACTACATCGCTCACGTAGATCTGAGTCGGTTTGGGTTCGCAGACCAGAAGGAACAGTTGTGGCTCCGCCCGTGCGAAGAGGGCGACTATGTGATCGCTTGTCTTCCATTCCGGGTCTATGGACTCGCATTGGGTGATCGAGTACGGTTGTCCGCGGATGGCACGGCGATCGTTGAGGTGATTCAACGTTCTGGGGCCCGTGTTCTCAGGGCGCTGATCATGCCCCGTCCCGATCAGGTCCAGTTCAGGGAGCGTGTCACAGACGAGGTTGTGTCTGCTGGCTTGGTGTGTGAGTGGAGCGGCGATCGCCTCGTCGCCATCGATGTTCCTGCCGAGGCCAGCCCAGATGGCCTTTTCGCCACCTTGCACGATGAGGTCGAAGGCCGGCGCGCCTACTGGGAATGGGCTGATGCGCAAGTCTTCTAGCCGTCTCCTTCTGTAATGGAGCCGGATTCGTAGCGTCGCCGCTTGCCGCGTACACCCGCGCGTCTGATCTTCGCTCCCCCGCCGGCTGCGGCTGGGTACTCCGCCCTGCCGCTCGAGGAGGTCCGTCAAGGCGGGGGACGTGCATGATCAGTTGGTGATCAGATCCAATACATCGAGGGCTGCGGCCGTTCCCCCTTCCCCAAGGGCGTAGCTGATCCCCTCGGTCAAGCTGAGCCGTGAACCGTAGAGGAAGGCGCGACGGTACGCCTGCTCCCCGATGAGATCCTTGATCTGCTGGGTGCAACTGGTGTGATCATCGGCGAAGTACGGGCTGCCCATCATGGGGAGCCCGTACTCGCGCCAGGAGACGTCGGCCACGCCCTGCAGTACCGCACCGGTGGACGGGGGATAGCCAGCGCGGACCACCAACTGGCTGAGTGCTTCGAGGCAGAGCACGATGCCCAGCACATCGCGAAAGTGCCGCTTGATTTGGAGCGCGGCGTGCAGGGAGGCAATGGCGTCGTCCGTGCGGTTCAGTGCTCGGCAGGCTACGGCTTGTACATAGAGGGCGTATGACCTCAGCCACAGCTCCCCGGTGGCCTGGCAGTGCCGCAGGCATTCCTCCAGCAGAGGGAGCGCTGTCCCCGGGTGGCCGCGCATGATCTGTGTCAGGGCGATCTCGACGATGGCGGGCAGGAGTCCAGGATTGAGATGTTGCAGGTCGCCTCGCAGGTACTCCAGCGCCTGACCTAGGTGGGTGCTGGCAGCCTCCAGATCACCGGCGAGAAGGCTCGCGGTGCCCAGCATTTTGGTGGCGACGACCACACCTTCGGGGTAGCCGATGGTGATGGCTTCCTGCCGGCACAGCGTCGCAGCGGCGGTGGCTCTGGCCAGGTCTCCTTGCGCGTTGGCCAGGTACGCCTCCGTCCATAGCACCGCGCATCGCGTGGCCGAGGGGGTTGAGTTCTTCTCTAGCGCGTGCTGAAGATGAAGTCTGCCCTCGGCGCTGAAGCCGCACGCCACCCACAACCACCACAGCGCCGACACCAATTCCAGTCCACCACCGGCCTCGCTGGGGTGCGTGAGGCTCCAGTCGACCGCGGCTCTGACGTTGGACAGCTCGGCCCGCATGCGCTGGTACCAGTGCACCTGCCCGGTCCCTGACCACGCCTTCTCGCCTTCCCTGGCCAGATGTAGGTAGTGGTCGCGGTGGCGGCGGTGGAGGTGATGGCTCTCACCGAGCTCGTCCAGCCACATGGCGCCGTAGTCGCGCACGGTGTTCAGCATCTGGTAGCGGCCGTTGGCATCGCGCCGCAGAATGCTCTTGCGTGCCAACTCGTTGAGCACGCCGTCGATGGGAGCGATCAATTGGGCATCCGAACAGATCGCCTCGGCCGCTGGGGCGTCGAAGCCGCCGGCGAACACCGACAGCCGGGCCCACAGCAGCCGTTCAGCCGGTGTACACAGGCGATGGCTCCAGCCCAGAGCCGCGTAGACGGTGTCGTGCCGATGGAAGGCGTCGCGATCGGTTCCGTGTAGGGCGTCGCCGCGCCCGATCTGCGCGAGGACCTCCGGTGGTGTTAGCCGCGCCAAACTCGCCGCGGCGAGCTCCAACGCCAAGGGAACGCCTTCGAGCCGCTGGCATACCTCGTGGGCGATCGAGATCTCTTCCGAGTTCAGCTGGTAGCCGGCTTGGCTTGCCCGTGCCACGAACAATTCCAACGCCTCGCTGCTGTGGATGGATCCAGTGGCCGCCATGGGCTCGATCGTGATCAGATGCTCGGCATCGACCCCGAGAGGAACGCGGCTGGTGGCCAGGATTCGCAGTCTGGGGGCGGCCGCGAGCAGAGTCGTGGCCAGTTCGGCGATCTGCTTTTGCAGGTGTTCGCACGTGTCCAGAACCAGCAGTAGATCGCGTTCATGTAGATACTCGGTCAGGACCTCGCGTTCCGCGCGCGCCGAGACGTCCGCCAGGCCGAAGGCCTCGATCACCGCGCTGGTCAGAACCGCGGGACTGTCCAGGGCCGAGAGTTGTACCAGCCACACCCCGTCGGGAAAGTCGGCGCGTAAGGCGTCGGCGACGTGCGCGGCGACGGTGGTCTTGCCTACGCCGCCGGGACCGTAGGCGGTGACGAGGCGCGACTGCCCGATGGCGCGGGCCACGCGCGCGCAGATCTGCCTCCGGCCAATGAGCGGAGGTGGGTGAGGCATGTTGCCCGCCTGGCGATCCAGCCATTGCAACCCCACGGCGATCACCGTCCTCCCGTAAGCGTTCAGGGGCTGTGCTTTTCTGCCTTACTGGGCCAGGGCTGCGCGATGGGCCGAGGTGAGCGTATCCCAGGCTGGCGTGATCACCGGTAAGGCGGTAAATTGAGGATCAAGGACTATACACGCTGACGCTAGAGGAGCCGTCCGATGGCCATACTGGTGTCGCCCGCCCAGATGGCAGCGTGGCTGGGCGGTCTCATGGGCGATGGCTGGGGCAGTGTGCGTGAATTGTCGGCCGCGATCAGGAACGGCAACGGCGGCCAGGGGCCGAGTCATCAGACCCTCATGAATCTGCTGGACTCTACCCGGACTACCAAGGTGGATGAGCACACCATCGCCGCCATCGCGGCTTTCTTCCACCAAGACCCCGCTGACGTTGAACGGTCGCTGGGCATTACGCTGAGTCCCAGCAACAAGGTGGTTCTGCACGTCAGCCGCATCGAAGGCCTGCGTGATTTGGCGATCATGGCCGCTCAGCTGCCCTCGTGCCGGCTGCAGGAGATCCACGAAATGGTCCGTCGAGCGGTAGCCAACGAAGCGACCTCTACCGAGGCGACTACTCAGACGTCGCAGCCGCCCGCGTCTGCGATCGAGCGGGATTCCGCCTGAAGGTTCGTCTGGCGAGCGACCGCACAAGTTTCATCCCTCCCATGGACCTTTGCCTTTGTCACAGCTGGCCGACGTCGGTGTCCGCTGCTGGAACGAGCTCCTTTGCACCACATTCTCGCGCGGTCGATGATCAGTTTCGTATGCATTTTGCGCATACGACGGTATTGATCTCTTTGGTGAGCCGTGCTGACATGTACCGGTGAGTCTTGATCGAGGGCGTCGCGGCCCCGTTGCGCGGGCGACACGTAGCATCACTGTTGACGGCGATCGACATCGACATGGTCCGTACGCCGTGGCAGAAGGACTCCTCCAGGTTTTGGTACCTGAGGCCTTTGAGCGCGGACTGCGGCATCTCGTGCTCGCTCATGACATCGAAATTCGGTCCACCGCTCCGAGCTTGGAGCCCCTAGTGCCGGCGCGGAGGATTTCTCTCGCAGCTAGTGTGCCAGCGGCCGAACGTATCCTAGTGCCGGGCGCTGGGCGGACACTTCGCCTCGCGCATGGGGTGACCGAGTTTGTGCGCGATCACTTACGCCATTGCGGTCCCTTGCGTTTGATCGTGAAGAACTACGCGCACGCCGATGAGACCGATCGCGAGCTTATGGCCGTGATGCGCCGGCGCGTTGGTGAGGATCTGCTCAGGATCGACATTGCCGAGGACGCCCGTGACGCTGATGCCTGCCGCTCAGAGTCCGCGCCGTTCACCACATTGATGCCGACGCTCGACCGCTACCGCCAGGAGGGCTTTCACCATCGGCTGGCTGAGGTCGGCCAGCGAGTTCTTTCTCAGCTGCGTCATGATGATGACCCCGGTCTATGGTGGTGGTTTTCGCATCGCACGGCCGGGGCGCTTGCCGCGCTCGGGCACGAGATGGCGGCGCGAGGGCTGTATGACGAGGGACGCCGTGTCAGTGTCGACCCAGGCAATCGCGCGACCGCCGCGTACGCCACAGCGATGCTGCTGGTGCGCCATCACGACCATGCTCGCCGGGACCCAGCCGAGGCGATGGCGTGGATCAACGAGGCCGTCACGATCACGTCGCTGCTGCCTGATCTCCGGCAGCGCGCCTTCCACTTCAGCTTCGACCTCAACGGCAAGGCCCTCATCGAGCTACGCCTTGGTCGCCCCACGCGTGCTCTGGCGCTGGTCGAGCAGGCGATCGAGGTGGCCGCGGACGGACTAAAGGATCAGCACGTCATTCACCAGCTCATTCTGCGAGCCAATCGGGGCCGGTTGATGCAACGCCTGGGCCGACTGGATGAGGCTCTCGCCGATTTCAACCATATCGTCCAGGCTGATCCCGGCTATCCCGACTACCACCTGGAACGCGCTGCTCTTCTCAGGCGGATGGGCCGCCCACATGACGCACTAGCCGATCTTGATACCGCCATCGCGTTGGGGCTTCCCTCGCCGCAAGCAGCCTACAACCGGGCCGACCTGCTGCTGACGATAGGAGACGACGGGCGGGCCGCAGCGGATTTGGATTACGCGATCGAGCTCGATCCCGAATTCACCGCCACCTATACCAATCGAGCCGCCCTGCGGATCCGCACAGGCGACCTGGAAGGCGCAGCGGAGGATATCGCGCTCGCAGACCGAGAAGCGCCGACGTTATGTGTGCTGGCCCAGCTCGAACTCGCCCATGGTCGCCCTGCCCAAGCGCGCCAGATAACGAACGAAATATTAGCGAGCGACCGCCACAACGCCACCGCGTGGGCCCTTGACGCAGAGGCCGCGTTCGCCACGGACGACTTCGACAGGGCCATCGACTCCTTGAGCCGGTCCATCGCCATCGAGCCGACGATCCCAACCTTGTGGAATCGAGCCACCGTCTTGCAGATGGCTGGCCGTCTCCAAGAGGCCGCGCTCGACCTCGAACACGCCATCACGTTGGATCCGGCCAACGCCGAGCTGATTGCCGCCCACAAAGACATGCGCGCAGCTGCCGCATCGTCCACAGGCTCACATCGCCCGCTCCCACCCCTGTCCGAGCCGGCCGCCATGTAGGCGTCCGGCGTTACCGCTCACTCACGGAGGTACCCATGCCTGATGACAATGAGGCCAAGAAGGAACAGCCGCAGCCGCCGCAGCAGGAGGGTTCCTGGAAGCGGATCCGGGTGAATCGCGGGCTGGTCGGATCCGCCGGCGACGACACATGCACGCATGTGCGGTACGGCGTCGGACCCGACGACAACGACACACACTCGCATGGGCCGTACGGTTTCTTCTCCTGGACATCACGGTAGGTCCAGCGCATCGGCCCCGCAGACGATCGAGACACACTGATCAGGTCTGCGGGGCTCCCCCGGCCCTTCACCGTGCGCGACCCGATTCGCGTTGATCACGAGCGGGATTCCGCGCTTGCGGCGTTCCCATCCCACCGGTGACCTGGGCTACCCAGGGGCTCGTCGAGGCGACCGATCCTAGGTCCAGGCTGGCCAGCGCTCGCCAGAGCTCCGCGCGGTCGCGAAAGCCTCCTGCGCGTTCTGGCTCTGCCAGCAAGGTCTCGGAATGGATCGATGGGCTATCCAGTAGGGGGTGCATCAAGCAGAGGTAACCCTCGCTCGTCATGACGCCCCTCAGGGACCTCACGACGTGCTCAAGATGCAGCGTGGTGGGCAAGGCTTGCGCTGAGGTCAGCACTCCTACCGACCGACTCCAATCGACCAAATTCGTCACGGCGGAGATGAGCGCTGTGGGCGCGCGCAGGGTCCCGCGAATGATACGCAGCGGAACGTGCGGGGATGTGATCGAGGCAGGCGCGTATCCACACCGGGCTGGAGCGTCGTCGGCCTCGCAGATGAGCAAGCGCTCGACGCCGCACGAGGCGAAGGCATCAAGCAGGCTCCTTCGACACCAGTCCTCATGCCGCCACGCCCCTTCGGTGATCAAGAACTGGCGGACACCACGCCGTGCCAGGACGTGGCCGACCCTGCTCAGGTAGCTGGCGACGTCTTGATGCACGACGCTCCTCGGCCGATCTGAGGGGATGCGACTGACGCCTCTGCTCGGTTCGCACAAAGCCGCGCGTGCTTTTCCCCACGGAGGGCGATATCGCCTCCGCTTCATCAAGTATCTCCGCGGTCGGCCACCACGGTCGATGCGTCGCCCGCATATCTCGATGGCGGGTCAGAAGGTGCCGAGATGCCGCCCTTGCCCGGCACAGTCCAGTTGCTCGTCCGGGAGTCGGCAGGGTTCTCCCTCACGGGGTCTGGGCGAGCGGTGAGGTTGCCGCAGGGGGGGCTTAGGCGAAGGCCGGGGCCGGGCCGTTGCTGTTTGCCCAATGTTCAAGCGCCTGGCGCGCATGCTGGCTCCGCACACGAGCGAGGCCGTCAACAAGAGCGGAAACCCGCTGGTCGATGAGAAAGCTGGTGATCGGAGGAGGACTGTCCGCGAGGTGGTGGAGATACCGGGCCGCTTCCTCCACTGCGCCAACCTTGAGGCCTTCTGTCAGGAGATCAAGATCGACCTTTAGCATGTTGCGCGGGAAGTCCGAACTAAGGCGAGGGGCGTGGGGGTACCGCACATCGAGCGCGGATCCACGGTCCGCGAGCATCAGCTCGATGTACTGGTAGACGGGTGACCGCCTGATTTCTGCATCGAACGCCATCCACGACACGTGGTTGCTGGGGGTGCGCGAGTAGCAGATCTCCGCGCGACGCAGGGCTTGGCGCGCCTTAGCGCGATCGTCTAGCTGGGCGCACAGGACGGCCTGCTGACGCGCCAAGTAGCCCGACACGTGAGGCAGCGCCAAAGGAGCGGCCGCGGTTTGTGCCTGTTCCAAGATCTCGCGGGAGCGCCGGAGCTGTCCCGCGCAACGAACCACGGTCGCCAGGTTGATCATCGAGTAAACCCGCAGGTCCGCCGCGCCGGCTTCGTCGGCCAGATGAACGGCCTCCAGGCAGTGGGTTTCGGCCGCGATCAGGTTGCCGGTGTCCAGGCAGACCCAGCCGTGGTTGCCGGCTACCTCGGAGGCGACACGGAGGCGTTGCTGAAGAACTGTGGTCGAGGGGTACCCGGTCCGCAGCAGGCGCGTCGCTCGCCGGTACAGGGCCTGGGATTGATAAAGGACCGCGCCGGAGCCCAGGGCGTGCTCTCGTTGGCGAAGGCTCTCCACCGCCGCTAACAGGTCGGCGGAGTTGTCTGCCCCGTCCACGCTAAGGGATGAAGGCGCCCCCGCCGCGATCGATGTCGATGTCGCCCCGGAGCGCACGATCGGCGATCGTCTGTGGTCACCGAACCAGCTCAGGTGCGGGGGTATCCCCAGCACGGCGGCCCAGGACCGCAGGTCGGAGAGCCGGTCCACCCGCGCGGCTCCACTCTCCACACGGGAGACGGTGGTCTGTGAGACCCCTAAGCGATCCGCCAGCTCCCCTTGCACGACAATGGATGCGCGAGCGGGGTGAGTCCGCCACAGCGAGACCAGCCGACCGAGGTTCTCGGCCTGGCAGGCGGCAATCACTTGGGTGTCCTGCCACACCGCGGCCGGCGTTTCGATCGTGGTGATCGAGCGGGTGCCGGTGCGAGATGAAGTGGCACCCTTCGGGGACGTCGGGCGCACGTGATCACCTCCTACGCCGTGTTCCAACCTGCGGAGGGCCGCGCCAAGGGCGAGATCCGTGAGCCACTTCGTCGGGTGAACAGGGGTATTGACTCTGCCGTTCGTCGTTCCAAGCCTTGATTCGACCGTGTCCCTCAGTGTTTGTCAACCCACAGCAAACAGTGTTCACTAGGGGTGCGGCGGTTCACCGCCCCTCCCCTGCTGAGTCTCGGAGGCGTTCTTGGCCACCTTCGCCGAACGACTGGATCAGGCCCTGGGCAGTAGCGGCATGTCCGGGCAGGAGGCGCTTCGCCGGCTCCAGCGAGACCACGACATCACCATCAGCCGGAGCTATCTCAGCCAGCTGCGCGGCGGACGCAGAACAACTCCAAGCCCAGAACTACTCAAAGGGCTCGCCCAGGTGCTCGGCGTCTCAGTTGGCTGGCTGGTGGGGGACGACGCTCCCCGGGAGCGCGCCCCCTCCCTGCCCGCCGACATCCCCTCCGCCCACACCGTGGCGGCGGACTACATGCGCCTGTCCCCCGACTCTCAGCGCGCCCTCGCTCATGCGCTGCGGCTGATGGGCCGGGCGGAGTCAGGCCCAGTTGGGCGGTCAGGCGATGACCGCCCGGACACCACGAGCGCTGATCTCGCCCAGCCGGTCCCGACTACGAGCACGCACCCCTTCCCCAGCCTCGAAGTCGACCAAGCTCGAACCCGTCCACAACCGGGCAACATCGTCGGACAGCGATTGCGTAATCTCCGTGCCTCGGCCCAACTGTCGACCTCGGACACCGCTGCCATCCTGGGGGCGCCCACGGTGGCCATCGACGACATCGAGAGCGGACGACAGATCGTCTCCCCGACCGACCTCCGACGGCTACTCACCTACTACGGGGTCACCAACCCCGCGGAACGACAATTGATGGAGGAGGTAGCGCGAGGCCAACACGACCGTGAATGGTGGGTGACTGCCTTCGCTAACGTGCCCCTGTGGCTCTCCGTCATGCTCGCCACGGAAAGCAACGCGCGTATCATCCGCGGCTACGCCGTCGACGGCATACCAGCGCTCCTGCAGACCGAGGCCTACGCCGCGGCCGCACGGCGAGCGGCTCATCATCCCGATCCCGCCACCGACCAGATCGAACGGGCTGTGCGCCTCATCGCGCAACGCCAGCTAGGGCCGGTCGACCAGCAAACCGCCAAGCTGTGGATCATCCTCCGCGAAGCAGCGCTACTCGACATGCCCGGCGACCAGGACGTTCGAATAGAGCAACTCCATCACCTGGAGTACCTGGCCAAACAACCGCATATCGCCCTGAGAATCAACCGCCTGCACGTCGGCCGCTACCGTCCCCGTGGCGGCTCCTTCATGATCTACCAAGGTTCAGGCCCCACGCGGGCGTACGTGATGGGGCTGATCAAGGACGAACTTCTCACCGATCCGGCCCTGGTCGAGGAGTACGTAGTCGCCCACTACCGGCTGGACATGTCGGCGGAACCGCACGAGCGGACGGTTTCCGTGCTGGCCGAAATCCGCCGCCAGATCTCCGCCTGGTGATCAAATGTAGATCTTGACCCTACAATCGATCACACGAACCCGCCTGGCGGTTCACCAGGAACTTCAACACTCTCAAGGACCCCCATTGACGCAGGAATCCTGGGCGAAAGACATCAAGCCCAACGAGCCCAGTGTCGCCCGCATCTATGACTACTTCCTCGGAGGCGACAACAACCTCGCCTCCGACCGCGCCGCTGCGGAGGTGATCGCGAAGAACGTGCCGTACTTCGAGGCGACGGTACGGGAGAACCGGCGATTCCTCCAGCGAGCGGTGCGCTACCTCACCAACGCCGGCGTCCGGCAGATCCTGGACCTTGGGACGGGGCTGCCCACCGCGGGCAACGTGCACGAGATCGCCTCGACCGCCAGGGTCGTCTACGTCGACTACGACGCCATCGTCGTGCGCCACGCCAACGCCCTGATGGCCGACACCGACCGCGTGCGAGTCATCGGAGCTGATGCCCGAGACCCCGAGACCATCCTCACCCACCGCGATGTACGGGACTTCCTGGATTGGCGCGATCCCGTCGCCATCCTCATGGTCGGCCTGCTGCACTTCATGGATGACGACGACGCCACCCGCACCGTCGAACAGTTCAAGGCCGCCCTCACACCGGGCAGCTACCTGGCCATAAGTCACGGCACCGAGGACTATAACCCGAGACCAGAATGGGTGGCAACAGTCCAGGAGCAATATCGGACGAGTAACGCCACCCCGTATATGCGCTCCAAACGAGACGTCGAGAAGTTCTTCACCGGCTGCGACATGGTCGTGCCCGGAGTGGTCAACGCCCTGACTTGGCACCCGGACGGTGAGAGCGAAGGGCTGCCGCCAGAGAGGATCGCTCTGTACGGCGGGGTCGGCAGGATCCGCGCGGCCAGGCTGTAGAACCGCGATCGATGACCGAAGTCCCCTCAACAAGGAGGACCGGACGTGTCGCCTCCCATCGGCCTTCGGCTTCTGCGCTGAACGGCGCGCTGCGTCGGCACAGAGGAAGGGACGCGACGCGCCTACGCCAGTCCACCGCGGGAGCGGATCTTCAACGACATAGGCAAACTGGAATATCCACGCACCTGAGGCGAGTGCATCCGAACTGGAACTCCAACTTCGTAGTGCTCCTCGACGGTGGCCACCAACTCTTCCAGGACTACGCGAGCCTCCAGTCGAGCCAACGCGGCACCGAGGCAGAAATGCGGGCCCGATCCGAAGGCCAACATCGTCGAGGTGTCCCGATCGAGGTCGAACCGATCCGGCTGAGGAAACTCCTCCGGATCGCGGTTCGCCGAGCCCGGCAGCAAGACCAGTTGCGCGCCCTTCGGCACAGTGACGCCGTACCACTCCACCTCGGTGGTCACCATGCGCAGCAGTGTCTGGGAGGGCGCTTCGAAACGTAGGGTCTCCTCGACCCAGTCCTCGATCTGACCGCGCCACGCCTTGGCCCGTTGGTCAGGGTGGCGAGCCGCCAGCGCCACGGCGTTGCCTAAAAGCTTGGTGGTCGTCTCGTTGCCGGCGACTCCCAACAGCAGGCACGCGGCTTGGATCTCGCCATTGGGCAGGCGCTGCCCATCCATGTCCGCCTCAGTCAAGGCTGAGATGAGGTCGTCGCCGGGGTGGCGGCGTCGTTCGGTGAGGAGGTCGCCGTAATAGGAGATGAGTGTCATGGACGCACGCTGAGCCCGCTGCGGCATGGCATAGTCATCGGCGCCCCGCTGCAAGATCGCGTTGGTCAGACGCAAAACCTCGTCCCGATCCGCCGGGGGTATCCCCATCAACTCGGAGATGACATCGACCGGAATGCGCTCGGCGAAGTCGCGGACGAAATCGATCTCCGTCGAACCGGCTATCGCGGCGATGCCCTCGCGGGTCAGACGCCGGATGCCCGGCTCAAGCGCCTGAACACGCCGCGGAGTGAAACCTCGCGAGATGAGAGCGCGCACGCGGTCATGATCTGGTGGATCCATGGACAGGAATGACGTGCGTTTGTCAGCTGACGGACCCCAGGTCTCGAACGCCGCGCCAAAGCTGCTGCTGTAGAGGCCCGGCTGACGCAGGACACCACGTATGTCCCCATATCGGCTCAAGGCCCAAAAGTCCAGCTGATCGCTGCGATGCCGATAAAGAGGCGCCTCCTGACGCATCCTCGCGTAGGTGGGATAGGGATCCTCGTGGAGGGCGAAGTCGAACGGATCGTACTTCAAGGTATTTTCGGCCATACGATCCTCCAAATCGGGAGGTCCTCGCCTACGCATCATGGCCGGACGCTAGATCACTGGCAAGGGGATCCGTGAATGAGATACGTGCCCTTGCGGTAGCGCTCCAAGTCGTTGACAGATCGGAGTGCCGCAGGCCGGTGATGCATCTGCATCCACGTGGCCCGCGCCTCAGCCTCCAGCGCGCGGTCGACCTCGATGAGCCAGACCGCGTCCCATCCAGCCTGAGCACCTCCATGCGCGAGCAGAGACGCGCGTAGCCTCCCAGCGCTCGGCGTAAGGGTGGCGCCATGCCTCGGTGGGCCGCGACCGACGTGGACCAGACCTTCCCGTGACCCGCTCCTCGACCGGGAACGGAAGGTTCCCGTCGGATGAGCACCGTCTGGCCGCGCCCAGGCGGTCCAGGTCCAGCCCTCCATCGCCAGCGTGGTGCGCCTCAGCCAGCATCGGCCACAGCGCCAGATCAGGCACGGCCGGCTTCCTGGCTGCTCAGCATGCCGGCGATTGCGGCCGAGAGGGCGGCGTAGCTCACCGGCCTGGCCGTGATGCCGGTCGGCGCATGCGGGCTGTCCACGATTACGGCCCAGACAGCGCGGTGCGTGCCGCCCTCGGCCATGTCCTCGCTGATCTGCGTACGGAACTGGGCCAGCTCCATGTCAAAGCGTACGTCCACCGTCCATCAGCCCTTCAAGCGGCGAACGTCGACCCTCCGCACGATCCGCAGGCCGGCGACGTCATGGTGATCCATGTCGGTGCCGGTGAGGCACATAATGGGGCTGCAGGCGATGTAGAAGAAGCCCCACAGCCAGCGCTGGGTCGCCTGGCCGATGGTCGGCTTCTCAAGGTCGCTCGTACGAACGGTCCGCAGGCCGGTCAGCAGCTTGCCGATGCTTCCGCCCAGCGCGATTGTCAAAAGCACGTGGTTGCAGAAGGACATCACGAGCAGCGCTCCGACGAAGGCCGGCCAGTAGGCGAGGGTTCCGTTCAGCGGGTCGCTGACGATGCTTCCGGCCAGCAGTGCGAGCAGGGCGTCCACGCTGGGCGGAATGATGCGGCGGTTGCTGCTCGCCCGAGGCGGAACTTCGGTTGACGTCATGGAGCCTCCGCACGTCAAAGGATCAGGGTCTCGCCAGAACTTGAATTTCTCGATCAACTCTTTGGCGCCTTGTACGGCCGTTCCCACGCCCGCCTTGATATCGTCGCCCCAGTTGTCCCACACCCAACTGTCCAGAAAGTAGGCGCCGGCCACGGGTACCGCCGCAGATGCGCCGAGCGCGGTGGCTATGCTCACGCACCCACGTCCGCGACCGCGCCGCCTACTTGGACGGCGCCCATGCCGCGATCCACCCAGCCCTGCGCACCATCGTGCGTGGGTGCCATCGCTTCCTTGACGCCGGTGACGGCGGCCGCCGTGAGGGTGACACGTGCGAAGATCCCGGCGCTTGGAGGGTTCCTCGTTAGGAGGCCGACGCCAGGGACCTTCAATCGCTTCAACGCGGCCGACAGCGTCTGCTGCCGTTTCCATGGCTACTTGTAGAGTTCTTGAATTTTCCGGCCTTGAGCCTCTCTGAGATCAGCTCGGAGAGCTTACGGTTACCGGGGAGGCCCCCCATGTATCGGCGGATGTCGTAGACGGCGCGGGCGCCGGCCACATTTCTTCCCTGGGCCCATCGCCACTGCAGCCGAGCCGCTGCCTCCACACCACTCATGATCGCCATCACCTTGAGTGGCTTGATCACCGCCTGGGCCTGGGCTTTGTGCTCCTCCCCGAAATCCAGTACGGAAGTCATGGCCGCGATCAGGCGCCGTGCGCTCAGGGTCTTTCTCTAGGAGGCCCGCGCGACGCCGGATGTCGTCGGCTTGATCTTGCGCCCCTGACGCACGCGCCGGAAATGAGGCCAGCCGGCTGACGTCACCGTTCCAACGCTCCAGGAGTCGCCGGATCAACGCGCCCAGGACCGCGAGCGACCCGCCCGTGACCTCGGCAGCTGCTGCCAGGTTCCGAGCTTGATCCGGTTTCATCCCGACGAGACTCATCGGATTGAGCGTATAGCCGAGGTCATATATATGCGGGTACCTCGTAAATCGGCGACATGAGAGGAAGCGAGCGTGGCGGAACCATCGTGGCAGCGTTATGAACGCGCCTACCTGGACATTCGGCAGGTGTGTAGCTGGAGTGGCGGGCGGGGAACAAGAATCTCCCGTGCCCAACCGGTATAGCGCTCAACGTTCGGGCCGTTTGCTGCGTACACGCCATTTCGGCTGTGCGAGTCTGACGCTTATAGGGTGCTCAGAAAGCGCGCCAGCGCCGGCATCGTAAAGATCAGGTTCGACCAAGAATCCGATCATTACGAGCGGCCGTGAGGGCTATTGTGCTGCACTTCCAGGCAGGCGGCGACAGCTCCGGCCTCGATCTCCTTCTTCTCTTCCCCCATCTGGCAGCCGTCCAGGTGGAGACGGTCACCCGAGGCCGGAACGGTGTGCTGATCGGCGCACGCTCTTGGAACACGGAAGCGCCGTGTGGCTCCTGCGGCACCCTGAGCCGGCGGGTCCACAGCCGCTACCGCCGCCAACTACAGGACATGACCTGCGGCGAGCTACCCGTGACCATCGAACTGGAGATACGGCGGTGGTTTTGTGTCAACTCCAGCTGCTCGGTGCGCACGTTTGCCGAGCAGGTGCCCGATCTCACCCGGCCGTACGCCCGCCGGACCTCGGTGCTGCGACGGCTACTGGAGCACATCGCGCTGGCCCTGGCCGGGCGAGTCGGGGCGCGCATAGCCGCTCACCTGGGCATCACCGTGTCCCGCTCCCCACTTATCCGACTAATCCGCGCGCTACCCGACCCCGATACGCGACAGATCCGCATCCTGGGCGTGGACGACTTCGCCAAGCGCAAGGGCCACTCCTACGCCACCATCCTGATCGACATGGAGACCAGCGATCCCATCGACGTGCTGGAGGACCGCCTGGCCAACACCCTGGCCGACTGGCTGCGCCGGCATCCGGACGTGGAAATCATCTGCCGGGATAGGGCCGGAGCCTACGCCGAAGGCGCAGCTGAGGGCGCAGCTGAGGGCGCAGCTGAGGGCGCTCCCCAGGCGACGCAGGTCGCTGACCGCTGGCATCTGTGGAAGAACCTGTGCGACGCGGTCGAGGCCACAGTCCGTATCCATCGAGCGGAACTGCGCGAGCCCAGCCCGCACAACAGCACCCCGACCGCAAGTGAATCTGGCACGGCCCCCGCGCCGGCCGCCCCGGATAGTCCGCCGGGATCTCGCACCGCGGTCCGCACTCGTGAGCGGCACGCCGCCATCCACGACCTGCTCGCCCAGGGCAAGACACATACCGAGATCTGCAAGATCTTGGGACTGTCGGACAAGACGGTGCGCAAGTTCCGCCGAGCCGCCACCGCCGACCAAGCCTTCGCCGGACCTCGCGCCTCCCTCAAGCAGATCGAACGGTTCGCCCCCTACCTGCTACAACGCTGGAATCAAGGCATTCACGACGGCGCAGTGCCGCACACCGAGATCGTGACCCAGGGCTACCGGGGCAGTCCTCGCTCCGTCCGCCGCTACCCGCAGCCCCTACGCGCCGGGCTCACCCCACCGCAGCTTCCGCCCCCACCGCCCAAAGTTCGCGAGGTCACCCGGTGGATCACCAGCCACCCCGACCACCTGTCCGAGGACGACAGCGCCAGCCTTGCCCAGGTCAAGACACGCAGCCCCGCCCTGGAACGCCTCAGCATCCACGTCACCGCGTTCGCCGAGATGCTCACCGGCCGCCACGGTGACCGACTTGAGAACTGCTGACCACCGTCGAAGATGACGACCTGCCCCACCTGCACGCCTTCGCCAACGGCATCCGCCGTGATCACGCCGCCGTCCTGGCCGGGGTCACCCTGCCCTACAGCAGTGGTGCCGTGGAGGGCAACGTCTGCCGGGTCAAAGCCCTCAAACGCCAGATGTTCGGCAGGGCCAATCTGGACCTGCTACGCAAGCGGATCTTGCTGGCATAACTCACGCAACGTCACGCATCACGGTCTTTGTGCCAGAGCCTGAGAAATCCTGGTAGGTGGTCAAAGAAGCCACTGGTAGACGGCCTGTCCGGCGTCCGATGGCTGTGGCAGTCTGGAC
The DNA here is from genome assembly GCF_053601695.1 of Nonomuraea sp. NPDC004702. Taxonomy (NCBI): domain Bacteria; kingdom Bacillati; phylum Actinomycetota; class Actinomycetes; order Streptosporangiales; family Streptosporangiaceae; genus Nonomuraea; species Nonomuraea sp. NPDC004702. The sequence goes on from NZ_JBSGCE010000092.1 coordinate 16,687, forward strand.
GTGGTGAAGGTGAATCGGCGAGCTGCGCCAGACGCTTCAGGGAGTCCTTCATCTTCTCGACGCATAAGATGATCAACCACGTGAAGACCTGGCGTTCGACGAGGAGTGTGATGACCGGCCCGATCAAGCGCGTGCCTTTTGATGTAGAAAGCTACAGCCGTCGCTCCCGGACCGGGCCATGCTTCATTTGCGCGATCGTCAGCAGAGATCCCAGCCAGCCGGAAGAGATTGTCTACGACGACGGCAACCACATCGGGTTTCTCGCTCGCTTCGCGGCTCTGCCCGGATATGTCCTTGTGGCGCCCAAGGCCCACGTCGAACATGTCGTGCGAGATCTCGACGAGGACCAGTTCATTGCGGTGATGCGGGTGGTGCGTCGAGTAGCTCTCGCCTTGGAGGCAAGCGTGCCCTGCGAGCGTACGTACCTGCTGTCGTTGGGCAGTCAGCAGGGAAACGCCCACCTGCATTGGCACATCGCCGCACTGCCGCCTGGCGTCCCCTATGAACAGCAGCAGTACCACGCGCTCATGGCGGAGAACGGGGTCGTCGAGCACACACCTGAGGAGGCAGCTGCTCTGGCCGCAAGGATAAGGGGCGCCCTGGAGGCCTAGCCTGGAGCATGCTTGCTTCCTGGCCGTGCGGTCAGACCAAGGGGATGACTCCGCGGCCGGCGAGGGCCTCGGCCAGGCGGTGGGATTCTCCGCTGGTCTCGACCATGTGGGCGTGGTGCATGAGGCGGTCGACGGCGGCGGTGGCCATGGTCTTGGGCATGATCGTGTCGAAGCAGGAGGTGTGGATGTTGCTGGTGACGGCGAGGCTGCGGCGTTCGTAGGCGGGGCATCGACCAGGCGGTAGAAGGCTTCGGCGGTGTCGTGGCTGACGGGCAGCAGGTCGATGTCGTCGACCACGATGATGTCGGCTCGGCAGATCTTGGCGATGGTGCGGGCGACGGAGCTGTCGGCCTTGGCGCGGCCGATGGTGACGGCCAGGCTCTCCAACGTGACCCAGGAAACGCGTAGGTCACGGTCGATGGCCTTGTGGCAGAGGGCCTCCATGAAGTGGGTCTTGGCGGTGCCTGAATGCCCGGAGATCACGCAGTTCTCGTGGCGACCGGCCCTCTCCAGGGTCCGCAGGGCGTTCTGGGTGGCTTGCGGGATGGACGACAGTTCCAGGAGTCGAAGGTCTTGCCGTCGGGCAGGTTGGCACTCTCGCGCCGGCTGCTGCGGGTGGCGTTGTCGCGACCGATGACTTCCTCGGCGAGCAGGACGCGCACCACTTCGGCGGGGTCCCAGCGCTGCGCGCGGGCAGTGGCCAGCACCTCGGGTGCGGCCTTGCGGGCATGGGGGAAGCGCATCCGGGTGAACAGGGCTTCCAGCTCGGCTGGAATGGGCGCGCCTCGCACATGCTGACGCTCACAGGTGATCTCCAAGAGGTATTCCGATGTCTGGTCGCAGAGCTGGTCGTTTCAGTCGCGATCCTCTGGGGCCGGGCTAGAGGCTGAGCGCCCGCGGCGGCGGCCCAGGAGGCGGTGCCAGGCTGGGCGGAGTGCTTCACGTCGGCCATCGAGGTGGGCCGCCAGCGGCGACGCTGCGGGCCAAGTGATCGCGGATGGAGGCCAGGTCGTTCTCGCCGAAGCGGCCGTGGATAGCGGCCAATCCGAGGACGGCGTCGACGCGGGCGGCGCCGACCAGCGAGGCCAGCTCGATCGCGCGGACCATCTCGGCGCGGAGGCGGGCCACCCCGGTAGCCTCGGCCTCGATGAGCCACGCCTCGGCGCCCGGGCCGATGGCCAGGAAGCGTTCCTCGGCCTTGGTCTGCGGGCGTGGTTTGGGCTGGCGAGGCCCGTTGCCGCCGGGATGGTGTGCTTCGACGAGGCAGGGTCGGCCGGGGGTGGACAGCTGGTGGCGCTACAACTCGGCCAGCCCACCGCCGCCGGTTTGTTGCTCGCCTGGACTGCCGTGGACACGCTGGCCGACGATGACCAGTTCTTCGTCGTGGACGCTACACCAGACCTTGCGGCCTTCGTGCCCGGGCGGGACCGAGTAGCGGGCATCGCCTCAGCGGACGGTGCGGTCGTCGCCGACCAGGCGTTCCCCATCCAACGCCAGCGCATGGGAATCGGCCGGCAGCGGGTGAAGACGCGGACGTTCTTCCTAGAGCATCTGGGCGGGCGGCAGGTGGGTCGCGCGGTGCATCCGGTGGTTGAGCTGCTCGACCCACCGGGCGCACGCGCCCTCCAGCTCGGCGAAGACTCCCATAGCTAAGCGCAGATTGGTATGAGCCGGCACCAGATCCTCTTTGGCGATCTTGACGGTGCTCTCCACCCCGCCCTTGGATTCCGGGTCGAACGGCACGCAGGTATGCACGACGCAGCCGTAGTGCCTGCCCAGCTCCACCATCTGGGGATGCCGGGCCGGTAGATTCGCCATCAGTCCTGCTCGGAAGAGCCGGGTAGGACAGCTGTGCCAGGTGCTGGCCGCGCTGCCGTTACCGCTCTGGTCGGACGGACGGATCGTGCTGGCGGTGGACGTGTCGCCGTGGCTTCGCTCGGACGCCGCCTGCTCAGCCGAGCGGCTGTTCTGCCACGTCTACGGCCGGGTCAAGAGCGCCTCGCGGTTCATCCTGGGCTGGCCGTACTCCTTCGGCGCGGCGCTGGAGATAGGCCGCAGCTCGTGGACGGCGCCGCTGGACGTGGTACGGCTAGATCCGGCCGATGGAGCCATCGCCGCCCAGCTGCGCGGCGTGTTCGAGCGGCTGATCGCCGCCGGGCGGTGGCGCGGCGGAGATCCAGATGTGCTCATCGTGACCGACGCCGGCTACGACAACACCCCGTCTGGCCTCCGTCCCGCGTGACCTGCCCGTCGAACTACTGGGACGCATCCGCTCCGACCAGGTGCCGCGCCTGCCCGCCCCCGCCACGCCGCTATGACCAAGGCCGAAACCAGCGCCTGGGACCGGCTCCACCCCCGGCTCACCCACCGCGCCGCCTGGCCCGACCATCAAGGCGAACTGCCCCTCATCGAAGGCACCCTGATCCGGCTCGAGGTCGAGCACCCGCCCGGCGACCCAGACGGCCCACCCATCCGGCTCGCTCCTCCAAGACCGGCGCCACCGGCGTGGACATGGACCACAGCCGGCAAACCGTCCCGCGCGGATTCGACATTGAGCACACCCACCGCTTCTGGAAACAGACCCGTGACTGGACCGGGCCCGACCTGCGCGCCGCCCAAGATGCCGACCGCTGGACCTGGCTGCTCATCATCATTCACACCCAGCCCGCCGCTTGACCGAGGACCCCACGCCATCCCTGGGAACAGTCCGTCCCGCCCGGTCAGCTCACTCCCGCCCGAGTCGGTGCGGGTTTCGGAACCTATGCCCCGCACTCGCCTAACCGGGCCGCGCACCGAAACCGGCCAGGCCCGGCCCTGGACGCCCACCCAGCGTCCCAACCGCTGCCCCGCACCCCGCTACGACGTCAGCAAGACCGTCAAACGCGGCGGTACCCTCGCAGCACGACAACAATCCGGAGGATAAGGAGCAAGCTCGAATTGAGTCTCACGAGCCGAGCCACGTAGTCGGTGCGCGGGCAGCGGGCGACTTCGGCCCGAGCGCCGCCCTGAACATCGCACCGCTTTGGTACCTCCGTCGGCGTTCACTCCGCCAGTGTGCGTACGATGAGCACAGCCTCCGCCGCGCACCTGGCACGACCAGCCCATCGCGCACCAGAATCCGTTACAGACTTACAGGCGACGGCACCGATACCACATCCCGCCGTTCCAGCTCGTGAGCCAGCAGCTGGGGGCCACCGCGGATGCGATCGGCGCAGCTCACGTGATCAGCCCCGCCATCGACACCGCCATCCGATGCGAACACTTCACTGGCCGATGGGATCGATCGGCCAGGCTCCCCCTCACGTGCCTGGGGCGGTTTCCCTTCCTCGGTTCCCTCCCCGGGGGCGCTGACCCCCATCGCCCCCTCCCTCACGCGCACCGCTTCGTTCGCGGTCAAGGTCACCCCACCCTCACCGGTACCGTACCCAGGTGCCACCGGGGCAACGGGACAGGCAGGCGAGGGCGGACATCAGGATCGAGCGCGGCGCTGGCGCGCCCCGCTCGCTCTCGCCCCGGCGTCACCGAACCGAAGCCGGCACGGCCGCAGCCTGTCCCAGCCCGACCGTCACCCGCGCGCGCCCGGTCGCGCGCGAGAGGAAGGAAGCTTTCGGAAGGACAGCGCGCTGATGGCCTCTATGACGTATGTCACTCCAGACGCGCCGCAGTTCCCAGACATGCCGGAGTCCTTGGCCGCCCGACATGGAGACACCCGATGCTGGCCAAGGACTCCGGCCCTCCCAAGCGCCCTCACGCGCCTGGGAGGACCGCCCAGCGAGGGGCCGCCTCACTCGACGCAGGCTGTGTCCTCTGGCGACTGCGACCGGACCCAGAGCGCAGCCACCCAACCCGCGGAGGATTTCCCCTCACTGAACGGAACTCGCACCCTTTTACCGGTTAGACGGCAACCAGCCGCACCGGCCAGGGGTTGTCTACGCTACGTCGCCCTTTCCGACGACGCCTTTATCAACTTCGCATCAGCCAGCCGATAACGCACCCGAGCATGCGGCCCCCGCATGGGCACGCTCACGACACCATCGGACACGGGCGACGCGAGTCTCACCGCCACACCCTCTCTAGCCAGGGAAGCCAAGCATCTGCGAAAGAAGTCCGCCGTGCGCAAGCGATCGAAATAATCAGTCAACTCGGAGGCAGTCACACCCGCCGGGAACTGCGCCAAACACGCCAGGACCTCATCCCGCCACGACCTGTAAGATCCGCCGTCCACCTCACTCCTCACTGACCACCGCGTCTAATCATGGGAAGGACCATCCCCGGACGTGCCACCACACGTGTCCGCCAGCGCCATTCGAAAGCCAGAGGGCCACCTCACGTGATGCCAACGACCGCACCTCACCGAGGCACTAGCGCCCACACCACACGCTCACCAACCACGGTCCTATGGGTGCCCCACGCTCCGGACGTCAGGCCGTGCACTACCCGCAGACCACGGCCCGCTTCCTCCGTCTCCGAGGAGATACGAGGATGTGGAACCAGCCCGTTCCGCCCCGGATCCACCACGGTCAGCCGCCAGAACCCAGATTCCGGAACGAGATGCACGCGTACCCACTCCGCGCTGGCGTGTACGAGCGCGTTGGTGACCAACTCGGTAGCGATCGTTCGCAGGTCGCCTAGCGCTTCGTGAGTCGGTCCCATCCACTCCGCCAGTTCTCTGCGAACCAGCCCAGGCAGGAGCGAGGGTAACTCTAGCTCACGAACGAGCCATACTTTGACCCTCGCGAAGGGGGGATCCGAAACGACCACTTGCATACTCACCTCCGAAATTGTGACTTACGGTCTTGTTCTTGTACGCGGCGCCCGAAGCTTACAGATTCTGGAAAGCCGGTAGGCCCTCACAGTATGGAGCTATTCCCACTGGCCAAGCTCTCAATTCACGCGTACAGTTCATTACAATTTGTAGACTTTTCTACTCCGTAACCACTTGGGCGGATCTCGGCCTAGACTAACAAAATGGGTGTGATACGCCGCGAGAAGAGCATGATTCGGGGAACGTACGCCACACGCCTGCGCACTTTCCGGACGACTCAAAAGTTGAGCCGCATTTGCCCAGGTCGGCCAGCATCTGCGAAACGACGGCCATGTCGGCTGAATCGCACGCCAGGTCAGGGAGTGAGCGTGGTCATTGATCAGCTCCCACGCCGTGACGTGATGGCGGTTGACTTCGCCGCTCCGCTCCATGCGGGGAAGGGGCGCCCAGTGGGGAAGTGCCGGGTCGCCCGCCACTCGCGCAGGTGCCAGGTGGCGTACGGGTCGCTGGCCCGGCATCACCTTGACGAACACCTCGTCCAAGCCCTGAATGCGCGCAAGGAGCTGCTGCGGAGCGCCGGGCATTGACTCGCAGTCGTGGATCGGGCCGACCTGCTCCACGATGGCGGCTCGCGCAAGCGGGGACAGCTCGTTCTACTGCGGTCCGTGATCCATTACGGCCTCCAAAGGGGATGTAGTCACGACGCGCGCCTCCCGACATGGCGGCCGCCGCGGGGAAGTCTGCGTTGCCGGCGTCAATTCTCCGACTGGCGCGCCACCGCGATGCCTCGACCATGCCGGGGGGCTGTACTTCCACCCCGCCCAGGAGCGCGACAGCCTGTGCGTGGGCGCGCGGTAGCAGGCTCACGAAGGCGCGGCACGGCAGCGGGACACCTTCGGCTCGCCTCCCGCGCAGCGGCCGCGGGGGACGCATCGGCTGGCGAGGAGTGCGGATCCTCCGTGCCCGACTTCTCGGGGTCATCACCTTAGGGTCCAGTACGGCGGCACGCTGTTCCCACGCCCTGCCGCTGCCTCAGCACTGCCCTTTCACTGCCCTTGAGCCTTCCTGCCAGGTAGTGGAGGTGTGAGACTTGGGCCATGGCGAAACTCAATGGGGTGGTTGTGACCCCCGACGCACTTCAAGCCCTGGGCCTGATCAACTACGGTCACTTCACCTCGATGCGGGTTGAGAACGGACGCATCCGCGGACTGTCCCACCATCTTGACCGTCTGGTGCGGGATTGCCGCGCGGTCTTTGCCGCCGAGCTGGACCGTGATCGTGTCAGGGACTTCATCCGACAAGCACTACGGGAGGTGCCTGGCCCTGTCGTGGTGCGCGTGACCGTGTTCGATCCGGATCTGGAGCTCGCGCATCCGGGAGGCGAGGCCCGCCCGCAGGTCCTGGTCACCATGCGGCCGGCCGTCGCCCTGCCCGCCCCTCCGATGCGGGTGCGGACGGTGAGCTACCAGCGGGATCTACCGGCAGTGAAGCACGTGGGGTTGTTCGGCGCCCTGCATGGCCGCCGCATGGCTCAGCTTGCTGGTTTCGATGACGCGCTGTTCCTCGACAGCATGTCCTTCGTGACAGAGGGCGCGACCTGGAACATCGGCTTCTACGACGGCGAACGCATCGCCTGGCCGAACGGCGGCATCTTGCCGGGCGTGACGATGCGGCTGCTTCAGCAGGTCCACGACCGGACCGTGAACGTCCCGGTCAACCTTCGGGACATCTCGAACATGCAGGCCGCCTTCGCCACCAACACTTCGATCGGCGTCCGTCCGATCGTGGCCATCGACGACGTCACTTTCCCTTCGAACCTGCCGATCTTCGAGGTTCTTCGCAAGGAATACGAGGAGATTCCCGCCGAGAGGATCTAGGCTGTCGGCTCTGCCAGGCTAACCGATCCCCCAAAGAGAGTCGAATGCCGGTCACCGTCCAACTTTGGTCCGGGCTTGAGATCCGGGCGCTGCGCGAGGCGAAACGCATGAGCATCCGCCAGTTCGCCGGGCACCTCGGCGTAGGCGAACGGCTGGTGTCCAAGTGGGAGGCGGGGGGCGAGAAGATGCATCCTCGGCCGGTGAATCAGGAGGCCCTGGACACCTGCCTGGCCAACTCCCCCGAGGAGGTGCACGTTCGGTTCGCCGAAGCCCTCGGTATTCCCCCGCTCTCCGTCGATGGGGAGGCTCCGCCGGCCACCGTGATCTCCGGCGCCACCCTTCTGCTCGGGGGCCATCAGGTACGGCATCCCATCGACGGCAAGCTCATGACGCTCGTGGACGAGGGCGTGTTCCTCTTCGGGCCTGATGACGAGCCCGTCTTCCTGCCGGCGTTCTACATCGATGTGTACCCGACCTCCAACGGCGACTACGCCCGCTTCGTAGCCGCTACCGGGCACCGCCGCCCGCAGCATTGGAGTCGGGACGGCGGCCCTCCACGAGATCTTGTCGACCATCCGGTGGTGTTCGTCACCTGGCGCGATGCCGTCGCGTACGCCGAGTGGGCGGCCAAGAAGTTGCCGAGCGACCAGCAGTGGGAGAAGGCTGCCCGCGGTGTGCGCGGCGACATCTTTCCTTGGGGATCGCGGTTGACCTCGGCCAAGTGCAACGTCCGAGAGTCCGGGATAGGGCAGACAACCCCGGTGGACCGCTATCACAGCGGCGCCAGCCCTTATGGCGTGTACGACCTGTGCGGCAACACCTGGGAATGGCTGGCCACTCAATCAGCCCCCGGACGCTACCAACTCAAGGGCAGCGCCTTCACCAGTTCCTTCAGCCGGGCCACCCCTTCAGCCAGCAACGATGCCAGCGCCGAAATGCTCGACGACGATACGAGCTTTCGATGTGTGACTCCGGCCAAGACTCTGCGCGCCCTCCTGAAGCTCGCAGGCTGAAGAACCGGCCACCAGGGGTGCTGATTCATCCATTCGCCAGCGGATCGCCTCCTCACCCTGGTGAGTGCTCCCAGAGTCAGGAGTCGCATGTCCGCACCCCTGACGCACCGAAGCGTTGCCGGGAAGGGGGCCAGTGACCGGCTCCAAGCCGGAGGGCCGGCCCGCGACCGCGTCGCCCATGCCCGGGGATCTCAAGTCGTGCGCCCGAGTCGGCGATCGGTCCGCCGCGCTGTGACCGCCGGCCAACTCATGCGCAAGATCAAGTCAGGTGTCTAGACCGCCGAGCCGATCTAGACAGCGCCCTTGCCAGCAGCTCAGAAACCTTACCTACCTAGCCTTGGGGGAAGCATCTTGCTTCCAGTCTTGAGAACCGTGTTGACTCGAGTGCTATTCGAGATAGGACGTTGTGCGCGTGGGTAGGACAGCCTCCTCGGCCGGCCCCGATGTGGTGCACCATCGGTCCCAGGACCGTTCACGGCCTATGCAACGCGATTTCCCGGGGAGACTCGGCCCGCGGTGGCAGAATCATCCATGCCTGGCGAGCGGCTCCTCGCTCTTGTTGACGCCGGTCCCTAGTGTTCCGAGTCGTTAATTCGATTAAGAAATAGATACGATGCCCGCATGGCGAAGCGCGGCAGACCCAGACGGCTCTTGCTTGTCAGCGAAGAGGATCGGCGGGTGTTGGAGCAGGTCGCGCGCCGGCGAACCTCGGCGCAGGTCATGGCGCAGCGCGCACGCGTCATCCTGCGTTGCCTCGAGGGCGGAACCGATGCCGAGGTCGCCGCTGAACTGGGTGTCTGGCCGCAGACGGTCGGCAAGTGGCGTAACCGCTACATCGACGGCGGACTGCAGGCGCTGTCCGACAAGGACCGCCCGGGCCAGCCCCGCAAGATCACCGACAGCCATGTCGAAGACGTCATCAGGCAAACCCTGGAACAGTCCCCGCCCGACGGCGGCACGCACTGGTCGACCCGGGCGATGGCCAAGCGGACCGGCCTGAACCAAACCGCCGTCTCGCGGATCTGGCGGACCTTCGGACTCAAGCCCCACCTGGTCGATGAGTGGAAGCTGTCCACCGACCCATTCTTCATCGAGAAGGTCCGCGACGTCACCGGCCTCTACCTCAACCCGCCCGAGGCCGCCCTGGTGTTGTGTGTGGATGAGAAGTCCCAGATCCAGGCGCTGAACCGCTCCGCGCCGGTGCTGCCGATGATGCCCGCGGTCCCCGAGCGCCAGACCCACGACTACATCCGGGCGGGCACCACCACCCTGTTCGCGGCCCTGGACGTGGCCTCGGGCAAGGTGATCTCCACCCACCAGCGCAGACACCGTTCCGTGGAGTTCCGCACATTCCTCAACCAGATCGACCGCGAGACGCCCGCCGAACTGGACATCCACCTCGTCTTAGACAACTACGGCACACACAAGGCTCCGATCATCAAGACCTGGCTGCTGGCCCACCCCGCTTCCACCTGCACTTCATTCCGACCTACTCCAGCTGGCTGAACCTGGTGGAGCGGTTCTTCGCCGAGATCACCCGCCGGATGATCCGGCGGGGATCCTACACCTCGGTCACCGATCTCGAACGAGCACTCCAAGCCTGGATCGAGACGTGGAACGCCGATCCCCGGCCATTCATCTGGACCAAAACCGCCGAGGAGATCTTCGAGACGATCGCCGCATGTCTTAATCGAATTAACGACTCGGAACACTAGGTGGTGGACGCTGCCGTCATGGACGGGGCGGAGCGGGTGCCGGTGCCTACCAAGTCGGCCTGCTGGATCTGCGGGATGAGCGCGGTGTGCGGACAGAAGCTTCCCGGCCAACGGCGTCGGGTGCGACCACTGTGCCAGGCCCACGCCGACGCGGTGTTCGGCGCGCGGGATCCTGCATGGCGGCGCATGGATGCCAAGACCCAGCGGGAGATCGTCGAGGAATGGCTGCGCGGGATGACTCTCCTCACCTGCAACGCCGACCGGCCCGTCGGTGAGGTCTTCGCCGAGATCGCGGTCGTCAACGACGTCACGACCGAGTCCGTCCGGCTGACCACCCCGCTGCCGCCCGGTGAGGCGCACGATCTGACCCAGACCCTTCGTGCGATCCATCACCTACACGGCCGGGAGAAGTCGGTGCACGCCATGGTCACCCAGATCTTGATCGGGTGGTGCGCTAGAGCCAGAGGCGAGCCCGCGGAGCAGGTCCTGCGGCAGCTGGCGCTTACGCTGGACGATTGGCTTTCCGGCATGACTCCGCCGCACGCGACCTGACGGTGTACTGGGTGGGCGCTTTGCGGAAGCGGGCAGGACTGAGCGTTCAGCCCTGGAATTCCTCGCATCGCACTCCGTAGAACGTGGCGTTCGCCGGTCTGACAGCCTGCTCGTCGAGCGCCTCGGCCTAGCTGGCGAACACGTCGCTGCGCCGTACCACCCCAAGGAACTTGCGCCGTGCTTCGTTGTCGTCCCACAGCTCCTGCGCCGTGTGAATGATCAGCGACTTGTGGCGTTCCGTTTCGTCCACCATGTTCACCCTCTCTGGGCTACGTGGGGTTGGTGGTGTGTGCGTTCGAACCCCACTCGGTCTTCGCGCGCTTCAGCACGTACTCCAACGAGTCGGTCTCCGCCAGAACGTCGATGGCCGGCTCACAGGCACGGGCTACCCATGCGGTGCCGACGCTGCTCCCCAGATGGGGACTGGAGGTCGTTGGCGCGACCGCTTGAGATAGCAGGCGCAGAGTGTTCTCGCACGGCGGGTGCCGCGCAGGGCGGCTTCCCCCTCCGGGGTCAGCGTCCGCCGCCGTTGCTCCACCACAGCGCCGTCGCAGTGAAGAGATGTCGGACGGTGGCGTTGAAGGCGATCTCTGGCCGGGTCTTGCGGAGCAAGGCCAGTTCCGGGCTCGCCTCGTGCAGCGCCACTGGTCCAGGCCCGTCCGCGATGGGTGACGCCCGTGCACGCCTGGCCGTGGGCTGGGGCATGGTGGCGGTAGCTGTCAGCCCAACGGCGGGCGGTGGTGACGGCGACCTGGAAGCGTGGGGCGGGGCGGGGCCGCGCACCGGCGGGTCCAGCTCCCACAGGGTGTCCACCACAACAACCCCCC
>NZ_JBSGCE010000093.1:0-25957 GCF_053601695.1 Nonomuraea sp. NPDC004702
GGGCCGTCTCGGCGGGCGTCAGCCGGACGCGTTCCAGGAAGGCGTCCACCACGGTCCGCCCAGCGGTCCGCCCAGCGGGACCGCAGCGGGACCGCAGCGGGACCGCAGCGGGACCGCAGCGGGACCGCAGCGGGACCACAGCGGGACCACAGCGGGACCGCAGCGGGACCACAGCGGGACCGCAGAGGGAAGGGCATGGCCTGGCGGGGTGCGGGGTGGCTAGTTCTCCTCGTACGGGGCGGGCGGCCGGAGCAGGTCGCAGCCCTCGAAGACCTGCTTCTCGGCGGCCGAGCCGGGCTTGACCTGCTTGAACCCGGCCGGCATCTCCTCACCCTTGGTGACGGGCTGCCAGACGCCGCCCTTGCGCAGACACTGCGCCCACGCGGCGAACTTGGCGTCCTCCTCCGGCGTGGCCGGTTCGGAGCCGCCGAGCAGCGCCGAGTCCCACTCCTTGCACGCCTTCATGGCGGCGTCGAGCTTGGCCTGGGTGACCTTGGTGACGGCGCTGGTGTCGAGGTCCTGCCCCTTGACGGGGTCCGGGATGTCGATCCCGTTCTCCCGCATGCATCCGGCGAACTTCACCGCGGTCTCGTGCCAGGTCGGTTTGCCGGAGTCGGGCGTGGGGCTGGACGAGCTGGCGAAGCTCTGCGTCCCGCACGCCGCGCTCAGGGCGAGGACGGGCAGGGCGGCCAGGACGGCGAGACGCCGCTTGCTGATCAACACGGTTTCCTCCAATGGATTCGGCTGGCGGTCAACACCGTGGCCCGCCGTTGTGAGGAGGCCGTCCGCTCCATGTCATGAACGTGTAATAGCTTCCGAAGGCGCACAAACCGGCACGCCAGGCCGCCGATACTGGTACGCATGGCCCGTGTCTTGCTGATCGAGGACGATCCCCACGTCAGGGACGCTCTGACGCTCGCCCTCAAGGGCCGGGACCACGAGGTGCGATCGGCGGCGTCCGGGGAGGAGGGGCTGGACCGGCTGGCCCGCTTCGCCCCCGACGTGGTGGTGCTCGACCTCATGCTGCCCGGCATCGACGGGTTCGAGGTGTGCCGTCGCATCCGTGCGACCACGTCCACCTCGATCGTGATGCTGAGCGCGCGGGGCGACGACTTCGACGTGGTCGGCGGGCTGGAGGCGGGCGCGGACGACTACGTGGTCAAGCCGGTGCGCCCGCAGGTCCTGGAGGCCCGGATCAGGGCGGTGCTGCGCCGTACGGACGGTGTGCCCTCGCCCGTGGAGAGGTACGGCGGGTTGTGCGTGGACCGCGCCTCCCTCACCGTGAGCAGGAACGGACGGCAGGTCGCGCTGCCGCCGATGGAGTTGCGGCTGCTGCTGCACCTGTCGGCCACGCCGGGCCAGGTCTTCAACAGGCAGCAGTTGCTGGAGTCGGTGTGGGAGCACGACTACCTGGGCGACTCGCGGCTGGTGGACGCCTGCGTGCAGCGGCTGCGGTCCAAGATCGAGGACGTGCCCGCCGAGCCGAGGTACGTGCAGACCGTGCGCGGATTCGGGTACCGCTTCGGGCCGGTATGAACTGGCTGCGGGGGTTGCGGGTCCGGCTGGTGATCACGTTCGTGCTGGTGGGCGGGCTGAGCGCGGTGGGGGCCGCGGGGCTGACGTACTACAAGGCGCGCACCAACCTGCTGGCCGGGGCGCAGGACCGGTCGCTGAAGGACTTCAGGAACCGGGTGCTGCTGCTGTCCCGCGACGTGGCGCTGCCCGCCGGCGACGAGGAACTGGCCCTGCTGGCCGAGGACCTGGAGATCGGCGACCGTAAGGTCTACGTCGTCAGGGACGGCGCCGTGCCGGGCGACGCCCGCGTCACCGCCGAGCTGCGCGCGACCGTCCTGCGGTGGCCGGAGCTGGCCTGGCAGCGGGTGGAGCGCGACGGCGTGCCGTACCTCGTGGCCGGCAGCAGGGTCATGCTCCGCGCCGGCGGCACGCCGTCGGGGATCAGCGTCTACCTCGTCGAGTCGCTCAGGGAGGCCGCCTCCGACGAGACGGCCGTGCTGCGCGCCGCGCAGGCGGCGGCCGTGCCCGTCGTGCTGCTGGCGGTGCTGGCCGGGCTGCTGGCCGCGCGCGGTGTCCTGCGGCCGGTCGCCGACCTGGACCGGGCGGCCCGGCAGCTGGGCGAGGGACGGCTGGAGACCCGCCTGCCCGTCCACGGCGGCGACGAGCTGGCCCGGCTGGCGGGACGCTTCAACGAGACGGCCGCCGCGCTGGAGCGTTCGGTCGGCGAGCTGCGCGAGATGGAGGCCAGGTCACGGCGGTTCGTCGCGGACGTCTCCCACGAGCTGCGCACGCCGCTGGCCGCCGCCACCGCCGTCACCGACGTCCTCGAAGCGGGCGCCGCCCGGCTGGACGCCGACGCCGGAACCGCCGCCAGGCTGATCACCGCCGAGGTCGCCCGGCTCAGCGCGCTCGTCGACGACCTGATGGAGATCTCCCGCTTCGACGCCGGAGCCGCCGCGCTCAACCTCAACGACGTGGACGTCGGCGCCGCCGTCGCTGCCTGCCTGCGGTCCCGCGGCTGGAGCTCCGACGTCATCGCGGACCTGCCGTCCCCGGACGTCCGGGTTCCCCTCGACCCGCGCCGCCTGGACGTCATCGTCGCCAACCTCGTCGGCAACGCGCTGCGGCATGGCGCGCCGCCCGTCGCCGTCCGGGTGCGCGCCACCGGCCGGGCGGTCGCCGTCGAGGTCTCCGACCAGGGGCCCGGCCTGCCCGCCGACGTGCTCCCGCACGTCTTCGAGCGCTTCTACAAGGCCGACGTCGCGCGCGCCCGCTCCGAAGGCAGCGGCCTCGGCCTGGCCATCGCCCGCGAGAACGCCCTGCTGCACGGCGGCGACCTCACCGTCGCCCCCGGTCCTGGCGCCGTCTTCACCCTCACCCTGCCGAGGCACCGTCCGTGAGAGCCTGGCCGCTCGCCCTGATCCTGACCGCCTGCACGGCCTGCGGAGTCGGCCCCACCGACGTGATCCGCGCCGGAGAGGCGCCCCGCGGCTTCGTCCAGGGCACCACCCTGTACTTCGTGCGGCATGGGCGGCTCGGGCCCGTCACCCGCCCCGAGGGCCCGCTGCCGGCCGCCGAAGCCGTCGTGCTGCTGACCGGCGGCCCCACCGCGCAGGAACGCGAGCGCGGCTTCGTCACCAGCCTGCCGAAGAGCCTGGCCGTCCGGGCGACCGGCGACGCGTTCGTCCTGGGGGCCTCGACGTCCCGTCTGTCGCGGATGGCGACCGGGCAGCTCGTCTGCACGATCGCCGCCGCCACCGCCGCCGAGCGCGGCGTGGAGGTGGACGACGTACGGGTGACCGTGCCGGGCAGGGGGCAGGCCCGCTGCGCCGACTTCACCTGACCTCCACACTACGTAACGGATTAGTCACTCAAAGGACTATGGTCACGAAAAGTGATCACTCGACAGCATTGAGTCTCCCCGAGGAGTGGAGGCAGATGTGGCCAGTGAGTTCCAGCGCAAGAAGGTCGGCGGAGTCTTCCGGGCGATGGACGTCGACGGCGACGGCCGGCTGACCCAGGCCGACTTCCAGGCGCTCGCCCACCGCTGGTCGGCCCTCGCCGGTCCGGCCGGCCCGGAGCGGCTGACCTCCGTCATGACCGGCTGGTGGCCGGTGCTCAGGGCCGCCTCGGGCGGCGACGCCGGCGTCTCCCTCGACCAGGTGCTGAGCGTGGTCGACGTGCTCGGCGACATGACCGACGCGGTCACCGGCACCGCCGACGCGATGTTCGAGGCCATCGACCTCAACGGCGACGGCCTCATCTCGCGTGCGGAGTACGGCGCGCTGATCGAGACGTGGAACGGCGCCCCCTCGGCGACCGACGACATCTTCCCCCGCCTCGACCTGGACGGCGACGGCCACCTCTCGCGCGAGGAGTTCCGCCTCCACTGGACCGAGTTCTGGGCCGGCGACGACCCGGACGCCCCCGGCTCGTACGTGTTCGGCGCGCCGCCCGAATGACCTCAAGGCCGGAAAGGCGGCCCCGCCGGCAGGAGCAGCGCCGGGGGCAGCACGTCGCCGTCGGCGAACGGCCGGCGGCCGACGAGCTCCTCGGCGGTCCGGCCGGGCACGCCGGCCCCGCGGAGCACCTCGACGGCGTGCCCGGCCGGCAGCAGGTCGAGCCAGCGCAGCACGGCCGCGCGGTGGGCGTCGGCGTCCAGCTCGCCGTGCACCCTGAGCCGGGCCAGGCCGCCGTCGGGGAAGACGTCGAGGCGGACGCGCGTCATGGGCGCGGCCGACACCGGGCGCAGGAAGTGCCGGGTGTCCGGCTGCAACCGGGTCCTCGGGATCAGCTCGAACCACTCCGCGTCCAGACCGTCCACGTCTGAACGGCCCGCGTCGGTTGCGCTCAGCGAGGCCCAGCCGGCCGCGTTGCCGACGAAGTACGACGTGTCGATCTCCACCCGGCGCACCCGCCCGCGGCCCGCCAGCCGGACCGTCACGTGGTCGTTGCCGCCGTCGCGGCGACGGGCGTTCTCCCAGCCGTCGCCCATGATCCGGGCCCTGCCGGGCAGCAGCAGCTGCACCGGCGATGAGTAGAACATGTTGGAGCAGGCCACCACGTTGCCGCCGTGCTCCAGCGCGGCCAGGTCGATCGTGCCGTCCAGCAGGCGCGGGTCGGGCACCGGTTCGCCGTGCACCCGGAACCGGGCCACCCCGCCGTCGGGGTAGATGCTCAGCCGCACGTGCGTCCAGCGCCGCCGGTCCGCGACCTCGAACGCGTTCTCGGCGTCGCCCCTGATCGCGCTCTTCCCGACGATCGTCTCCCAGTTCGCCCGCTCCAGCTCGGCCGGTGACGGCGTGCCCTCGACGCCGGCCGCCTCCACCGAGGCGTACGGCGGGTAGTTGCCCTTGAACCAGGCGGTGTCGATCACCACCCCGCGCACCACGCCGGGCACGCCGAGCCGGACGATCGCGTAGTCGTTCCCCGGCTCGCGCCGGCGACGGGTCTCCCAGCCGTCGTACACCTTGCCCTTGTGGCCGAAGTCCTCCGTCGAGAACGCGGCGGGGCCGGGCTTGATCAGGTTCTCCCGCTCGGCGAACAGCTCGTCGTTGGCGTGCACGACACTGCCGGCCAGCGCGCGCGAGGCCAGGTCCGGGAAGTGGGTGAAGGTCATGCTTCTCCTCGGGTGAGCAGCCGGCCCCGCGGCGGGCCGTCGATGTCGATGCGTTCGCCGCGCAGCCAGCTTCCGCGGACCACGCCGGCGAGCGTGCGGCCGTGGTAGGGCGTCACGGGGTTGCGGTGGTGCAGCCGGTCCTTGTCGGCCACGAACAGCTCGTCGGGCGCGAACACGCAGAAGTCGGCCTGGTGGCCCGGCGCGATCCGGCCCTTGCCGGACAGCCCCGCCAGCTGCGCGGGGCGGCCGGCCATCCAGCGCGCCACGTCGGTCAGCGGGTGGCCGCGGCGCCTGGCCTCGGTCCACACCGCGGGCAGGCCGAGCTGGAGCGACGCGACGCCGCCCCAGGCGAGGCCGAAGTCGCCGGTGTCGAGCCGCTTGAGCTCCGGCGTGCACGGCGAGTGGTCGGAGACGACGCAGTCGATCGTGCCGTCGGCGAGCCCCCGCCAGAGCGACTCGCGGTTGGCCGCCTCGCGGATCGGCGGGCAGCACTTGAACAAGGTGGCCCCCTCGGCGATCTCCTCGGCGCTGAACGTCAGGTAGTGCGGGCAGGTCTCCACGGTGATCCGCACGCCGTCGTCCCGGGCCGAGCGGATCATCGGCAGCGCGTCCGAGCTGGACAGGTGCAGAATGTGTACCCGGCAGCCGGTCCGGCGGGCCAGCTCGATGACGCGCGCGACCGCGAGGTTCTCCGCGCCGCGCGGGCGGGAGCGCAGGAAGTCGCGGTAGCTCGCGCCGTGCGCGGGCGGCGCGTGCTCGATCACCTGCGGGTCCTCGGCGTGCACGATCATCAGCGCGTCGAACGTCCGCAGCTCGCGGAGCGCGTCCGCCAGCTCGGCCGGCTCCAGGGGAGGGAACTCCGGCACGCCCGAGTGCAGCAGGAAGCTCTTGAACCCGAACACGCCCGCGTCGTGCAGCGCGCGCAGCTCGCGCAGGTTGCCCGGCACCGCGCCGCCCCAGAAGCCGACGTCCACGTGCGCCTGCCCGCGGGCGGTCGCCCGCTTCACCCGCAGCGCCGCCGCGTCGGTGGTGGGCGGGACGCTGTTCAGCGGCATGTCGACGATCGTCGTGACGCCGCCGGCCGCGGCCGCCCGGGTGGCGGTCGCGAACCCCTCCCACTCGGTCCGTCCGGGGTCGTTGACGTGCACGTGGCTGTCCACCAGGCCGGGGAGCAGCACCTCGTCGTCGCCGAGCCGGACGACCTCGGCGGCCGCCAGGTCGGCCTCCAGCGGTTCGACCGCGACGATCGTCCCGTCCCGCACGCCGATGCTGCGGGCCACCTCTCCGGCGTCGGTGACCACGCGACGGGCCCTGAACAGCAGGTCCAGCCGGGCCATCAGGCGACACCTCCATGGCTGCGCCGTCCCGCGCGGACCGGCCCGGCGACGGCCGCGGCCCCGCCGGTGATCGGCCACCCGGTCACGATCTTGGGGCGCGGCGTCCCGTACGTGCGCACCTTGCTCGTGGTGAGGCCGAGCCGGACGAGCCCCTCGGCGAGCGCGACCGCCGCGGCCACGCCGTCGACGACGGGCACCCCGGTGGCCGCGGTGATCTTCCTGTCCAGTCCCGCCATGCCACCGCATCCCAGGCAGATCACCTCGGCCCGGTCGCCGGTGACGGCCTCCCGGGCCTGGGCGACGATCGCCTCGACGGCCCGGCCGGGATCCTCCTCCAGCTCCAGGACCGACAGCCCGCTGGCCCTGATCGACGCGCACCGGCCGGCCAGCCCGGCGAGCCGCAGCCGGTCCTCGATCTGCGGCAAGGCGCGGTCCAGCGTGGTGACCACCGAGTACGTACGCCCGATCAGCATCGCGACCTGCGCGGCCGCCTCGGTGATGTCCACCACGGGGACGTCGAGCAGTTCCTGCAACCCCTCGCGGCCGTGCTCGCCGTACCCGGCCTGGATCACCGCGTCGTACGGCTCGTCGTAGCGGACGACCCGGTCCATCACGGCGACCGCCGCCAGGTAGCTCTCGAAGTTCCCCTCCACCGACTCCGGCCCGAACGACGGGGTGAGCGCGACGATCTCGACCCCCGGCGAGGCGTGCGCCGCCGCCTGGGCGCGGATCGTGTCGGTCATCGACCTGGTGGTGTTCACGTTCACGATCAGGATGCGCACGTCAGCCACCCGCCCCGGCGCGCATGGCGCGCAGCTCGGACGGCGTGAGCCCGGCCAGGGCGCCCAGCTCGGCCGCGCCGATCGCGCCGCAGTCGAGGCCCCGGGCGAGGAACCCGGCCATCGCGCGGGCGGTAGCCGGTTCGTCCAGGAAGCCGGACGTCCGGCGTTCGCGATAGCCGCGCAGCCGGGCGGCGGCGGCCGGCAGCCCCTCCCTGAAGAAGGAGTGGACGGCGGCGTACCGGCTCGGGAGCTGTCCGGGATGCAGGTCCCAGCCCTGGTAGAGGCCGCCCTTCAGGGCGCGCAGGACCAGGCGCGCGTGCAGCCGCCAGGCGGCGCGGACGGCGTCGCCGTCGCCCACGGGCAGCACGTTGCTCGACCCGTCGCAGACGCGTACGCCGGTGCCGGCGGCGGCGACCTGCATCACCGCCTTGGCATGGTCGGCGACCGGATGCTCCGCGCTCTGGTACGCCGCCGACACCCCGAGCGCCGCCGAGTAGTCGTAGGTGCCGTAGTGCAGGCCCGCGCAGCGCCCGGCCGAGGCGCGGATCATCGACGGCAGCGGCGAGACGCCGTCCGCGCCGAGTATCGCCTGCGGCGTCTCCACCTGGAGTTCGAACCGCAGGCTCCCGCCCGCCAGCCCGTACGCCGCCTCCAGCCGTCCGGCGGCCAGCGCCATCGCCTCCACCTGCTCGACCGAGGTCACCTTCGGCAGCGTGACGACGAAGCCGCCGGGCGGCGGTCCGAGGGTCTCCAGGAAGATCGCCAGGGTGCGCAGGCCGCGCCGCCGGGTCGGCGCCTCGAAGCTCTTGAACCGGATCCCGCAGAACGGCGAGCCGGCGCTGGCGGCGGTGGCCTCGGCCAGGGCCTTCGCGGCGGTCCGGGCGGCGGCGTCCTCGTCGGCGTCCGGGCGGTGGCCGTAGCCGTCCTCGAAGTCGATCCTGAGGTCTTCGACCGGTTCGCGGGCCAGCTTGGCCCGGACCTGGTCGTACACCTCCGCCGCCGTGCGCGGCGGCAGGCCGAGCGCGTCGGCGAACTCCGTGGCGGTCCGGCCGTGCTCGGCCAGCGCCGCCAGCGCCCGCCGGCCCCACGCCGGTACGGTGTCCGGCGTGTAGCGGTCGGCCGGCACGTACACCGTGTGCACCGGCTGCCGGGTGGCCGGCTCGCCGGGGTAGGCCGTGCGCAGCCGCTCGTCCGCGGCGGCGAGCCGGACGTCGAGCTCGGCGGCGAGCCCGGACAGGAAGGTCGCGTCGGTCATGAGCCGTCCTCGACGACGCGGAAGGACGCCGGGAACAGCAGCGCCGGGTCGCGGCGCAGGTGGTCGCGCTCGGAGTAGGCGGCCTTCATCGTCTCGAAGTAGCTCTGCGCGCGCAGCCGCATCGACTCCTCGTCCACGCCGGGAATCGTCCGGTCGCGCATCACCGGCCGGCCGTCGATCACCACGGTGGACACGTCGGCGCCCGTGCAGTTCATCAGCATCGTCCTGATCGGGTCGTCGACCGGGCCGGTGCGCGGGCCGGAGAGGTCCACGACGACCAGGTCGGCCTTGGCGCCGGGGGCGAGCCTGCCCAGGTCGTCCCGGCCCAGCGCGCGGGCGCCGCCCAGGGTGGCGGCCCGGTAGTAGTCGGCGGCCGAGCCCGCGTCCAGCCGTCCGGTGACCAGTTTGGCCAGGTTGTTGCCGTAGTCCATGTTGCGGATCATGTCGGGCGGGAAGGAGTCGGTGCCCAGCGCCACGGTCACGCCGGCCGCCCGGTAACGGTCGAAGTCGCGCAGCGCGTCGCCGTACCTGACGAAGGTGAGGGGACAGTGCACGATCCCCGCCAGCGCCGCGAGCCGGTCCGGCGATCCCTCGAACGGCGTGCCGGGGTCGCCGAGGTACAGGGCGTGCGGCACCAGCAGCCGCGGGCCGAGCAGGCCCACCTCGGCCAGCACGTCCAGGGGGTGCCGGTCGTACCATTCGCGCAGCAGCCGCAGCTCCGTCAGCCCCTGCATGCAGTGCAGGCGCACCAGGCAGTCGAGCTCCTCCGCGGCCTGTGCGGTGGCGCGCAGCAGGTCGAGGGTGACGGTCTCGATACGGCACGGCAGCAGCGCCCCCCGGATCCGGCCGTCGTGGGCGCCGTCGACGTCCCGGACGAAGCGGACGGCGTCGGCGAGCCCCCGCTCACCGAGTCCGGGCTCCCAGTGCACGTCCCGGCCGCCGTCGGCGCGCAGCACCGGCACGCCCGAGCGGTAGGACGGCCCCAGGTACATGCGCAGGCCGAGCCGCCCGGCGATCTCCACGACGCCGGCCAGCTCCTCGTACGACTCCGCCCACGCGCTGTGCGTCTCGGCGGCGATCGGCATCGCGGTGGTGATGCCGTTGCGGATGAGCTGGGTGAGCGCGTACTCCCGCATGAAGAGCGTGTCCTCCGGCGGGAAGACGGCCCGGCGCCGGTTGACGGCGTAGTCGTGCGACCAGTTCAGCCCGCTGGAGTCGGCGTGCCAGGTGTCGAGGACGGCGTGGTCGATGTCGGCCAGCGCGTCCAGGTCGATGAAGCCGGGCCCGACGATCGCCTCACCGGCGTCGATCACCTCCTCGACCGGCCCGTCGTAGGAACGGCCGACGTGGACGATCCGGTCGCCGTCGTAGACGACGCACGCGTCGCGGTGGATGACGTGGTCCTCGCCGTCGAAGCCGATGACGAACGACGCCCTGATCAGCGTGCTCACTGTGTGTTCCTCCGGGTCGGCTTCCATCCGGGCCTGGGCACGGCGGCCAGCAGGGCT
Source organism: Nonomuraea sp. NPDC004702 (assembly GCF_053601695.1). NCBI lineage: Bacteria > Bacillati > Actinomycetota > Actinomycetes > Streptosporangiales > Streptosporangiaceae > Nonomuraea > Nonomuraea sp. NPDC004702. Next base: position 10,017 of record NZ_JBSGCE010000093.1, read on the forward strand.
CGGGTGTACTCCTCCTGCGGCTCGCGCAGCAGGCTGCGGGTGGCTCCGCGTTCCACGACGCGGCCGTGCCGCATCACCACGGCCGTGTCGCTGATCTGGTTGACCACGGCCAGGTCGTGGGAGATGAAGACGTAGCTGATCGAGCGCCGCTCGCGGATGTCGGCGAGCAGGTTGAGTATCTGCGCCTGGATCGACACGTCGAGCGCGGCGACCGCCTCGTCCAGCACCAGCACCCGCGGCTCCACCGCCAGGGCGCGGGCGATGGCCACGCGCTGGCGCTGCCCGCCGGACAGCTGCCTGGGCAGCATCGCCGCGTGGCGTTCGGCCAGGCCGACCGATTCGAGCAGGTCCAGCGCCTTCTTCCGGCGCTCGGCGGAGGTGAGCGGGAAGTGCAGGGCAAGGCTGGTCTCGACGACGTCGCCGACCCGCTGCAGCTTGTCCAGCGACGAATAGGGGTCCTGGAAGACGATCTGGATCTCCCGTGCCCGCCTGCGCCGCTCCGCCGCCGACACCCGGCCCGCCGCCCGCGGACGCCCGCAGACGCTGATCGTGCCGCTGGTGGGCGTCTCCAGGCCGAGCAGCATGCGGGCGACGGTGGTCTTCCCCGACCCGGACTCGCCCACGACGGCCAGCGACTCGCCCTCGGCCACGGTGAAGGAGACCTCGTCCACCGCGGTGGCCTGGCCGTACACCTTCCGCAGCCGCTGCGCTTCGATCACGCTCATGCCGCCTCCTCCGCTCTCAGGCAGGCGACCCCGCGGACGGACGGCGGCCGGCTCTCCCGGCAGCGGGGCTCGGCCAGCTCGCAGCGTGGCGCGAACGCGCAGCCGTCCTCGGCCTCGAAGGCCGCCACGGGCCGTCCGGGGATCACCGGCAGCCGGTGCGCGGTCTCCTCAAGGCTCGGCCGCGACCTCATGAGGCCGCGGGTGTAGGGGTGGCGCGGCTCGCCGTCGAGGTCCTCCACGATGCGGCCCGCGTACATCACCGCCAGCCGGTCACAGGTCGCGGCGGCCAGCTCCAGGTCGTGGGTGATCAGCAGCATGGCCATGCCGCGCTCGCGGCGGAGCTCGTCCAGGATGGCCATGACCTCGGACTGGGTGGTCACGTCGAGCGCGGTGGTCGGCTCGTCGGCCAGCACCAGGTCGGGCTCGACGGCCAGGACGGAGGCGATCATCACCCGTTGCAGCAGGCCGCCGGACAGCTCGTGCGGGTGCTGGCGCAGGCGGCGCTCGCCGTCGGCGATGCCGACCTCCTTGAGGAGCTGGACGGCCCGCGCCGACGCCTGCCGCACCGGCATCCGCAGGTTGTGCACCATGGCCTCGGTGAGGAAGTCGCCGACGCTGCGGACGGGGTTGATGTGCGCCCGCGGATCCTGGAAGACCATCGCGATCCGCCTGGCCCGCAGCAGCCGCAGCGCCCGGCCCGAGGGCACGTCGGCGCCGTCGAAGACGATCCTGCCGGTCACGCGGGCGCCCGGCGGGGTCAGGCCGATGACCGCGCGGGCGGTCATCGACTTGCCCGAGCCGGACTCGCCGACCAGCCCGACGGCCTCTCCCGCGCCGATGGTCAGGTCCACGTGCTCGACCAGCGTCCGCCAGCCTCGTTCGTACGGCACGGCCAGGCCGAAGCCCTCCAACGTCAACAGGCTCACGACTGCCTCCCCAGGCGATCGCCCAACAGGTTCACCGCGGCCACCACCAGCGCGATCAGCAGGCCGGCGCTCAGCGCCTCCAGCGGCTGGCCGCGCATGGCGCTGTCCAGGCCGCTCTTGACCATCAGCCCCCAGTCGGCGGTGGGCGGCTGCACGCCCAGCCCGAGGAAGGAGACGGCCGCGACGTCGATCACCGCGAAGCCGAGCGCCGAGACCGACTGCGCGACGATGATCGGCCGCAGATTCGGCAGCAGGTGGCGCAGGCAGATGGCGGTCGCCGACCGGCCCTGCACCCAGGCGGCGGCCACGTACGGCAGGCTGCGCTCCCGCAGCGCCGCGCTGCGCACCACCCGGGCCACGTACGGCGTGTACGCGACCGCCAGGCCGATCACCACGCCGGGCACGCCGGGACCGAGCACGGCCACGGTGACCAGCGCGAAGACGATGCCCGGCACGGAGAACAGCACGTCCAGCAGGCGGGAGACGACCGCGTCCACCTTGCCGCCCGCCCAGGCGGCGACGATCGCCAGCGTGGTCCCGGCGGCGCTCGCGACGCAGATCACCAGCACCGGGGCGAGCAACGTGGTCCGCGCGCCGTACATCAGCCGGGACAACACGTCCCTGCCCAGGACGTCCCCGCCCAGCGGATGCGCGACGGAGGCGCCGCCCAGCGCGTTGAACAGGTCGGGCTGGTCGGGGTCGTAGGGCGCGAGCAGCGGCGCGAGCAGGGTGATCGCCACGACGACGGCCAGCAGGACGGCGGCGGCCACGCCCAGCCCGCCCAGGCGGCGGGTCACTGCCGCGACAGGCGCGGGTCGAGAGCGGAGTAGCACAGGTCCACCACCAGATTGATCAGGACGAAGGCGGTGACCAGCACGAGCACCACCGCCTGGACGATCGCGAAGTCGCGTTGCAGGATCGCGCGGACGAACAACGAGCCCAGACCGTCCAGGGCGAAGATGCTCTCCACCACGACCGAGCCCGCGATCAGCCCGGCGACGTTCAGGCCGACCACGGTCACCACCGGGATGGCCGCGTTGCGCAGCACGTGCCTGCGGACGATGTGCCCCTCGGCCAGGCCACGGCTGCGGGCGGTCTCCACGTGCTCGCGGCCCAGCTCCTCCGACACCGAGGCCCGCGTGATGCGGGCGGCGAAGGCGGCGCTGGCCAGGCTGAGCGTGATCGCCGGCAGCGTGAGGTGGTGGATCCGGTCGCCGAACCCGTCGCCGGGCCCGAAGACCGGGAACCAGCCGAGTCCCAGCGCGAAGACGATGACGAGGATCACCCCGACCACGAACGGCGGCGTGGCCAGGAACACCGAGGAGACCAGGCCGACCAGCCCGTCGGCCCGGCCGCCGCGCAGCGCGGCCAGCAGGCCCATCGCCACGCCCCCGGCCACGATCAGCAGCGTCGCGTAGACCACCAGGAAGACGGTCGTCGTCGCCCGGGACGCCATCAGCGCCGAGACGTCCTGCCGGTAGACCAGGGAGGCGCCGAAGTCGCCCGTCACCGCGTCGCGCAGCCAGGCGGCGTAGCGCAGCAGGAACGGATCGTCCAGGTGGTACTGCGCGCGGATGGCCGCGACCTGCTCGGGGGTGCCGCTGCGGTTGCCGAGCAGGAACGCCATGGGCCCGCCGGGCACCAGGTAGAGCAGGCCGTACACCAGGAAGGAGGCGACCAGCAGGACCACGATCAGCCCCGCCAGCCGTCTCGCCAGGAACCTCATGCCGCGCCGAGCCCCGCGGCCCACGGGTAGTACAGGTAGGGGAAGGAGGCGACGGCTCCGGTCACCCGCTTGTTCATGTAGAGGATCACCGGCAGGTTGTTCAGCGGCATCCACGGAACGTCGGTGGTGACCTTCTGCTGGATCGCCGTCACCAGCCCCGCCCGCTCCGCCTCGTCGTAGGCGGCCCGCGCCTTGGCGATGTCGGCGTTCACGGCCGCGTAGTCGTTGAAGTTGGTACGGCCGCCCGCCAGGAAGACGGTGTAGATGTCGAGCGGGTCCGGCACGTTGCCGTACCAGGTGGAGAAGAAGGCGTCGATGCCCTCGCGGGCCTTGGGGTCGCTGTAGAGGTTCCCGTACTGCTCGACGGGGATCACCTTGATCTCGATCTTCAGGCCGAGCGCCTCGCCGGTCGCCTTGATCAGGTTGGCGGTCTGCTCGTGGACGGCCGAGCTGCCCTGGATCCCGATGGTGATCGTCTGGGTGGGGGAGCCGGCCTCGGTGAGCAGCTGCTTGGCCTTGGCCAGGTCGGGCGTCTCCGGCGGGATCGCGTCGTGGGCCTTCTGGAAGGCGTCCCGCTGGTATCCCCAGTACTCGGCGCCGGCGAGGGTGCGCTGCGGCATCGCCGTCCCCTGGAAGACCACCTTGGAGATGGCCGCCCGGTCCAGTGCCAGCGACAGCGCCTGGCGGACCTTCGGGTCGGCGTACGGGCCGGACTTGGCGGCGCCGAGCAGCGTCCAGAAGGTCAGCGACTTGCCGAGCGTGACCGAGCCGGTCGGCGACTGCTGGAGCTGGCCGAGCCCCGCCGGCGGCAGGTAGAAGTACTGCCCGTCCACCTCGCCGGAGCGCAGCGCGTTGATGGCGGTGGTCTCGTCGGCGATGAACCGGAAGACCAGCTCCTTGGTCTTCGGCCGCAGCGCGGTGTCCCAGTAGGCGTCGTTGCGGGTGATCGTCAGCGCGTCGCCGGACTTCCAGCTCCCGTACTTGTACGGGCCGGTGCACATCACCCCGCCGGTCGGCGAGCCCAGGTCCTTCTTCCCGGCGTACTCGGCCGACACGATCGCGCCGGCCGCGGTGGCCATCGCCTGGTTGAACAGCACGTCGGGCTGCTTCAGCGTGACGGTGACCTGCATCGGCCCGGTCGCCTTGATCGACTGCACGGTGTGGAAGTAGTCGCCCCACCAGGTGCCGAGCGCGGGGTCGAGGTGGCGGTTGAGGCTGGCCGCGACGTCCTCGGCGGTCAGCGGCGTGCCGTCCCAGAACTTCACGCCGTCCCGGATCGTGTAGACCCACGTGGTCGGGGTGGGGTTGTCGGCCTTCTCGGCCAGGCCGGGCTCGATGCCGAACTCGGGGGTCAGCCGCAGCAGGCTCTCGCACATGTTGGCCAGCACGGTGTTCTCGGCGTAGTTGAACGACCTGATCGGGTCGACCGTCTGCGGCTCGTACGGCAGGTTCCACGTCACCTTGTCCAGTTCCCCGGTGGCCGGGGCGGTGACGGTCTTGAGCTCCAGCTTGGGCGCCTCGCCCGAGCCCTGCTGCTGTTGTTGCGGTGCTGCGGCCTGCTGGCCGCATCCGGCCAGGGCCACCGCGAGTGCGGCGGCCACCGGTAGGGCTCGACGGATCATCAGGAGGACCTTTCGCGAACGCGTCCGTTGCGGACGACGAACTGGGGGATGGGCTTGTCCACGACCGCCTGGGCCATGGACTCGGCGCGTACCAGGAGGAAGTCGGCGGGATCTCCGGGCTGGAGCCGGGCCTGCTCCAGGCCCAGCAGTGCGGCGCCCCCGTGCGCCGCGATCTCGTAGCACCTGGCCAGCTCCTCGTCGGTGCGGGCGTCGGTGCGGTAGGCGAGCAGGTGGGCGCGGTTGATCATGTCGCCGTCGCCGAACGGCGTCCACGGATCCCGCACCCCGTCGGATCCGAGGGCGACCAGCACCCCGGCCTCGACCAGCGGCCCGACCGGCAGGACCGGGTCGGCGCCGAGCGCGCAGGTGGTCAGCGAGACCTTCGCCTCGGCCAGCGTCTCGGCGAGGTCCGGGCGGTCGGCCAGGCAGAAGGCGTGGCTGATCGTGGTCGGCACGCCGCTGGACCTCGCCCTGCGGGCGATCTCCAGCACCTGCGCGACCCCTTCGTCGCCGCCGTCGTGCAGGTGGATGTCGAGGGGGACGGTGTGCCGCTCGGCCAGGCCGTACAGCAGGTCGAGGTGGCCGTGCAGGTCGCCGTCGATGCCCACGGGGTCGAGCCCGCCGAGGATGTCCGCGCCCTCCTTGAGCGACTGCTCCATCAGCTCCGCCGTGCCCGGCCGGGACAGCAGCCCGAGCTGGGGGAAGGCGACGATCTGCACGTCCAGCAGGCCGGCGCGGGCCTGAGCGGCCTCCCGTACGCCGTGCACGTTGCTCAGGCCGTACACCGGGGCGACGTCCACGTGCGCCCGCCAGGCCCGGGTGCCGCGGGCGATCGCGTGGTCCATGAGCGCCAGGGCCCGCGTGGCGACCGGGGCGGTCATCTCCGCGCGCGCCGCGACGTCGCCCTCGATCAGGTCGCGCAGCGTCCCGGCCGGGGTGCGGCTCAGCCAGGGCTGGCCCCAGGTGGTCTTGTCGGGATGGACGTGGGCGTCCACCGGGGCGGGCAGGGCGAGCAGTCCGCCCGCCGCCACGACCTGGCAGTCCTCCGCCCGGCGTGCCAGTGGGACGACGCGACCGTCTTCGATCAGGACATCGTGGGGGCGTACATCGGTGAACAGAATCTGAGCCATACCGGCTGATCCCCTTAACCCGAGGGCGACAGTGGCATAGAATTATCAGACATCAGATGATTAGAGAAGAGGACAAATGCGGCACGTGGGCCGGACCTCCCTCGTCGACTCCGCCATCCGGGAGCTCCGCCAGGAGATCACCAGCGGCGTCTGGCCGGTCGGGGCCAAGATCCCTACGGAGAGCCGGCTGGCCGAGGCGCTGGGCGTGAGCAGGTTGTCGGTACGCGAGGCCGTACGCGTGCTCGTCCACGCCGGGCTGCTCACCACGCGTCAGGGCGACGGCACCTACGTCACCGCGACCGACGAGAGCGAGGTGGCGTTCAAGCGCCGCCTCGACCGCGCGGCCACCATGGACATCATCGACGTACGACGCGGCCTGGACCTCGTGGCGGCCCGCCTGGCCGCCGAACGCCGCAAGCCGGCCGACCTCGACGACCTGAGGAAGGCCCTGGCCCGGCGCACCGCCGCCCACCAGGCCGCCGACCTCGAGGCGTTCGCCGACGCCGACGTGGAGTTCCACCTGTCCATCGCCGCGGCCTCGCACAACCCCGTGCTGCTGGACCTGTACCGCGGCATGAGCGAGGCGGTGCGCGAGACGGTCCGCCGCGACCACTGCATGGAACGCGCCGTGCTCGGCTCCGACTCCACCCACGAGGACCTGTACGAGGCGATCGAGTCCGGCGACGCGACCGGCGCGGCCACGATCGCGCTCACCATCCTCAACGACCAGGAACGCGACCTCTGACTCCATCGGGCTCGTCCAAGTGGAGGCGGCAGGGGTGGTCTGCCTGCACATCGCCGCTCAGGCCGGAGAGGTGCCCTTCACGGTGGCCGTCGCCGACCGGGATCCGGGCGCGCGCCTCGACGGCTACGAGGACGTCGTGGAGATCAGCTTCGAAACCGTGGCGAGCGAGCTGGTCGTGGTGGGATGGGCCACCGACTGGCGCGAGGACAAGGCGCACCGCCTTCCGCTGCCCGCCGGTCCTGGCACCTACCGCCTGCGTTACCACACCCAAGGGGACGACGAGAACTGGGAGGAAGACGGCTACTACCTGCAGATATGGCCTGCACCACGGCAAGATCCCGCCGTGCTGAAGACCACCAGTCAATTCCTCCCGTACCTGCTGGACCCCGAGGGCTGGAAACCGCAGTGATCGCGGCCCGTGCGACGCCGGATCGTATGATCCGTCTCATGCCGATCCCCAGAGCGGTCGCCGTGGTCGTCGACGGCGCCCGGGTCCTGGTCATCAAGCGGTACTTCCGGCGCGGCCCCGGCGTCACCTGCGGCATCTGCACCGCCAAGGGCCGGCAGGGGCAGCCGTGTCCCGGGCACCACTACGCGCTTCTGCCGGGAGGCCACGTGGAGGACGGTGAGTCGCCGGAGAGCGCCGCGGTCCGCGAGCTCCACGAGGAGACGACTCTCACCGCGACGATCGACCGGTTGCTCTTCACCGGCTCGCACGGCGGCCGGCCCGCCTCCTACTTCCTCATGCGGGACGTGATCGGCGTCCCGTCGCTCTCCGGTGACGAAGCCGTGGACCACGGGCCGGACAACACCTTCGAGCTCGTCTGGGCGAGCGCCGCCGAGTTCGGGCCGCTCGACCTCTACCCCGCCGACGTGCGCGAGCCACTCACCCAACTGCTCCACAGCTGACCCCGCGCCTGGAACCCTAGGGTGCTCCCATGAACGAGTCCCTACGATTGGCGCCCATCACCCCTGCCAACGTCGAGATGGCCCTCGCGGTGAACGTCCGTCCCGACCAGGAGCGGTTCGTCTCGCCGGTGGCGAAGTCCCTCGCGGAGGCCTACGTGCAGCCGCAGGTGGCCTGGCCGCGCCTCATCCTGGACGGTGACCGTCCCGTCGGGTTCCTCATGGCCTTTCTCGACATCGACTGGAACGGCAAGGGCGTCGACTTCCGGTCGGGCCTGTGGCGGCTCAACGTGGCGGCGCAGGCACAGGGGCAGGGCGTCGGACGATTCGCCGTCAGCGCTGTGGCCGCCGAGGTCAGGCGTCGCGGTGGCGCGCAGATGTACGTCACGTGGGAGCCGGGGGAAGGCGGCCCCGAGGGCTTCTACCGGAAACTGGGCTTCCAGCTCACGGGCGAGGAGAGCGGCGGCGAGAAGGTCGGCGTACTGGACCTGAACTGACGAAGCCCCGGCGGCGCGCCGCCCGGCCCCAGCCCCCGGCACGGCGATCACCCCGGAGCCGCAGCGCCTCCCCCAGGGGCTGGGGTGTCGTTGAAGCGCACGAGCGTCCACCTGGGAGGCGGCCACTGTGTCGGCTCCTCGTCGGTGACCCATTCCGTCACCGAGGCCGGGGACACCTTGAGGTCGAAGGGCCGGTAGACCGGCAGCAGCCCGAGGGCGTTGAACGAGATCTCGACCGTCTCGGCGTGGCCGACCACGATGACGGTCTCGCCGCGGTGGCGGTGGGCGAGGTCGGTGATGGTGCGGCTGGTGCGGGTCACCATCTCGGCCCAGGTCTCGTTGCCCTGCTGCCACGGACGGTAGATGCCGCCGCCTTCGATGTCGAGGCGCCGGAACTCCGCGTGGCTGAGCCCGTCCGCCTCTGGCGGTGTGTGCCACGTGCAGAGCCCGCAGTCCTGTGACGGCGGCAGGCCGGCGGCCGTCGCGATCGCGGCGGCCGTCTGCACGGCGCGCGGCAGGGGCGAGGAGTAGATCGCCGTCGTGTCGTCGCCGATTTCCGCGATGATCTGCCGCCCGAGCTGTGCTGCTTGCTGATGTCCGGTGTCGGTGAGGCCGCGGCATCCCTTCGGGCCGCCGATCACGCCGTCCTGCTTGTGCAGGGAGTCTCCGTGGCGTACGAAGAACATCCGGGTTCGCATGCTGTGGATCATGCCCAATGGGGCGGCCGTCGAGGCGCCTGCAGCCGGGATGCTCCTGGCGAGGGTGCGCCTCGTATCCTTGATCAGGTCGCCGAGGGCGCGGCCGTGAAGGGAACGGGATGAGTCGTTACTCACGGGTCGTGGTGAAGCTGAGCGGCGAGGCACTCGCGGGCGACGCCGGTTGGGGAACCGATCCGGCCAGCCTCGCTCAGCTGGCGGACGAAATCCTCTCCGTCAGCACGTTGGGCGTCGAGGTCGCGGTGGTCATCGGCGGCGGCAACTACTTCCGCGGCCGGATGGCCGACGGCTGGGGGATAGGCCGCGCCGAAGCCGACAACATCGGCATGCTCGGCACGGTGATGAACGCGCTGATGTTGCGTGGTGTGCTCACCGCGCGTTCGCAGACCGATGTGCGGGTGATGACGGCTGTGCCGATGCAGAGTGTCGCCGAGCCCTTCATCCGGCTGCGCGCCGACCGGCACCTTCGCCGCGGGCTGATCGTCCTGCTCGCCGGTGGCATCGGCCAGCCGTACGTCACGACGGACTATCCGGCTGTCCAGCGGGCTCTGGAGCTCGAAGCCGACGCGCTGCTGGTCGCCAAGCGCGGCGTCGACGGGGTCTACGACAGCGACCCGAACGTGAACCCGGACGCGAAGCGGTACACCAACCTCACCTATCGAGAAGCCCTGGCGGCCGGGGTGAGGGTGATGGACGAGAGCGCCTTCGTGCTCGCCAATGAACAAGGGCTGCTCATGCACGTGTTCGACGTGGCGGCGACGGGCGTGATGAAGGCGATCTGCCAAGGGGAAGACGTGGGAACAAGAATCACCCGGGATCCGGATTCCTCCAGATAGCCATCTCGGGCGGGCATGAACGACCATCCATGAAGATCTGTCGTGGGCAGCTGACAGGATCACCGTCGTGACGGACAACGATGATCTCCTTCGGCGTGTGTCGGCGAAGGCGAGCGCGACCACGGACCACCTGCCTCCTCCCGCGACGGCGGAGGAGGCGGCGCAGGCCGAACGCGTCTTGGGATTCCGACTCCCTCCGGTGCTCACCCGCCTCTACCGCGAGGTGGCCAACGGCGGCTTCGGCCCCGATTACCAGCTCCTCCCGCTCGCGGGAGAAGGACGTACCGTCGTGCGCGAATACCGCGAGGTCCGGGAGACCTCAGGGTCCGGCACGGACGCGCACTGGCCGGCGGACGTGCTGCCCATCCTGGACTGGGGGTGCGGCATGTACGCCGCCGTGGACTGCCGCAGCCCCGAGGGCGCCGTACTGCTCTTCGAACCGAACGGGATCAGCGACGACTGGCACCACGCCTGGTATGTCGACTCGGAGAGCCTGACCGACTGGTTGGAGACCTGGCTCGCCGAAACGGGCTGGTACGAGGAAGACGCCGACGAAGACGGCGAAATGCGGCCATGGGAGTCGGCTGAGCAGCGGCTGGCCGAATGAGCCGCCCTTCCCGAAACCGGGATGCAACAGCGAGAGGGCTCTGGCCTGGAGACTAAAGCGGTTGCGCGGCGGGGAACCAGCGGCACATCATCTGGAACGTGGCCGCCCTGCCTGACCCCCTGCCCGTGTTCTCCGACTGCGGCTGTCCGGACATCTACTACTGCCCGCGAGCCGGCGAGGTCGAGTGTCCCCGGCACAGCGGCTTCGCCGTTTGCTGCGACGTGCTTGAGCAGCACGTCCCGGTTCGTGCCGCCACCAGCCATCAGGAGGCTTCGTGACAGAGGAAAGGGAAGTACCCGTCGGCCAGGCCCTGAACGGCCTCGACGTCTACCCGCTTCCCGAAGGATGGACCGCTCTGGGCGCGATAGTCCTCGTGAAGTGCCTTGACGAGGAAGGCCATTCCTCATGGGCCTTCCGAACCACGGACGGGCTGAGCGACGAAGAACTCCTCGGCGCCCTGACCGTCCGAACCGACCTCCTCCGCCGCAAGCTGTACGAGGCATACACGGGTGACGAGGACGACGAATAAGACCAGACGCTTTGTCGGCGACGACTGAAACGCCACAGAGACGGAAGCGTGGAGCGGGTGACGGGAATCCAACCCGCACCGGCAGCTTGGCAACCGCATTGATGACTGCCGGGACGAGGAGGTGCTGTGGGTTTCGGGACATACGCCAGACACGTCCGCGACCGCGACCTTCCTCACAAGAGACGCTTGTGCGCGCTGAGGTGCGCAGTCGGCTGCTACCACCCGATCGGCTTCAATGCGACCTACTCATACCTTGCCACGGCGGGAAACCTCCGACGTGATGAGTCGGCCCTGATCCGAGCGCTGGACATACTGGAACTCAGCCGGAATGCCTGGCTGGCGGAGGTCGACGCCTTCGCAGACCGGCGCCGCCTCGAAAAGCCGAAGCATCGCCGTAGTCCGTTGGCGTCCGAGGTGCGATACCTGTACGGATGGCGATGGCCTGGCCCGGAGGGCCATCGGGTGATGCTCCGAGAGGTTGGAATCCTGTGGGGCCGGCATGCGACCGTCCCATGTCCTGACCTACCGACCTCGGTGCGGCACGACCTCCTCGAATTGAACGCCACTCTTGCCGGCTGTGTATCGGCCTACCTACGCGACGACGGCACGCTCGGTCCCGGTCATGAGGCCACTCTTCTCAGCTGCCTGCGCAAACTCCGACGGCATCTGCATCACCTGGGCCACCTCTCCTCTGTCCCCGACGCTTTTACTACTACAGCCGTCTGTTCAATGTGGCGGAACTGGTCGCCAACGACGCGTACCCGTTCTCTGCCAAGACGTCCCCTGCCTGATCGCACGACGATCAGCTGACAACCAGGGACCTCACAGTTCGTGTCGGGGCTGGCCTTCTCGTGAAGCGCCCAGGTGTTCGCCCTGACCCACTCTGTACGCCTCGCGGAGCCAGCCGGCGAATTCCTCATCAAGCTCAGCGAGATCAGAGATTCGGAAGGAATGAACGTACAGCCGCTTCGTGTAGGGAGCCACGCTGGTGATGCGAGCGTCGTCGCTGATCGTGCGCTGGATGTCGAAATAGCCTCGGAGCCCTCGCGCGTCTGGCTTTGCTCCGGCGAATCCACGACGTGTTCCCTTGACGGTGATCATGCTCTTGGACACCGCATACGTGAATGGGCCGCATGCCTCAACCAGTCTGACAAATTCGCGGTACAGGGCTACCGATGTGTCGGGCTTGCCGCCAAGGTGATCGTCGATCGTCCAGGTCTGATTGTTCATGGACCGAGAAAGTAGCAGGCGGTGGCGACGGTTTTCGGGCTGCGAACCCGTACGGAATCCCCTGCCTGACGCTCCTACGTGCAAGGGCGCGATGCGCGAAGTCTTGTCACGAGCCGTGCTTGTCGGAGGACAAGAGCAGGTAGGCGGCGCCGGCCGAGTTCAGGACGTTGGTCCACTCAGGAGGGTCGAGGTAGGCGTGGTCCGGAGCGGTAGGGCCGAGGTGATCGAGCACCTGCAAGAGGGCGACGACCACCGTCTGCACGAGGTCGGCTTCTCGTTGGTCAAAGAAGAGATGAGGGATCAGTGTTCGTGCGGCGTGTTGGTCGATGAAGGTGTCGTCGATGAGCCGTGTGGCGGGGCCTAAAAGGCCTGCGGGGCAACGCGGCATGTCGCCGATCTGACCGCCGAACCCTTTTACGAGCTCCGCTGCGGGCGCGCAAGAGCGCATGGCCCGCCCGCGATATTCGGTAGACAGCGTCATGCCTGATGAGTATCTTCTCCGGGTCTCGCCTCGGGTCGCGCCTGTTCGAAGACTGAACCGCAGCGGCAGCCCTGGCTCATCCGGGAACGGCGCCGCAGGCCCGGATTCACACCCCCCGACCCAAGGAAGATGACCCGTGACCGACATCGTCCCGCTGCGCAGGAACGTGCGTTTCCAATTGCTGTGGATCGGCAGCGCGGTGTCTGAACTGGGGTCGGAGCTCACCAGACTGGCCATGCCGCTGCTGGTGCTCGCGCTTACCGGTTCCCCGGGATTGGCGGGCGTCGTTGCCGGAGTCCGCACCGTAGCCTTCCTTCTGGTTCAGATACCCGCCGGCGTCTGGGTGGATCGGTGGGACCGTCGCCGTACGCTGATATCCGCCCAGGGTCTCCAGGCTGTTGTCTCAGCGCTGCTGGCGGGACTAGTCCTCACCGACCAGGTGCAGGTATGGCATTTCGTCACGCTGGCGGTACTCGACGCGCTGTGCGCCGCGTTCATCGAGCCGGTCCTGGGCACGGCCGTTCGCGGGATCGTCCCCACGAGCCAACTTCACAGCGCCTACGCTCAAGAGGAGTCCCGCACCCATGCCGCCGGGCTGGCCGGCCCTCCGCTTGGTGGCCTGCTCTACGGCCTGGGGCGTGCGGTGCCCTTCGTCGTCGACACCATCACCTTCCTTGCCGCCACGATCTTCTACGCTCTGGCGAAGGTGCCGCGCCGCCCGGCGAACGAGTCGCGGACCTCCACACGAGAGGACGGCGAGGAGCAGCCCCCGATCCGGGGTGGCATGCGCCGGGAGGCGGTTGAGGCCATCACTTGGCTGTGGCGCCGGCGGGGCCTGAGGGAGGTCACTGCGGCGGTGATGGTCCTCAACCTGCTGGGCGGGGCGTTCCTGATCCCGCTGATCGTGCTTGTCGGCGAACGCGGTGGCAGTGCGCTCACCACCGGCACAGTCCTGGCCGGCCTTGGCGTCGGCGGACTGGCCGGGGCGCTGCTGTCGGGACGCATCGGAAAGCTCCTCCCGCCCGGCAAACTGCTGCTGGTCGTCCTGACGGTCTTCGGCGCCGCGCTGGCGGCCACGGCGCTGCCATGGGGAGCGTGGTGGCCAATGGTTCCCTTGGTGTTCATCACCCTGTCCACACCCTCGCTGAACGTGGTGCTGAACGTCGTGATCGCACGGATGGTGCCCGAAGAGATGCTCGGCCGGATGGGCGCGATCCTGAGCATGGGCAGCATGGCGCTCAAACCCTTCGGCCCGGTCCTCGGCGGAGCACTGGCTGCGGCACTGGGCGGCGCGGCGGCGCTCGTCATCCTGGGCGGTCTGATCGGCATGACCGCCGCCATAGCCGCGCTCAGCCGAGAGTTGCGCGGCTTCACCGGGGAAGTCACCCCAGCCGGACATGACGCCGTAGGGCCGGGCGCACATGCCGGGCAGATGCCTGAATAGGCGCTGAAGACGCTCGAATGCCGGTCTCGTCATTCCCTGTCCCGAGAACGATCCCCGTCTGGGAGCACCTGCCCTACGGGATCGCGATGTCGTGGACCAGAACCCCAAGGAAGATCAAAGCCTAGGCACCGACTCATCGGCCTACCTGGGCTTCCCCATGGGGGGCGGGTGACGGGAATCGAACGCGCGCTGTCAGCATGGAAACTGCATCGATCACAGTACTGACCTCGTCGTCGGGGCGGCGCTTGGCGGCAGACTCTCTGCGAACTCCCCAGCAAAGGCCACGACCACAACCCAGCCGTGGCACGATCACTGTCGGTCGCACAGGGATGAGCCGCGGCTATGTGGGCTGGGTGCGCGACGCTGTCGCTCCGTTCTGGATTTCGGCAGACGTGACTCTCGCCAGTCGGCTAAAAATAGCTGATGATCTTTACGGTGGTGCGTGGAAGTTTCAGGAATGCCCTGGTCGCGCTGTGTGGAGCCACGCTTGTGGGGTGCGGTCTGGTCGGTGGCATGTTCGGGGACGGCGTTGCTACGCCCAAGACAGCAGCTGACCTGGTGCTGCCGTTGGATGTCTACGAACTCGGCCCGGTCGATGACGCACAGGTTTTGCGCGCCCGGTTCGGACTGATAACAGAATGCCTGCGGCAGTACCAGATTGATTTTCAGGCACCTGTCGTCGCACCGGCGACCTATCCCCGGAACGCCGATTACCTGGGATGGATCGAAGGACGGCAGGTCGGCCGATACGGCTATGCCGGGCCACCCGGGTACACGTCGATGAAGGCGATGGACGGTTTCGAGCCGTACCCGGTGACGGATGAACAGTTCCCCGTGCTGATTGGAAAGATAAAGCGGTTCCGTGACAGGGCGGTGCCACCCGGCGGATGCGAGGCGAAGGTCGACAGTGTGCTCAACCAGGGAGCGAAGGGCGTCCCCGCCACCGAGATCGTGAAGAGGTTCAATCAGGACGAGATCCCGGGACTGGCGTCCGACGCGGCCGGGATGGCCTTTCGGGACGAGCGGATCGCGGCAGCCGAGCGGTCCTGGAGTGACTGCATGGAGCGGGCGGGCTTTCACTATCGGACCACGTCCGACGCGATAGGCGACCCGCGATGGGCGACGACCGCCGCGAATGACCGAAAAGATCTGCCGCGGGGCACACCGGAGGAGATCCGTACCGCGCTCGCGGACTCCAAATGCCGCCGGGACGTCAACTACTACGGCATCCGCAAGGCGGTGAACACGGAATACCAGAACAGGATCATTGAAAATCGTCGTGGCCGGTTGGACACGGTCAGAGTGCTTAACGAGGTTCGCCTCACCAACGCCACGAAGGTGCTCAACGGTGAGATCACGGTTAGCTGGTAACGCACGGGCCTGGTGACGGTATGCGGGAAACCGTGGTGGATCGAGGCTCTCGATGGCTAGAGGCGGCGGCATTGATGTAGCCGGCGCTGCTGCTCTCGGAAAGGGCGGATGGCGGGGAAGCGGCCCGTCACCAGAGGAAACGCAGCCTTTTCTGAACGGCTCTGAACGCCTCTGTATTGCAACCCGCACTGCAACCTCGGCGCCCTTGGCAGCTCGGCCGGGATGCCAAGGCTATTGTGCATGGATGAGAAGTCAGACCGAGGAGTGAACCAGTGAGCGAGAAGCTGGCGACGGATCCGACGGCTCTCCGAAGCGCTGTGAATGATCAACTAGCAGGCTGGGCGGGAGCAAGGGCCAATGCCACTGAGCTTATTTGGATCATCTAGTTGAGCTGCGGTTTCATGTGGCTGGCCGGTGGTGGCGCTACCTTGATCCCGTGTCTTCCAACCC
>NZ_JBSGCE010000094.1:0-25331 GCF_053601695.1 Nonomuraea sp. NPDC004702
GACATGCACTGGAACGGCGTCGACATGAAAGCCGACGACTGGGTCCTGCTCTCCTTCCCCGCCGCCAACCGCGACCCCGCCCACTTCGACCACCCTGCCGACATCCGCATCGACCGCGAGGTCAACCGCCACGCCGCCTTCGGACTCGGCATCCACCGCTGCGTCGGATCCCACCTGGCCCGCATGGAACTGCGCACCGCCCTCGACGTCTGGCTCCAGCGCATCCCCGCCTTCACCCTGGCCGACCCCGACGCCGTCACCTGGGCCGCCAGTCAGGTCCGGGGCCCTCGCACTCTCCCGCTCCGCATCGGCTGACCGTCCCTCCTCTAAGTGGACGACTAGCTTCCGCTTGGTGTAGAACGGGAAGCCGGCATGCCGTTCAGGGGGTTGCGTGATGATCGTGGTGACGGGCGCGACAGGCACGATCGGGCGTGCGCTGATCGAGGAATTGGGCGGCGCGGCGCGGGCCGTGGTGCGGCGCGCGGAACAGGGTGAGGAACTGAGGGCGGAGCTGGGCTGCGACTACGTGGTCGGCGACCTGGAGCGGCCGGCGAGCATCCCGGTCGAGCCGGGGGACAGGCTCTTTCTCAACAGCGCGTTGTGGCCGGGCTTCGCGCGCGCCCACCAGGCGGTCATCGACCACGCGGCTGCCGTGGGGGTCGCCCAGGTGGTGACCGTGTCCGTACGCGGGGTCACGCCGGGCAGCCTGCTGGGGTTCGGCCTGCACGGGCAGGTGGACGAGCACCTCAAGGCTTCCGGAGTGCCGTGGTCGATCCTGGCGCCCGTCGGTTTCATGCAGAATCTCGCGGGCGACGTCGACGAGGAGGGGCGGATCGTCGGCTCGTACGGCAGGGGCAAGGTGGGGTACATCGACGCTCGTGACATCGGGGCGGTCGCTGCCGTGCTGCTGAGGCGTCCTGTCGGGGCCGACGCGGTCTACGAGCTGACCGGCCCGGTGGCGCCCACCCATGACGAGATCGCCGCCGAGCTGACCCGGGCGCTCGGCCGGGACGTGCGTTACGTGGACCTGCCCGTCGAGGAGGCCGCCGTGCACCTGGCGGAACGCGGCATGCCCGCTCCCGCGGCCCACGACCTGGCCACCCTCATGTCGCAGCTCGGGGACGGGCGCTGGGCGACCACGACCACGACGGTGACCGACCTCCTGGGCCGCCGGCCGCGCTCGCTGCGGGAGTTCCTGGGGTAGCGAAGAGACACCGGCCCCTCCGGGGCCGTCACCCGCGGGGGAGGTCGATGCCGGACGCTCGCAGCTCCGCCTCGACCAGGGCGCTCAGCCGGGCGAGGGACGGTTCCCGGTCCTCGCCGTGGTGGTTGACCAGCCCGTAGCGGGCGGCGGCGTCGGACCGGTTCCAGAACCCGGCCGGCATCGCCCGCGGCCCCGGGCCGGCCAGCAGCTTGGCGGCCAGGGCGGCGGCCAGCTCCTCGATGCGCGGGTCGTCCGGGTCCCAGGCCCGCGCCTCCAGGGCGCGTTTGACCAGCTCGACGTGCTCGGGGTCGTCCAGTGAGTGTTCGAGCCGGGTCAGGAGACTGTCGAAGATCGCCGGCATCAGCGCCCTGGTCAGGACCATGGCCTCCCGCTGGGTGGACACGTAGCCGGGGTCGAAGCCGAGGGCGGCCAGCCGGTCCAGGACGGCGCAGGCCCGGTCGGGCAGCAGGACCCGGTCGCCGTGGGCCAGGCGGTGCAGCGTGTCGCGGCGCGCGGTCAGGTCCTCGATCCGTTCGGTCAGCCGGCGGCGGACGTCGTCCAGGGCGGCGGCGAACGGCTCGGGATCGGCGTCGAGCAGGTCGCCGATCTCGGCCAGCGGCACGCCGGCCGCGGCGAGGGTCCGGACCTGGACCAGCCGGACCAGGTCGGCCGACCGGTAACGCCGGTAGCCGGAACTGTCACGTTCGGGCTCGGCGACCAGGCCGAGCCGATGGTAGTGCCGCACGGTCTTGACGGTGACGCCGGTGAAGGCCGCCGTCTGACCGATCGTGAGCCCGTCCGTCATCGGCTCGGCGCGGCGGCGGACGGCA
Organism: Nonomuraea sp. NPDC004702; assembly: GCF_053601695.1. Lineage (NCBI taxonomy): Bacteria > Bacillati > Actinomycetota > Actinomycetes > Streptosporangiales > Streptosporangiaceae > Nonomuraea > Nonomuraea sp. NPDC004702. The sequence continues at coordinate 2,035 of NZ_JBSGCE010000094.1, forward strand.
GGCGGACGCGCGCCGGTCGCCGGTCGGCGAGCGGCGCGCCCGGGTACGGGGTGCGGGCATTCACAGGGCCGAGAGTAGCGCGCACGGCCATGGCGGGGTTGACCTTGACCTTGGGTCAGGGTTCAGGCTCGTCGCACGGCCACCTCGAAGGCGCCGGTGGCCCGTCCGTCACCGCCTTCGAGCCGTGGCGGACGACGACCACCACCGAAAGAGGGATCATGACGGTCGAGAACGACAACGGCTTCTCCGGAGCAGGGCTGCGCCGGCTGCGCGAGGTGCTGGCCCGGCACGTGGAGTCCAAGCGGATCCCCGGGCTGGTCGCCCTGGTCAGCCGGGGCGAGGAGACGCACGTCGAGGCGATCGGGACCATGCGCCACGACGGCGGCGCGCCGATGAGCCGGGACACGATCTTCCGGATGGCGTCCACGTCCAAGCCGGTCACGATGGCGGCGGCGATGGTCCTGCTGGACGAGTGCCGGCTGCGGCTGGACGACCCGGTCGATCCGTGGCTGCCCGAACTGGCCGACCGGCGGGTGCTGCGGCGTCCCGACGGCCCGCTGGAGGACACCGTGCCGGCACTCCGGCCGATCACCGTACGGGACCTGCTGACCTCCACGTTCGGCCTCGGCATGGATTTCACGCTGCTGGACTCCCCGATCAGGGCCGCCACCTTCGAGCGGACCGACTACAGCGTGATGTCCGGGCCGGCGCCGGCCCCGGACGAGTGGATGCGCCGCCTCGGCGAGCTGCCGCTGTCGTACCAGCCGGGGGAGCGGTGGCAGTACGACCTCAGCAACGAGGTGGTCGGCGTGCTCGTCGCCAGGGTCGCCGGCCGGTCCCTGGAGGCGTTCCTGCGCGAACGCGTCCTGGACCCGCTGGGGATGAAGGACACCGCCTTCCACGTGCCCGCCGCGAAGATCGACCGGCTGCCGCCCCTGTACGGGCCCGACCCGGCGACCGGGGAGTTCCTGGTGTGGGACGAGGCGGAGGGCGGCAGAACCGCCCGGCCCCCGGCGTTCCAGGGCGCCGGCGGCGGGCTGGTCTCCACCGTGGACGACTACCACGCCTACTTCCGGATGCTGCTGAACCACGGCGTCCACGACGGCGAACGCATCCTGTCCAGGCCCGCGGTCGAGCTGATGACCACCAACCGCCTCACCCCGGCGCAACAGGCCGCCCGGGACGCCATGTACGGGAACATCGTCCATGTGTCCGCCGGCCAGGGGCTCCAGGGCGGCTGGGGCTTCGGGATGGCGGTGCGCACCCGCCGCGGCGACTACGCCTCCGTAGGCCAGTTCGGCTGGGACGGCGGGACCGGCACCACCGCCTACGCCGACCCGGCCAGACGGCTCACCGGGATCCTGCTCACCCAGGTCGGGATGTCCACCCCGGACTCGATGCGGCTCATCAACGACTTCTGGACCACGCTCTACCAGGCGCTCGACGACTGACCGGCGCGGGCGGGGGATCCGGTCGATGGTCACGTCCCGGGTGGGCGGGCTGTTTAATGCTGCCATGGGCCGAATCGCCGGCGTCACCGCCGCCGAGACTCGTGAACGGTTGTTGCGCGCCGCCGCGGAGGCGTTCGCCGAACGCGGCTACGACGGCACCCGCGTCGCCGACATCGCCGCCGCCGCCGGGGTGAGCAACGGCGCGCTGTACGCGCACTTCGGCTCCAAGGCCGAGCTGCTGGTGGCGGCGCTGCGCGCGCACGGGCGGCGGGGGCTGGCCGACCTGTTCGCCGCCGACCCCGACCGGCCCGTCCCCGACCTGCTGCTGGAGATCGGACGCTGGCTGCCGCAGCGGCGCGACGCCCGCGGCTACCTCATCGTCGAGGCGCTCGTCGCGGCCCGCCGGGACGAGGACGTCGCCCGGCCCATGCGCGACTACGTCGGCGAGCGCGCCGGGTCGATGGCCGCGCTGGCCCGCCTCGCCCAGGACCGGGGCGAGCTGGACCCGGCGCTGTCGCCCGCCGCGCTGGCCCACTTCTGCCTGCTGCTGTCCATGGGCAGCGCCCTGGTCACGCCCGACCTGCACGCCGTCGGCGACGAGGAATGGGCCGCCCTGCTCGCCCGGGTGGTCGGCGCGCTCATGCCCGAACCGTCCTGACCGCCCTGCTCGCCCGGGTGGTCGGGGCGCTCATGTCCAAACCGTCCTGACTGTGCTGACCGCCCTGCTCGCCTGGGGCGTCGGCGTGCTCACGCCCGAATCGCGGTGTGGCCCGCCGCGGCCTCTATGGCGGCGGTGATCAGGGGCCAGGTGCTCGACAAGGGGTCGATCAGGCTGAAGTGGCCGGCGTCCGACGGCTCGATCAGCACCGCCGACGGCTCGGCCGCCGCCGTCCGGCGGCTCATCGACACCGGCAGCACGCGGTCCCTGACCCCGTGCACCAGCACCAGCGGGCCCCGGTCGTAGGGCAGCAGGCGCGCCGGGTCCACCTCGTCCAGCAGGTCGGCGCGGTCGTGGAGCAGGGCGCGGGCCGCGCCGCCGCCGAGCCCCGCCGTGAACGCCTCGCCCAGGTCGCCGACGGCGGCCAGCCCCACCACGCCGCGGACCGCCGGTTCGGCGTGCCAGCGGGAGCCGGGCGGCAGCCGGTGCCGCAGCGCCGACCAGAGCGCGAGGTGACCGCCCGCCGAGTGGCCCACCAGCAGCACCCCGGACGGGCACTGCGCTCCCACGAGGTCGAGCGCGGCGGCCACGTCGTCGAACGTGCCCGGGTGGCCGCCGCCCTCCTGGCCCACCCTGCGGTACTCGGGCAGCCACACCGTGTGACCGAGCGCGGCCAGGGCGACGGCCATGGGACGGGCGTGCCGCCGGTCGTACTCGGCCATCCAGTAGCCGCCGTGCAGCAGGACGAGGGGCGGGCGGCCGGCGCCGTCGTAGACGTCGATCACCTGGTCGGGGTGGCGGTCGCCGTAGCGGAGCACGCGGTCGGGCGGGCGTACCGGTCGGGACAGCAGGTCTTGGTAGGACATGTCGTGATCGTAGGAGCGCGTCCAGGGGGTTGACCTGGGGTTGCGCTGGCAGGAACGTGCCGCGGGGCGGCAGCAAGAAGACGGGCCGCGTACCGCCGCCGGGCGCCTCGCGCCGCGACCATGGGGGAGTGACGTCCGAGGGAAGCGAGGTTCGGCCATGTCCCCAATCCGCCGTGTCGTGGTGATCGGCTGTGGGTTGATCGGCACGTCCGTGGCGTGCGCGCTGCGGCGGGCGGGCGTCCGGGTCGAGCTGGCCGACCACGATCCGTGGGCGCTGGCGCAGGCCGCGCGGATGGGCGCGGGCACCGCGCTGCGGGCCGGGGCCGGCCCGGCCGACGTCGTCGTGATCGCCACGCCGCCCTCGTCGGTGGCCGCCGTCCTGCGGGAGGCGCAGGCCCGCGGGCTGGGGATGGTCTACACGGACGTGGCCAGCGCCAAGACGCGGATCCTCGCCGAGGTCGAGCGCGGCGGTTGCGACCTGTCCTGCTACGTGCCCGGCCATCCGATGGCCGGGCGGGAGGTGTCGGGGCCGGGGGCCGCGCGGGCGGGCCTGTTCGAGGGCAGGACGTGGGCGTTGTGCCCCCACCCGGCGCTGTCGCCGCGCGCGCTGCGCACGGTGGCGGCGCTGGCGACCGCGTGCGGGGCCGAGGTGCGGCTGCTCGCGCCGGACGCCCACGACCGGGCCGCCGCGGCGGTGTCGCACCTGCCGCTGGTCCTGTCGGCCGCGCTCGCCGCCCGGTTCGCGACCGGCGCCCAGGACGGGCACGCCGAACCGCCCCCGGGCGGGGGGACGGGCGAGGGGACGGGCGCGGAGACGGGCGCGGAGACGGAGACGGGCTGGGAGGTGGACCGGGATGCGGGCGGGTTGTCGCTGGCCGCCGGGGCGTTGCGGGACGTGACGCGGGTGGCCGGCAGCCCCGCGGGCATGTGGCGGGACATCCTGGCGCACAACGCGGCCCCGGTGGCCGACCTGCTGGACGAGCTGACCCGCGACCTGAGCCGCGTCGCCGCCGCCCTGCGCGCCGCCGACGACGGCCCGGTGGCCGAGGTGCTGGCCAGGGGGAACGAGGGGCACGCGCGCATCGTCCGGGCGCTGTCGCGCACGCGGGAGGCGGAACGGGCGGCGTCCTGACCCCGCCGCGCGACCGACGGGCCCGCACGGGCGAACGGCCCCGAGTGCGCACGTGAGGACAAGCGCCCGCCGCCCCCGCGGCTTATGGTCCCCCCAAGGAGAGCCTCACGGGAGGACGCGCGACGTGGACCCGGCGGACGTCGACAGGCACGTCACCGACATCTGGAACACCGTGCTCGGCGTCGGCCCGGACGAGGCCGGCGCCACCTTCGGCGAGCTCGGCGGCACGGCGCTCGCCGCGCTGCGGATGGCCGCCCGGATCGAGGACCGGCTCGGGGTGGCCGTCGAACCGGCCGTCCTGCTGTGCGACGGGACGCTCGACGCGCTGCTCGGCCAGGTCAGGGCCAGGGCATCCTCGGAGATGTAGCCGCCGCGGCGCCGTTGCGACAATCACCAGCAGACCTTGAGGAGGGACGGCCCATGACCGGCGGACTCAGCCTCGCCGAGCTTCGCGAGAAGGTCGGCGACATCTGGAACGAGGTGCTCGACGTGCCCGAGGGGCTGGAGGCGGCGACGTTCTCCGACCTGGAAGGGGAGTTCGCGGCCGCGGCGCGGCTGGTCGGGCGGATCAAGGAGGAGCTGGGCATCGCCATCGACGTCGGCGACGTCTTCGACGCGGACCCGAACCTGGAGGCGCTGGTCGAACGCGTCGCCCTGGACGCGCACGTGCCGATGGCGGTGTAGCCCCCGCGATCTCACCCGGGTTCCCGCGGGGGCCCGGGTTTCCGCGTGCTTAAGAAGGATTCAGGCGGGGAGCGGGCCGAGGTGGTCGGCGTCGGCGGGGAGGGCGGCGTCCTCCAGGGCACGCGCGCAGCCGCACGTACGGGTGCGCGGCAGCCGGGCCACGGTCGCCAGCACCAGCGCCCGCAGCCGGTCCAGCCCCTCGTGGAAGATCGTGAACAGCTCGTCGCGCCGCGCGCCGGAGCCCACGCCGAGCCCGGCGTCCAGGTCCGTCACCAGCGCGACCGGCACGTAGCACAGGGCCAGCTCGCGGGCGAGCGCCGCCTCAGGGCAGGCCGTCATGTCGAGCAGCGACCACCCCTGCGCGGCGTACCACTGCGCCTCGGCCCGGCTGGCCAGGCGCGGGCCCTCGACCACCACCGTCGTCCCGCCGTCCACGCAGTCCTGGCCGGTCGCCGCCGCGGCGTCGAGCACCGTCTCGCGGCCCACCGGGCAGTACGGGTCGGCGAACGGCACGTGCACCGCCGCGTCGTCGAAGTACGTCCGGACGCGTCCGCAGGTCCGGTCCACGAGCTGGTCGGGCACCACCATCACGCCCGGCCCCAGCTCGGGCCGGAGCGAGCCGACCGCGCACGGCGCGATGATCTGGCGCACGCCCACCGAGTGCAGCGCCCACAGGTTGGCCCGGTAGTTGATCCGGTGCGGCGGCCGGCGGTGGTCGCGCCCGTGCCGGGGCAGGAAGGCGACCGTGCGGCCGCGCACCCGGATCAGCGAGAGCGGCGCCGACGGCTCGCCGTACGGGGTGGTGAGCGCGACCTCCCGGGCTCCGTCGGCGACCGAGGAGAACCCGCTCCCGCCGATGATCCCGATCTCCGCGCCGATTCCGTTCATGATCAGCCTTTCGTCGCCGGTGCGGCCGGGACCCGGCGTAGGTGATCCGCCCGAGCGGGAAGAGCCGTCCGGGCATCAGGAGCATCGTGGCCTCCCGGCGCGTCCGGGGCATCTCCTGGATTGCCCGACCGGTCCCGACGCCGCACAGGGAAAGAACCCGCCACGCCGGGCCGTGGTTATTCTCGGAAGCGAACCTCCGTCGCGCAGGTCATCGGAGAAGAATGCTCGACGCGAAATCTTGGATGATCTGTGTCCGGGAAATTCGAGTTTTCCCGCCGCCGAGATGTGGAGCAATTCCATGCCCAAAGTGATTCGCGTGCCGAGGCCGAAGAAACCGCGTACCCCCGTGACCGCACTCGACCTGCGCACGCCCGCCGGGCGCCGGCTGCCCTACTAGGAGGCCCCGGTGTCACGTCGTTTGTTCACCTCAGAATCGGTCACCGAAGGCCACCCCGACAAGATCGCCGACCGGATCAGCGACGGCATCCTGGACGCCCTGCTGGCCAAGGACCCCGGCAGCCGGGTCGCGGTCGAGACGCTGATCACCACGGGCATGGTGCACGTCGCGGGCGAGGTCACCACGCAGACGTACGTGGACATCCCCGGCCTGGTCAGGGAGACGATCCTGCAGATCGGCTACGACGCCTCCCAGAAGGGCTTCGACGGCGCCTCCTGCGGCGTGTCGGTGTCGATCGGCACCCAGTCGCCCGACATCGCCCGCGGCGTGGACGACGCCTACGAGCACCGCGGCGCGGCCGCCGCCGACGAGCTGGACCGGCAGGGCGCCGGCGACCAGGGCCTGATGTTCGGCTACGCGTGCGAGGAGACGCCCGAGCTGATGCCGTTGCCGATCATGCTGGCCCACCGGCTGGCCCGGCGGCTGGCGGCGGTCCGCAGGTCCGGGACGGTGCCGTACCTGCGGCCGGACGGCAAGACGCAGGTCACCGTCGAGTACGAGGGCGACCGGCCGGTCCGCCTGGACACCGTCGTGCTGTCCACCCAGCACGCCGCGCACGTCGACCTGGCCGACATGCTGACCCCCGACGTCACGCGCGAGGTCGTCGAGCCGGTGCTGGCCGAGGCGGGGATCGACACCACGGGCCACCGGCTGCTGGTCAACCCGACGGGCCGGTTCGAGGTCGGCGGCCCGATGGGCGACGCGGGCCTGACCGGACGCAAGATCATCATCGACACGTACGGCGGCATGGCCCGGCACGGCGGCGGCGCGTTCTCCGGCAAGGACCCCTCCAAGGTGGACCGGTCGGGCGCCTACGCCATGCGCTGGGTGGCCAAGAACGTGGTGGCCGCGGGGCTGGCCGGGCGCTGCGAGGTCCAGGTGGCGTACGCGATCGGCAAGGCGCGGCCGGTGGGCCTGTTCGTGGAGTGCTTCGGCACCGAACGGGTGCCCAGGGAGCGCGTCCACGACGCCGTGCGCGAGGTGTTCGACCTGCGCCCGGCCGCGATCATCCGGGACCTGGACCTGCTGCGTCCCATCTACGCGGGCACCTCCGCCTACGGGCATTTCGGCCGCGACGAGTTCACCTGGGAGCGGGTGAACCGGACGGAGGAACTGCGGGCGGCGGCCGGGCTCTGACCATGGGCCCGGTACACACTCCGGAAAAAAGAAAATGGCTGGAAACGGCGGCGGGAAGTCAGCTTCCTGCCGCCGTTCCGCATTTCGAGGGACGCCGTGGCGGCACATCATGGAAACAGCCTCAAAAAGCTGCGAGAAATTCGGAGGTCGCCGTGCCGGTCGTTTCAGAGATCGAGCCCTACCCGATGCCGGACGCCGCCGAGCTGCCGCCCGCCGCGGTCACCTGGACGCCCGACCCGCGCCGGGCCGTCCTGCTGCTGGTCGACCTGCAGCACGCCTGCCTCGACCTCTTCCCGCCCGGCGAGGCGCCGCTCACCGACCTGGTGCGCAACGTGACGGCGCTGCGCGAGCTGTGCGCGCGCCTCGGCGTGCCCGTCGCCTACGCGGCCCAGCCGGGCCTGCTGACCGGCGAGCAGCAGGGGCTGGCCAAGGACTTCTGGCGGCGCAGCGACCGGCTGGAGCCCGCCCGGCGCGGCTTCCCCGAGCCGATGGCGCCGGGACCGGGCGACTGGGTCTTCACCCGGCGGCGCTACAGCGCCTTCCACGAGACCACCCTGCTGTGGTGGCTGCGCGAGTCGGGACGCGACCAGCTCCTCATCGCCGGTGTCTACGCCCACATCGGCGTCCTGACCACCGCGCTCGACGCCTTCACCCACGACATCCAGCCGTACGTGGTGGCCGACGCCGTCGCCGACCTCACCGCAGCCGACCACCGGCAGGCGCTCGGCTACGTCGCCGGCCGCTGCGGCGTCACCCTGACGACCAAGCAACTGCTCGCCGGACTGCCGCGCAATTTGTGAGTTGTCAGGCGCGGGATCGCAGCGGACACTGAACTCGCGATCTCCCGGAGCAGGCGTAACCGAAGGGGACCGAAGACCGTTCGCCGGCGACCTCGCCGTGCCGGGACGACGCGTGACCGACGATCCCGGAAGCCGAGGTTCCCCGCATGGCCACCCACACGGTGTCGACGTCCGGCGGCCTGTTGAGCGCGCTCAACACCCGCTACCACAAGCCCGCCCTCACCCTCTACCTCGTCGTCGTGCTCGCCCACTGGGCCGAGCACGTCGCCCAGGCCATCCAGGTCTACGTGCTGGGCTGGCCGCTGAAGGAGGCGCGCGGCGTCCTCGGCATGCCCTTCCCCTGGCTGGTCAGCTCCGAGTGGATGCACTACGGCTACGCGCTGCTGATGCTCATCGGCCTGCTGATGCTGCGCTCCGGCTTCACCGGCAGGTCCCGTACGTGGTGGAACATCTCCCTGGGCATCCAGGTCTGGCACCACCTGGAGCACCTGCTGCTGCTCCTGCAGGCGCTCACCGGCAACAACCTGGCGGGCCGTCCGGTGCCGACGAGCATCATCCAGCTCCTCGTCCCGCGCATGGAGCTGCACCTGTTCTACAACGGGCTGGTCTTCGTGCCCATGGTGGTGGCCATGCTCCTGCACCGCAGCCCCCGTCCGGCCGAGCGGGCGGACATGCGCTGCGCCTGCGCGGTGTCGCCCGCGTGATGGCGCGCTCCGGGCGCCGCGGGGTCTCCCCGGCCTTCTCCTTCGCGCTCAGCCTGGTGGCGGGTTTCCTGCTGTTCCTGACCGTGCCGAACCTCGGCACGGTCGTCCGCGCCGCCCGCGCCGACGGCGTGCCCGGGGTGTTCGTGCCGCGCACGCTGGCGTGCATCACGCATCCGGGGCACGAGTCCTGCGTCTGGACGGGCGACTTCCGCTCCGACGACGGCACCACCGGCCGGACGGGCGTCGAGATGTACGGCAGCGACCGCTACACCCACCGGGCCGGGCAGCCGGTCCGCGCGGTGGACATCGGCTCCGGCGGCCGCGTCTACGGGCCGGGCGGGTCGAACGAGTGGGTCTTCAGCGCCCTGCTCCTGGCCGTGGCGCTGGGCCTGCTGTGGTTCCTGCACGCCGGTTCGCTGCGGCGGCTGCTTCCCGCGTCCTCGCGGCCCGGGCTAGCACCGGGCCCGGAGGCCGCCGGCCGCTCAATGGCGGCCGGCGACGGCGTCGGACAGCAGAGCGCTGAGCGGGCCGGGCGCTGAGACCATCGGCCAGCAGCCGGTGTCCAGGGTGTGGAAGTCCCAGGACGGCGCCGCGCGCAGCGCGGACACGTCGGGCGACAGGCTGCCCTGGAAGTGGTCCAGGTCGCACACCACGTAGCTGGCCCGCTGCCGCTCCAGCGGCGTGCTGAGCACGGCGGCCTCGGCCACGGCCCGGCCGGGGTGGCCGACGAACCGGGCGGCCAGCCAGCGCGCCTGCGCCGCCGTGAGGCCCTGTCCCTCGGCCACCAGGGTGTGGTCGGGGGCGGGCCAGCGGCCCCCGCCCGACTCGATCAGGCGCAGCTCCTGCTCCCGCTGCCGGTCGGGGAAGGCGTGCAGCATCGAACGGCCGTCGTGCGGCAGGAACGCCTCGACGTAGACGGTGTGGGCGACGCGGCCCGGCGCCCGGTCGGCGACCTGACCGGCCACCAGCCCCGAGTAGCTGTGCCCGACGAGCACGACGTCGCGCAGCCCCTCGTTCTTCAGCAGGGTCAGCACCTCGTCCACGTGCGTCTGGAGGCCGACGCCGGCGACGTCGTCGCCCGGCCCGGACAGGCCGCGCAGGGTGACGGCGCGGGCGTCGTGCCCGAGCAGGCGCAGCCGCCGGACGACGGGCTCCCAGATCCACGCGCCCGACCAGGAGCCCGGCAGGAGGAGGAAGGTCCTTCGCATCTGGATCGTCCTCCTCGTCACGCGACGCCGGCCAGCGGCCCCGGCAGGGGGCCCCGTGCGAAGTCTGCCCGCGCGGCGGGCAGGTGGAACTCCACCGCCTCGACCGGGCGGCCGGTGATCACCGCGACCGCGGCGACGTAGCCGCGGCCCGGCGACAGGACGCGGAACCGCAGGCTCTCCGGCGGGATGTCCAGCGGCCAGCTCAGCAGGGCCGGGTCGTCGGCCGGCCCGCTGACCGCCACCTCCGTCGGAGGCACCCGCAGGCCGTGCCCGGTGGCCTTGAGCGCCGCCTCCTTGCGCACCCAGACCTTCGCGAACGCCTCGTACCTGTCCTCCTGGGGGAACGCCTCCAGGACGGCCAGCTCGGCCTCGGTGAGCGCGCAGCGGGCCAGGTCGTCCACCGGGTCGGCGGGCACGGCCTCCACGTCCACCCCGAGCGGCCCCTCGGTCGTCACGGCCACCGCGACCCGGTCCTCGGAGTGCGAGACCGACACGTGCAGCGGGAAGCCGGGCGCCCGGACCTGCGGCTTGCCGTGGTACCGGGTGCAGTCGGGGCACGACCGCTCCACCACGACGTCCTCGGGACGGACGCCGAGCTGCACGGCGCTCGCGGTGCGCAGCAGCCAGGAGCCGGTCAGGAAGCGCCTGCGGTCGGGCTCGCGGCGGAACCGCGCCGCCCGTTCGAGCTCGGGCTCGCTGAGCACCGACAGCAGGGTCCCCTCCGGATGGTCGCGCGGGCCGGCCCACCAGACCTGGCACTCTCCTGGCGCCACCACAGATGCGATCACTGGTCTTCCTCCCTTGCGGCTGTGCTGCTGTGGGACAGGACGCGGCAGGCCACCAGCTCCCACCGGTCCACCTCGGGGTTGGCGAGGGTCTGCGTCACCTCGGCGCGCACCTGCGCGCTGGTCAGGGGCTCGTCCACGCGCATCCGGATGACGATGTCCCCGCCGGCCTGGGTGAGGTCCTTGTGCCAGTGGCCCGGCAGGAGCGCCATGATGCGGATCCCGTCGATCGGGGAGCCGAGGATCGGCATCCCGCGCACCTGGCGCATCGTCACCTGGATCAGCATGGCTTCCTCGTCGCCGTGCGGCGTGAAGGGGCGAACATGGGGTCTCATCTCCATCTCGTCTGCCGGAGGTCTGTCTCTCGTACCTCCACTGTGGGATCCGGGAAGGGCGCGATCCAGGGATGGGGACGTCAGGAAGCTGCAGGCCGCCGCCGCATGCTGTCACCGGGCCCGCCCGGCCCTGGTCCTAGGTCCAAGGTCCCGGCTCACGGTGACCGGACGGCCGATCCCGCGGGCCGCGGCGGACGGCATAGTCGTCCCGGAGACGACGCGGAACACCTGGGGAGGGGCGATGACCGGACCGGACGGCCCGAGCCCGGGCGCCGCCCACCCCAGTGCCCTCAGGGGGTGTGCCAACAAATGTCCGCCGGTTCCGGTGCAGCCATGACAGGCCACCGGACCCCGTACGGACGAAAGGCACATCCATGTCCATCACCCGCTCCCCGGACCGCATCCGGCGGCCGGGATGGAGCCTCGCGCTGCTCGCGCTGGGGCATCTGATCATCAGTCTCGACTTCACCATCATCTACGTGGCCCTGCCGGACATCGCGTCCGACGTCGGCTTCACCGCGCACACCCTGCAATGGGTGGTCACCGCGTACGCCGTCCTGTACGGAGGCTTCCTGCTGTTCGGCGGACGCCTGTCCGACCTGGCCGGACGCCGGCGGATGTTCGTGCTCGGCATGGCGCTGTACGGCGTGGCCTCCGTGCTGGGCGGCCTGGCCACGGCGCCGGGGGTGCTGCTCGCCGCGCGCGCCGTCCAGGGCCTGGCCGGCGCGGTGCTGTTCCCCGCGGTGCTGGCCCTGGTCAACACCGCCTTCGCCGAGGGCAGGGAGCGCAACCGCGCGCTGACCGTCTGGGCCATGGCGGGCGCCGGCGGGCTCACGGCGGGCGCGCTGGCCGGCGGGGTGCTCACCCAGGCCCTGGGCTGGCAGGCCGTGTTCTACGTCAACGTGCCGCTGACCGCCGTGGGCGTCGCCGCCGCCTTCGCCCTGCTGCCCCCCGACGGCCGCGCCACCCGGGGCAGCGTGGACGTGCCCGGGACGCTGACCGGCACCGCCGGCATCACGCTGCTGATCTTCGCGGTCGCGCACGGCTCGGAGGCGGGCTGGGCGCGGGCCGAGGTGGTCGCGGCGGCCGTGCTCGCGGTGGTGCTGGTGGCGGTGTTCCTGCGCCTCCAGGCCCGCGGCCGGACGCCGCTGATGCCGCTGCGGCTGTTCCGCAACCGCGCGCTCAGCGGCGCGGTCGTGGTCATCCTCCTGTTCGGCCTGACGATGCAGGCCGTGCCGTACTTCCTGACCCTGTACCTCCAGGACGTCCTCGGCTTCGACGCCCTGGAGACCGGCCTGGCCTTCCTCGCCCCGACCCTGTCGATCACGGCCGGGAACTTCCTCAGCGAGCGGCTGGTCCACCGGCTCGGCACCCGCGGCACGCTGATCGCCGGCATCCTGGTCAACGCCGCGGGCGCCGTGCTCCTGGCCCCCGGCTTGCAGGGGGACGGGTCCCTCCTCACCGTCCTGCCGGGGGTCGTCGTCATCGGCCTGGGCATGGGCATCACGTACGAGGCCATGTGGATCGCGGCCGGCACCGGCGTCCCGGCGGACGAACAGGGCCTGGCCTCCGGGGTGGCCTCGACCGCGCTGCAGGTGGGCACCGCGGCGGGCCTGGCGGTCCTGGTGGCCGTCGCCAACCAGGGCATCGAAGGGCTGGCCGGGCAGGCCCTGCGCGACGCCTCCGCCCAGGGGATGCGCGCGGCGGTCCTCGTCCTGGGCGCCGTCATGCTGACGGGCGTCCTGGCCGCGCTCAGGCTCCCCGGACAGCGCGCCCGGACGGCCGCGGCCGTCCCCTGCGCCGACCAGGGGAACTGACGGGAAGCCCTACAGGGGAAGGTTGCCGTGTTTGCGCGGCGCCACGTGCTTGCGCTTGTCGCGCAGCATGGCCAGCCCGCGCGCCACCGCCGACCTCGTCTCCACCGGGTCGATCACGGCGTCGACCAGGCCGCGCTCGGCCGTGTACGCCGGATGGACCAGCTCGCGGGTGTACTGCTCCAGCAGCTCCGCCCGCCGGGCGGCGGGGTCGGCCGCGGCGGCCAGCTCCTTGCGGTGGATGATGTTGACCGCCCCCTCGGCGCCCATCACCGCGATCTCGTTGGTCGGCCAGGCCAGTGACAGGTCGGTGCCGATCGACCGGGAGTCCATCACGATGTACGCCCCGCCGTAGGCCTTCCTGACGATGACCTGGACGCGCGGCACGGTCGCCTCGCAGTAGGCGTACAGCAGCTTGGCGCCGTGCCGGATGACGCCCGCGTGCTCCTGCTCCTTGCCGGGCAGGAAGCCGGGCACGTCCACGAGCGTGACCAGGGGGATGGAGAAGGCGTCGCAGAACCTGACGAACCTGGCCGCCTTCTCCGCGGCCGACACGTCCAGCACGCCGGCCAGCACGGTCGGCTGGTTGCCCACCACGCCGACCACCTGGCCGTCGATCCGGGCCAGCGCGCAGATCACGTTGGGCGCCCAGCTCTGATGCAGTTCGAGGAAGTCGCCGTCGTCCACCACCTCGGCGATCACCAGCCGCATGTCGTACGGCTTGGTCGGCTCCACCGGCACGATCTCGGCCAGCCGGGGCCGGGCGTCGCCGGCCGCGGCCCGCGCGGGCAGCGCCGGCGGGCGGCTCATGTTGTTGCTCGGCAACATCGAGACCAGGTCGCGCACGGCGGCCAGGCAGCTCTCCTCGTCGTCGTGCACGAACGTGGCCAGCCCGGACCGGCTGGCGTGCACCTGCGCGCCGCCCAGCTCGGCGTGCGTGATGCGCTCGCCGGTGACCGCCTCGACCACGTCCGGGCCGGTCAGGTAGAGCTGGGCGGTGTCGCGCACCATGAACGTGAAGTCGGCCAGCGCCGTCGAGTACGCCGCCCCGCCCGCGCACGGGCCGAGCACGACGGCGATCTGCGGGATCACCCCCGACGCCTGCACGTTGCGCTGGAAGATGCCGCCGTAGCCGTTGAGCGACAGCACGCCCTCCTGGATGCGGGCCCCGCCGCTGTCGTTGAGCCCGATGAACGGCGACCCGCTGGACAGCGCCAGGTCCATCACCTTGTGGATCTTCTGGGCGTGCGCCTCGCCGAGCGAGCCGCCGAAGACGGTGAAGTCCTGCGCGTAGACGAAGACGCGGCGGCCGTCGATGGTTCCCGATCCGGCCACGACCCCGTCGGTGTGCGGCCGCTGGGCCTCCATGCCGAGCCCCTGGGCCCGGTGCCGCCGGAACATCTCGATCTCCAGGAACGAGCCCTCGTCCAGCAGCAGGTCGAGCCGTTCGCGCGCGGTGCGCTTGCCCAGCGCGTGCTGCCGCTCCACGGCCTGCGGGCGGCCGCGCGCGATGTCCTCGCGCGCGCCGGCGAGCTCCTCGCGCAGACGGTCCATGGCCGACGGCGGGGCTTCCTGGAGGACCTCGGGGGAGATGGTCATCGTTTCCTCCTCGGACTCTTCCGGTACGTCCAGTTAAGGAGCGATGGCCGTTTCCTGTCACCTCCTGCAGTGCTTGACCGCGCCGGACGTGGCAGGAAGCGGAAACGCTGATGCAGCTTGCTGCCTCGCCGAAGCCTGGTTCGCGCCCCCGCCGCGGCGCAAAGTTGGAAGTGCAAGGGAACAGCGACACGAACCGCCGAGAAAGAGGCAGTGAAATGACGAACAGCATTGTTGCCAAGAGGATTTCCCAGTGGATTATCGCGATTGTCTCCGGAATGCTCCTCTGGGCCGTCGGCGCCACCGCCGCGCAGGCCGCCGCTGCCGCCGACACGGTGGTGCTGCAGGCGGACGGCAACACCTGGCCCGCGCCGGCCGGCACTGACGGCAACACCTGGCCGCTGCCCACCCCGCTGCCCTCCCCGCAGGGCAACACCTGGCCGTAAAAAGCCCCGACACCGGAAAGGAATTGACCGTGAATTTCCCCGAGGAGGTCTGCCCATAGACAAAGTCCGAACACGAGAGAACCCCCGCGACCGGGTCGCGGGGGTTCGTCATGCCGTCCGGCGAGAAACGACGGAAGAAACGCGTCAGATCCAGTTCTCCTCCTTGGCGCGCAGCGCGGCCTGGAAACGGTTGACCGCGCCGAGCCTGGCCATCAGGTCGGCGACGTAACGGCGGTAGGTGCGCACCGAGATGTCCAGCTCCCTGGCGGCGATCTCGTCCTTGTCGGCCGTGGCCATGACCGCCAGCACCCGCTGCTCCATCTTCGACAGCGTCGGCTCCTCGCCGGGCGGGTCGAGGTGGTCGGCCAGCGGCACGGCCGCCTTCCACAGGCCCTCGAAGTAGATGACGAGCTGGGAGATCAGGCCCGGCTCGCGGACCAGCAGCGCGCCCGTGGAGTGCGCCTTGGGATCGATCGGGACGACGGCCACGCTGCGGTCGTACATGAGCATGCGGTCCATCGGCTGGTCGGTGACGCGGATCTCGGCGCCCAGGTGCGCCAGCTCGCGCAGGTACGACACCATGCGCTGGTCCTCCAGCGCCTTGGGGTGGAAGATCTCGCGCAGGGCCAGGCCGCGCCGCAGCGAGCGCGTGTCGAGCGGCAGCGCCGACTCGATCATCACCTCGTTGAACGGCCCGCCCGGGTGCAGGCAGAGCGTCTCCTTGTAGGAGAAGAAGGCCAGGTCGTCCAGGCGCTGGCGGACCCGCGCGCCGCTCTCCACCCGCTCGATGTCCAGCACCGCGTTGGAGCGGTCGCCCTCCCGCTTGTCCTCCAGGAAACTGGAGATGGCGTCGCGGGCGCCGAACACCCGGCGGATCTCCGCGTTCAGCTCCTCCAGGCGCTGCTCGACCAGGCGCTCGATGGCGATCCGCGGCTCGGTCGCGGTGACCCGGTGGCGGTCGTTCAGGTCGAGCATGGCGAGCCGGTCGAGCGTCTCCACCGCCGACTCCACCGTCTCGGGATCGAGGTCCAGGGCCTCGGGCACCGAGCCCACGCTCTCGCCCCGATGGCGCAGGAAATAGCGGTAGACCGCCTCCGCTTCGGGGGTGACTCCAATGACGGACAGATCCACGCCCCACCTCCCGGGGGTTCGGCGGCCGGAGCTTGCACTTCCATTATCGGAATCCGGACGGCCGGCGCTCCTCGCAGGTTGCGGTGTCCGCTGAGGTCAGGGCACGGGACAGGGCAGCACGGTGGCCCCGGAGGCGGCCCGGTAGCACGCGGCCCCCGGGCACAACACCTTGACGACCTCGCCACCGGCCCGCACGGCGACCGGCTCGTGCCCGAACCGGCGCGCGGCGATCTCCGGCCAGCCGGACGGACGCAGCCCGCTCACCTCGTCCACCAGCCGCGGATCGGCGTCGACGGCCAGGCGCTCCAGATGGGCGGCGTAGTCGCCCTCCCGCTGCCACACCGCGAACCGCCGCAGGCAGTCGGGCAGCTCCAGCGTGCTCCACGGCTGCGCCCTGGCCGCCATCGCGCGCAGGAACGCCTCGCACACGGCCGACTTCACGGTACGGCCGGCCGCCGCGGCCAGCGTCGCGCCCTCGCCGCCGACGGTCACCAGGGCGACCCGGAGATCGGGCACCGACAACACGAACGCCGACATCCGCAGCCCCAGCCCCGAGGCCGCGGCCGTCACGCCGGGCGGCAGCAGGCGGTCCAGCGAGCCGGAGACCCGCAGCAGCGGCTCGCGCGGCTCGGCCCACCAGCGCGCCACCACGTCGTGGGCGACCACCTCGGCGATCGCCTCCGGCACGCCGCTGTCCACCACGCCGCTCGTGGCCGGCTCGACCAGGCATTCGTGCCCGCCCGTCCACACCACCTCGACGGGCAGCCGGTAGCGCCGCCCGCTGAGCAGGCCGGTGCCGGGCACGTGCCGCCGCAGGCTCGCGGGCGGGTCGGCGACGAAGTCCGACAGGCGCAGCTCCGTACCCGTCCACGCGGGCCGGGGGCCGTCGCCGGGCAGGCGGCGCAGGCGGCGCAGGGCGGCGAGCCGGGCCAGGGCCCGCGCCCGGCTCTGGGCCTCGTAGCCGGCGAACCCGGCGACGATGACGGCGAGCTCGTCCTGCGGGGATTCGGCACAGGCCAGATGGACGGCGCCGCCGAGGCAGTCGGCCATCGGCGCGGCCATCGGCGCGGCCGTCCCGATCGCCGTCTCACCGGTCATGTCACCGGTCATGTCACCGGTCATGTCACCGGTCGTGTCACCGGGCGCCTCACCGGTCGTCTCCGTCACCGGCCACGAGCCCGCGGGCGTGGATGCCATCGCTTCTCCTCCGCAGCGCGACGGCCGTCGCGGCCGCCGCATCCCCAGTACACGCGCGGCCCGGCGGGCCCGTCAACGCCGCGGCGGCCATCCCGCAATCCGGGAGAAACCCGTCAGCAAGCTGCCACGACCGCCAGCTTGCTGACGCCTCCCGACCCCCTGCGGACGGCCCGCGCCCGGCACCGTGGAAGGCGGAACCAGCCCGCGAGCAGAGCAGCGAGAAGGCATGTCATGGACTCTTTCAACATCGCCGCACGATTCCTCGACCGCGCCGACGGCGCCAGGACCGCGCTCGTCACCCGGCAGGGCCGCGTCGACTACGCGACGCTGCGCGCCCTGGCCGACCGCGCCGGCAACGCGCTGCGCGAGCTCGGCGTACGCCGCGGCGACCGGGTGCTCATCGCCGCCGACGACAGCGTGGAGTCGGTCGCCACCTGGTACGGCGCCCAGAAGATCGGCGCGGTCACCGCCGAGGTCTACACGTTCCTGCGGCCCAAGGACTACCGCTACTTCGCCGGCTACGCCCGTCCGCGCCTGGTGGTGGCGGGGCCGTCGGCGTTGGAGAGCCTGCGCGCGGCGGGGCTGACCGGCCTGCTCGTCACCGGCGTGCCGCGCCACCTGCTGCGCCCCGGCGAGCACCACTTCGACACCCTGGTCGGCGCGCAGGAGGCGCGGCTGGACCCGGTGCCGGTCGCCGCCGGGGACGTGGCGCTGTGGAAGTTCACCACCGGCAGCACCGGCGCGCCGCGCGCCTGCGTGCTGCCCGCCAGGAGCCCGCACGTCAGCTTCGACTCCTACGCCCGCGGCGTGCTGGACCTGCACCCGGACGACGTGGTGCTGCCCGTGCCCAAACTGTTCTTCGGCTACGCCCGCGACCTGACCGCCCTGTTCCCCTTCGGCGTCGGCGCGGCCGGCGTGATCTTCCCCGAGCGCAGCCGGGTCGAGACGATCTTCGAGCTGATCGCCGAGCACCGGCCCACGGTCCTGGTGAACGTGCCCACGATGATGAGCGCCATGCTCGCCCACCCCGACGCCGGCCGGCAGGACCTGAGCTGCCTGCGGCTGTGCACGTCGGCGGGCGAGGCGCTGCCGCCGGAGCTGCACCGCCGCTGGAGCGACACCTTCGGCGTGGAGGTGGTGGACGGGCTCGGCTCCTCCGAGGCGTACCACATCTTCCTGTCCAACCGCCCGGGACGGGTCCGGCCCGGCACGCTCGGCCAGGTCGTCCCCGGCTACCGCGCCCGCGTCGTGGACCCCGAGGGGCAGGAGGTCCCCGACGGCGAGACCGGACGGCTGGAGGTCACCGGCGACGCCGTCGCGCTGGAGTACTGGCAGGACCCGGAGCGGACCGCGAGCACGTTCGTGGGCGGGCGGACCGTGCGCTCGGGCGACCTGGTCACCAGGGACGCCGACGGCTACTTCCGCTACCGGGGACGGGCCGACGACCTGCTGAAGGTGGGCGGGTCCTGGGTCGCGCCGGCCGAGATCGAGAACTGCCTGCGCGAGCACCCGGCCGTGGTCGAGTGCGCGGTGGTCGGGTATCAGCTGCGCGGCCTCACCCGGCCGCACGCGTACGTGGTGACCTCGGCGGCGGTCGAGGCGGCCGAGCTGAAGGCGTTCGTCCGGGCCCGGCTGGCGGCCCAGAAGTTCCCCCGGCGGATCACGTTCGTGGAGCGCCTGCCGCAGACGGCCTCGGGCAAGGTGGACCGCCGCGCGCTGGAGGTCGGGACGTGAGAAGCGGGCGCGCCCGGGACTGGGGGAGTTCCGGACGGGCGCGCCCGCGGTTCGGGAAGGCTTCTCAGACGCCGCTTGTCAGAGGCGGCCTGTCAGACGCCGCTTCTCGGACGCCGCCTGTCGGACGCCGCCTGTCGGACGCCGGTGGTCAGACGCCGGCGCGGGCGAACTGGCCGGGACGCCGGCCGGCGCCCGCCGGTCCGCGGTAGGCCTGCGCGATGTCCAGCCAGCGGTCGGCCTCGGCGCCGGTCGCGGTGACCGCCACGTCGGCGCGGTGCCGCCGCCTGGTCACCAGCAGACAGAAGTCCTCGGCCGGGCCCGAGACCCGCTGGGTCGCGTCCTCGGGGCCGTAGGCCCACACCTCGCCGGAGGGGCCGGTGATCTCGAAGCGGAACTCCTCGGCCGGCGGGGTCAGCCCGCGCGACAGGTAGCCGAAGTCCCGGGTGAGCACCGCGAAGACGACCAGGTGCCGCAGCCGGTCCGTGCGCTCCAGCCGCACGCCCAGCGCGTCGGCGACGTCCTGCCCGTGGGCGAAGGTCTCCATGATGCCCGCGCACGCCAGCACGATCGGCGGCAGCGGGTTGACCAGCCACGGCACGACCTCGCCCGCGGGCACGGCGGCCAGACCGGCGTGCACCTCCGACCGTCCGGCCCGCCACTTGGCCAGCAGCGTGTCCGGCGAGTCGTTCTCGAACGCCTTGAGCGCGGCGTTCACCGCGCCGTCGAAGTTCTTCTCCGCGCCGGCCGTCATGGCCGCGAACGCCTCCGCGTCGGTGGCGGCGGCGGTGGCCAGGCGGAAGATGAAGGCCAGGTGGGCGATCTGGTCGGCGATCGTCCAGCCCGGCGCGGGGGTGGGCAGCTTCCACTGCTGGGCGTCCAGGCCCGACACCAGCGCGTCGAGCTGGTCGCCGTCGGCCGCCAGGTCGTCGAGCACTACCTCTAGCTCGGTCACGTCCTCGTTCCTTTCAGTCGGCTGTCGATGCGGTCGGAAGCGGGGTGGCGGGCAGCCCGGACCAGACGCCGGTCCGGCGGGCGGCGGTCATGGCAGCCCAGGAGGCCGCCTCGACGAGCGCGGCGTCGGTGAGCGCGGCGTCGGCGAGCGCGGCCGAGCCGGTCGTCGCGGCCCGGAACTCGCCGACCGTGCGCGCGTCCACCTGGTGGGAGGCCAGCGCGGTCAGCAGCGCCAGCCGGGCGGCCGGACGTTGCGCGGGCGGCAGCGCGGCGGCGGCCTGCCCGGCCCAGCCGCTGCCAGGGCCGGGCGGGACGCCGTCCCAGCCGGACACCCGCTCGGCGACCAGCTCGCGGACCTGGACGGGCAGCCGCCGCGCGCCGCCCTCCTCGATCGCCGCCGCGGCCCTGGCGAACGCCTTCCCGAGCCGCGGGACGCCGCCCGCCCAGGCCAGGTCGTCCGGCAGCGGCGCGCCGGGCAGCAGGCCCAGCGAGCCGCCGGGGGTCGCGGGCCGCCGCGCGGCGGGCCGCATGAGCGCGCCGAACACCCGCAGCGCGGGCCCGCGTGCCGCGCCCGGCAGCTCCGGCGGCAGCGGCGAGTCGCCGAGGAACACGTTGACCATGCGGTTGAGGTACTGGAAGGTCACCGCGACCGCCACGAGCTCCACGGCCGCCGCCCCCGTCACCGGCGGGCCGCCGGCCCCGGGGACGGCGCTCGCCCTGGCCCAGGCGGCCAGCGGCCGCAGCCCGGGATCGGCGGGGGTCAGCGCGCGCAGGGTCGCGCCGTGCACGTCCACGCAGTACGGGCAGGCGTTGCCGGCCGAGACCTCCCTCGCCACCAGCTCCCCGGCCACCCGCCCGGCCGCCCCGGCGGCCAGCAGCGACTCGCGCAGGACCAGCCAGCACGCGGCCAGGGCGCGCGGCGCGGGGGAGTGCAGGGCCACCGGCGGCGCGAGCATGCCGAAGTCCCGCTCGACCTGCTCGTACACCCGGGCCACCAGGCCGCGGGCGGCGCCCGGCCGCACCGGGCGGACGTGCCGCACCTGGGCGAGCGCGCCGGGCGCCGTCATCCGGCTGAGCAGCCGTCCCATCGCCGGCGCCCTAACCGCGCAGCGCGGCGGCGGCCAGCGACGCGGTGGCCCGGCGGCCGGCGGTGGAGCCGTCCGGGGCGGGCGCGCCGTAGGAGACCTGCACGCCCCGCTCCCGCGCGGCCCTGACGATCCCCGGCACGGCCCGCTCGGCCAGCGCGGAGATGGTCATCGCCGGGTTGACGGTCAGCGCGCCCGGCACGGCCGAGCCGTCCGTGACGAAGATCCCCGGGTGCCCGCGCAGTTCGTGCCCGTCGTCCAGCGCCGAGGTGTACGGGTCGTCGCCGATCCGGCACGAGGCCAGCGGATGCACCGTGTACGCGCCGACCAGGTCGTTCGTCCACGGCGTCACCGTGGCCAGCCCGTCGCGCTCCAGGATCTCCTTGCACTCGGCGTCGGCCATCGCCCAGGCGGCCGAGGTGTTCGCGGTCGGCTTGTACGACAGCCGGCCGACGCCCAGCATCTGCTGGGACACCCGGTCGGCGTTGCCGCGAACGGGCGGCGGCCCGAAGACGCCCTCGTTGTCGTCCTCGATCATCTGGAAGATGATCAGCCAGGACCGCCAGCGTTCCAGCATCTCCTTCTTGCGCAGCCCGAACCACGCCGGGTCGGTGCCGCCGGCCAGCGCGAGGATGGTGCCCAGGCCGGGGGGGAAGTAGAGCTGCTCCAGCGAGTAGCGGGTGTACTCGGGCAGCGAGCCGTCCAGCCGGTCCCAGTTGGCCACCGTCGGGCCCTTGCCGATCTGGTTGGCCGCGTACGCCAGGCCGTCGCCGCGCTCCAGGCCCAGCACCTCGCGCACGCGGTCCTCGTTCAGCACGGCGGTGTTGAGCCGTTCGCCGTTGCCGGAGAAGTAGCGGCCCACGGCGTGCGGCATCGCGCCGAGCGCGGCCTCGCTGCGCTGCAGAATGACCGGCGTGGCGGCGGCGCCGGCGGCGAGGACCACCACCTTGGCCTCGATCGTCCCCTCGCCCTCGGTCAGACGGTAGTCCTCGCCATGGACGATCTTGTAGTGCACCCGGTAGGAGCCGTCGGGCGTGCGCTCGATGCTCTGCACCTCGTGCAGCGGCCGGATCCGCGCGCCGTGGGCGAGCGCCGCCGGCAGGTAGTTGACCAGCAGCGACTGCTTGGCGTCGAACCGGCAGCCGGCCATCATCCAGTTGCAGTTGACGCAGGCCCCGGTGTCCACGGCCGCGGGCACGGGGTTGGCGGTGCGGCCCGCGTGCCGGCAGGCCGCCGCCCACAGGCCGCCGGAGTAGGAGACGTCCTCCCAGCCCTGCTGGGTGATGGAGATCGACTCGGCGACCCGGTCGTACCAGGGGTCGAGGGTGTCGCGGCTGATCGCGGCCGGCCACATGCGGCGCCTGATGCTGCCGCGGCGCTCGAAGACGAAGCGCGGCGCGCGCGGCATGGCCGCGAAGTAGACCACGCTGCCGCCGCCCACGCAGTTGCCGCCCAGCACGCTCATGCCGTCGCCGACGGTGAAGTCGAAGATGCGGGTGTAGGACGAGCCCAGCTTGAAGTCGTGCTCGTAGTCGGCCGACTCCAGCCACGGGCCGCGCTCCAGCATGACCACGTCGGCGCCGCCGGCGGCCAGGTGGTAGGCGGGGATCGCGCCCCCGAAGCCGCTGCCGATCACCAGCACGTCGGTGCGTTCGACGCCGTTCATGCGGGGCTCCCTGAAGCTGTCGTGTCCGGGTGGAGGTCGGCGAGGGGACGGCCGTAGGAGTAGGCGGGGAAGCGCCAGAGCCCGTCCGCGTCCGGCGGGGCGATGCCCATGGCGGTCAGGCCGGGATGCCCGGCCCTGATGGCGTCGGCGGTGTGCAGGTGGGCGGCGGAGTCGTAGGCCATGTAGCAGAACAGCACCAGCAGCACCCACAGCGCCTTCTCCGGGTGGCCGGGCGCGGTCAGCGTGCGCACCAGCGCGCCGCGCTCCTCGAACGGCAGGGCCACGAACGCCGGCACGCCCTCCTCCAGCACGATGCCGTGCTGGTCGGCGTGCGCGCGGGCGTGCTCGTTCAGCGAGCGGGCGTAGTCGTCCAGGCCCTCGGTGACGCCGGTGGCGTCCCATTCCAGCAGCTCGACGGCGCCGGCCGCGACCGCGCCGCCCGTCGGGCTCATGCCCGCCACCGCCCGGTCGTCCGGACCGCGCTTGGGGCCGGGCACGATGGTGTCCGCGAGCGCCTCCAGCGTCTCCACCCTCGTCTCGTAGAGCAGTG
Source organism: Nonomuraea sp. NPDC004702 (assembly GCF_053601695.1). Lineage (NCBI taxonomy): Bacteria > Bacillati > Actinomycetota > Actinomycetes > Streptosporangiales > Streptosporangiaceae > Nonomuraea > Nonomuraea sp. NPDC004702. The sequence goes on from NZ_JBSGCE010000094.1 coordinate 25,310, forward strand.
GACCCATGGGTACTCCCTCGTT
>NZ_JBSGCE010000095.1:0-25270 GCF_053601695.1 Nonomuraea sp. NPDC004702
TCTGGCGTCCGCGGCCGCGCGCAGCCGCGATCGCGGCGGCCTCGGCCGCCCGTCGCCGTTTAGCCACGCCGACAACCGATGCCGCATCCAGCCCGGCACATTCCGGATCTCCGACGCGCTCGACCACGTGTAGGTCCACGGGGAGTCATCGGCCCGCACGTCCAGCGCGTGCAGCACGTCGGCGGCCGTCCACCCCTCATCGATGAAGGGCGCAAGCCACCACCGCAGATACCAGGCCGTGACGCGCCGCAGAACGGGGGCTTCCGCGCGGAGCCGCTCACACAAGCCGACCTTGTCGCGTTTCGTCCGAGGCGTGGCGTGCAATGGCCAGTGTGGCGAGATGCGCGGTTCGCGGTCTTGGCTTGGTGGCCCTTTCTCGCGCGTGCGCGTGGGAACGTTCGTCTCTCTCTTACGGAGAGAGACGGGAGGGGGTTCACCTGCGTACGCCGGCTGGTCAACGGCCGGTGTCGGGCGTTGATCACGGTTGGCGCGTCGTGGAACGGCCAGCACCCAGACGGCGGCGCGGTTGCCGAGCCCGTCATCGATCTGGCCTCCCATCGTCCCTTTGCGGTAGCGGCAGGTGCTTCCCTGCTCGACCACGCCGAGCCAGCCGCGCACCCGCAGCCAGCGCACCCACCGCTTCACGGTCGCCTTGGCCAGCCCGGTCACGGCCACGACGCGCGCGATGGTCGGTCGGGAGCACATCGTGGACCAGTCCGCGCCCCACACGATGAGGTTGGCCACTCGCAGCAGGTTGGAGCGGCCGTCGCGACGCAGCTCCAGAACCTCCCGGTTCTCCTGGAGGGCGTCCAGCCACTCACGCTGCGAACCGGCCCGGCGCATCCCACGCGGCACCGCCGCCGCGATGAGCGCCCGCGATGGCGAACGCGAGAGGCCGGGCGGGTTCGGCACGCTGGTGAGCACCGTCCAGCGAACACCGGAGCGGTGCTTCCCGCCAGGTGCTCGAGTGGCGCCTGTCCCCCACGCCATGGCTTTGGTCGCGGGGCCTGCCGGCGCGGCCCCACGTTCACAAGCGATAATGCCGATCGCCCTTCTGAGTGACCTTCAGATGGCATGGCGAAGCCGGCGGTCGGTCCTCCAGACCGACCCCGTCATTTCGCCGGGCCATCCTCCTCGTCGCTCAGCTCATTGGCTCGCCAGAACCATGAGAGCCGAACAACGCAGTGGGTTGCTCGTCCAAGACACGCCCCGCCCCGCGGGGCTTTGTTATGTTCTGGAGGGATCCTTCACGCGCGACCGCCAGCCGCGCGGCCAGGCGCTGACCGATCGAGCTCCGGTGAGGAGTGGCCGAGCGCGCGCTGGCGCTCTGTCGTCGTGCGCTCGTCGCCCACACCGAGCGCGGCGGCGAGTGACTCCCCGGCCACCCGTGAGAGCGATACTGCCGCTGGCGGCGAGGGCCTTTCCCGCGCCGAGAACGTTCCGCCGCTCGCGCGGCCAGCGTGATCGGGCCGTCAGACAGCCTGGCGGAGGAGCCGGCACCGTGTTCGGCCCGACGTCGACGCGAGCCCGCCCGGGGCGCGCCACATCGATCTCGCGCGCCGGCGCCAGAGCCACGCCGGCCAAGCGCGAGGCGGTAGCGGCCGTGGTGTGAATGTTCGTCGCCGTCCGTCCTTCACGAGGGCGATCCATGCCTGGTCCCGGGCGGCTGCCAACAGCGCCATCCGCGAGCCCTGAGCACCACGGCCGCGCCGGTCGAGTGGCCGCCTTCATACGCGGGGGGACGGAGTGCGGGCCAGCCGCGGACGGCTCGGCGGCATCGGCGCCTGGTAGCCGCGCCAGCGGCCGCCGCGAGGGCCTCGCGAGCCTCGCGGCGCGTTGGGCGGCCAGGCCGGACATCGGACTGACCACGTCACTTGCCGTAGCCGGCCTCGCCACCGCCGTCGCGGGCGGTGTCAGCCTTGGTGCTGAGGCGGGCCACGGCGATGATGACGAAGGCCGCGTGGCTTGCGATGACCTAGCCCAAAAGAGGCGCCGTTTCTCGCCTACCGGCGCTAGACGGGCCTGGTAGGCCATGGATCGCCAGCGGGTGTATGCCGTGATCTGTCGAAGTGTCACGGTGCGTTCGCAGGCGGAGGCCTGGCTGACGATGCCGATCATGAGAGTGGGAGTCTCGCGGTTCGGATACGTGACGCCCATGACGATCCCGGCGGGATCAGCCGGGGACGCCGGTGGCGGAACCGCCATGTCTGAAACCGAGCTCGAAGCCGTGCTCGAAGCCGCGCTCAAAATCATGGCCGGGGCGAGGATCTTCATCGGTGTGCCTTCCAGTCCTATGGCAGGGTCGCCTGGGTGGTGCCACGGCAGGTCAAATCGAGATGAGGGACGGGGCGAGCCAGCCCAGAGATGTCACGAGCCGGACCGAGGAGGGCGGCCGGGCCTGGAAGGAGACCGCCAACACGTCTTGGTGCTTGACCAGCTCCTCGCGGGACTCACTTTGGTGGCTCACCGACCACGCCACGCTGGAACGGCTGAGCCATCAGCGAGGTGGCGTGGGCGTGGTTGACGCGTGGTTGGCGTCGCGGCACCGAGACGGCCCCGAATTGGGTGGACATGACCAGCTCGGCGGCCCGCATAAGCAGCGCTCGCTCTCGCCGGTTGCGCTGGGTGGCGTCGGTGTCTCCGTTTGCCCCATCGCCTCAACCTCCGCTCCCCCGGTGTCCGCTCCCCCGGTGTCCGCTCCCCCGGTGTCCGTGTCTTCGGCGTCCGTGTCTTCGGCTGGGTCGGCGGCAGGTGTGGCGGGGGCAGCCTGGGCGACGCGGGCCTGCCGGACCCAGTGCGCGCAGACACGGGCGATCTCCTTCTCCGCGACGAAGGCGCCCTGCAGCCGCAGCGGCGCCGACATGCCGGTGGGCAGGAACAGAGCATCGCCCTGGCCCACCAGGTCCTGTGCGCCGACTTCATCCAGAATGACCTTGGAGTCGGCGCCGCTGGAGGTCTCGAACGCCAGCCTGGACGGAATGTTGGCCTTGATCAGCCCGGTGACGACGTCGACCGAGGGCCGCTGGGTGGCCACGACCAAATGGATGCCAGCCGCGCGAGCCAGCTGCGTGATACGGACGATCGCCTCTTCCACGTCCTTCGGTGAGACGAGCATCAGGTCGGCCAGCTCGTCGATCACCACCAGCAGGTAGGGCAGCGGCTCACGGCCGGACGGGCGCCCCGCCGCGAGCCGCCGATTGTACTCGTCGACGTGCTTGACGCCCGCCCGCGCGAGCAGGTCGTAGCGGTCGGACATCTCGCTGACGACCCAGCTCAGCGCCTTGGCCGCCTTGGCGGGGTCGGTGATGATCGGCTCGACCAGGTGCGGGATCCCCTCAAACGGGGTGAGCTCGACGCGCTTGGGATCGATGAGCACCATGCGCACCTGCCGCGGGCTGGCGCGCATCAGCACGCTGCAGATCAGCCCGTTGACGCACACGCTCTTGCCAGCGCCTGTCGCACCGGCGATCAGCAGGTGCGGCATCCTCGCGAGGCTGACCACGATGGTGCGGCCCTCGATGTCGCGGCCGAGTCCAACGGCCAACGGGTGCCGTTCCGCGGCGAACTCCGGCGAGCGAAGCACATCGCCGAGCATCACGATGTCGCGGTCGGGGTTGGGGATCTCCACACCAACGGCGGAATGTCCCGGGGCGGGAATGAGGATCCGGACCGAGGCCGAGGCGCAGGCCAGCCCGAAGTCGTCTTTGAGGTGGGCCACCGCTTTGGCCTTGACCCCGCGTCCGGGCTTGATCAGGTAGCGGGTGACCTGCGGGCCACGCACCAGTCCGGCCACGCTGGCCTCGACGCCGAAGTCGATCAGGCACCCATTCAGGGCGGCCGCCACGCGGTCATTGGCCTGAGTGCGCTCCCGCATGGGCGGGCCGGTCCGCAACATCGTGATCGGCGGCGGCGTACAGGCGGCCTGACCAAGCGACTCGGATGTCTTGGGCGCCGCGGGATCATCTGGAGCGCCATGACGGCCGCTGCTGTCCCCGCCGTCGCCGGCGCTGCCGTCGCGGGGATCGGCCGTCTCATCGTGGTAGCCGTCTCGAGGGACGTCTCGATGGCCTACGAGGGAAGCAGACAGAGGCGTGTCGAACGGGGTGCTGTCAACCACCAGCTCCGGATCTACCACGCGGCCGGACAGCATCTGAGGCGTGGTGGGCTCGGCGACCGCGATGCCCAGGAAGCCTGACTCCACGTCCGGCTCCCCATCCGGTTCGTCGGGGGCCAGCGGCTGGGGCAGGGCCGGCGGCGGTGAGCCGACCAGTTGCACCGGACTGCCAGCCGCCTGGTCGCCGTGCTGGGCGGCCCCACCGCCGCTGGGCCCTGTCCGGGCCGGGACGCCGGTGCTCTCACGGGAGGGGGCGGGTAGGCGCAATGCCCACAGGCGGCGGGCGGCCTCGACGGCCGGTACGCCGCTGGCCACACACAGTCCGGCCAAAGCGAGCGCCAGCAGGGCCAGCACTACCACGAACGCCGGCAGGATCGCCGCCAGTGGCGCGGCCGCGGCCAGCCCCAGCAGGCCGCCCGCCGACGAGGTCACGCTCGGCTGTGGCGATCCCGCCGCCAGGTGAACGATGCCGCAGATCCCGGCGAGCGCCATCGCCGCGCCGGTCGCTCCGCGGGCGGTCGCCGGCCCCCGGTCGGGCCTGCGAAACAGTCGCCAGGCCAAAGACGCGATCAAGACTGGCAGAACCACGGTCAGCGCCCCGGCCGACAGCCGGGCCACCTGGCCGAGCGTGGCGGCCCACGCCCCCGGCACCAGATGCCACAGCACGCCGGCCGCGGCGCCGGCGCCGGCGAGCGCGGCCAGGGCCGCCTCGTCGCGCGGCTCCCCGCTCGAGAAGGGCTTCCCGTCCTGGCCGGGTCGTCCCAGCGTCCGCACAGCGATGCCCACCGTGCGGGCGGCCAGGCGCCACAGAAAGGTGACGAGCCACAGGAGGCCGTCGACCGGGTCGAGGCCCCCGCTCATGCGACGGGCGGGCCCGCGGGCGGCGGGTTTACGCGGGGCGCCGGGACGCGACGCCTTGGGGACGGCGGTGCGGACTGCGCGGCGTCTGGTCGCCATGGATTCGTTCTCCCGGGTTGACGATCATGAATGGGGGCGATCGTGAACGTGCGGCGTTCTCCACTCGTCGTGGTCGCGATCCAGCATCACGAGCCAGGCGGGGACGTCGAAGGGCAAGGGCTCGCCGCTGGCACGGGCGGCGCGCGCGGCCCGGAACACGCTGACGATCTTGGCGGCCACGGCGCAGCTCAGGGTGATCACGAGTATGGCCGGCCACGGGTCGGCGGTGATCGCCAGATACCCCGCCCATCCGGCCACGCCTGGCAGTGCCGTTATTCGCAGTGCTGGCGGCGGCGGGTCCCAGGGCGGTGATGATGGGACGGGTCGAGAGGTGGCGGCGTCGAGGGCGGCGGCGGTCGGTGTGGCCTGCCTACGGCGGTCGCCGGGTGCGGGGCTCCAGATCACGGGGCGTGTCTCCTCCGAGTGCGTGTTTCTGGCTGCGTGCTGAGCCGCGTGCTGGGCTGGGTAGTGACGTGCGGGCGCGGCCGTCTGGCCGCCCGAGAGACGTCCGGCGGGTTTCCCGGGGTTGTTTCACGGTCGCTGTTTGACATCCCGGGTCTTAAGGGGACCCACGATCGTTAGGCGGTTTGTCTGTTTAACAACGGGAGGTGTCGCCGGGCGACGGAGACGGACCGCGCACGGGACAACCCTTCGATCAGTTACTTCACATGGCTGAATCCCGACAGGGCGTCGGACTCCAGGACGACGTATCGACCGCGGGCCGCGGTGGCGTCGATGTACCCCTGGCCGACCAGCAACGGCAAGGTCTGCCGGACCCAGGTGGCCGAGTGTCCGGTGCGCTCCTCCACGGCCTGGTACAGGTCTTTGGGCGCGAACTCGTTGCCCACCCCGATCCCGGCCAGGATGTCCACCAGGGCCGCCACCGCCTCCCGCTTGCTCAGCTTGGGACCCTCCGGCAGTTGGGCGGGAAACTGGACCTCAGCCCTGGCGTCACGGACGAAGTCGACTGGCGCCGGCAGGTCGGCGGCGGTGCCGAACTTGGCGTCGTCGATGGTGGCGCGCAGCTCGGCGGCGATCTCGAACGCCAGGTCGGGGCTGTCGTCACGCCCGGCCATCTCGGCGAACGACACCGCCAGCTCATCGGCCGCCTCGCGTCTCATCTGAGTCTCCTCCTCGGCGGTGAGGTCGGCGGGGTCGAGGTGACCAGGCTGAGAGGGGATCAACATGGCGACGCCGTCCACAGTCGGCGGAGCGTGGAAGGTGGCCATCGTGGTCGGGGCCACGGCGCCGGCCCCGACGTCCGCCCTGGTGGCTGTGATGCCCGTGGCGCCGTGAGCGGCCGGGTTGAAGGCATGCGGGCGCGGCGCGGAGTCTCGGACGGCCTGGCGGGCGGCCAGAAACTCCGCGTACGGCTTGCCGAGCGAGTCCGCGGTGACCGGATCCAGGTCCTGGAACAGATGCCGGTACTCGGTGACGGCCGCGGCCAGGTCGGCCTCGCCGATGTTGTAGTAGCGGGCGGGCATGGCGCGGCGGGGCTTGGGCACCCACGGGGCTTCCATGTAGACGTAGCCGGGATTGTCGGCGCCCCACGCCGAAGGGTCGGCGCCCAGATCGACCAGCCGGTCCGATAGCACCATACGGGCGTCGACCTCGTCGTCCACTCCGAAGGACTGGCCGGCGCCGAACATCGCGCGGGCGTCGGTGTCGACCTTGGTATGGGAGGCGCGTTGGATCTCATAATCGATCCAGATGCCCACCGAGCGGCAGCGTTCCACGATGGTGGTGACCGCGTCCACGCCGACCAGGGCGCCCGCCTCGGCGAAGTGGATGGAGACGAACTTCAGCCCGCAGCCGGGAACCCAGTTCTTCAGATGCTCGCCCAGCGGGTTGCGTGAGGGGTTGCCGAGATAGGCGGCCCGCGCCGGAATGGTGTGATTGACCAGCCGCGTCAGCAGCCAGCGGATCATCGTCGTGCTGCTGGCGACAAAGGCGGCGGCCTGGTCGATGCCGTGCAACGACTGCTCGGCCTTGACCGAGTCGCACAAGATCAGCGTCGACTCGGCGCGGCAGGCGATGGAGAAGTCGCTGACCTGCCCAGCCTCGCTCTTGCCGGCCCCGGGCATGCCCGCGGTCAACAGGTGCGCCACCACTTTGGGCCTGCCCTCTACCTTGGTGTGCGGCAGCACCATGACCAGCGGAGACCCATCCCGATAGGCCCCCACCTCGACCGGCTCGATGATGTTCTCACCCGGCGCGGACGGCCCAGGCCAGGGAATCGGCCGCTCCAGCGCGTCCCGGCGCGGAATCATCAGCAGCAGCTTGTCCTGAAAGCGACCCACGATGGCAGTGGCGCCCTCGCGGATCCCTCCCGCCCACGACTCGATACGCGGCAGGTCATCGGTGATGTCCTCGGGCACCTGGCCGGGCCGCAGCTCCACACCGGCGGTCAGCCGATCGCGGGAGTCTTCCAGCACGGTCAGCCGTGAGCCGTGCGCGGCCGGCAGGTTCTCCGCCGTCCACGCACGCCACTCGGCCGCCCGGTCCCCGCCGCCACCGGCGACGTGCCCGCCGGTGATGGCTGGCTCACCCACGCTGTGGCGGGCATGACGCATGTTGTGCGCGATGGCCAAGGTGATGCCCAACACCACGAAGCTCAGCATCACCTCCACGTGGTAGCCGAACGCCACCACGAGCGTGACCAGAGCCAGCGGCGCGGCCACATCGGCCACCTCCAGCGCCTCGCGCCACCAGCCGCGCTGGTGCGACAGCTTCCAGCGCAGCAGGCTTAAGCCCACCGCCGACCCGCCGAACAGCAGCCCGCCCAGCCACTGCACCTGCCATGCGCAGAAGGCCAGCCGCGCCACCGCGGCCGCCAGAAATGTCAACGGGATCAGCGTCCACGGAGCGCCGATCCGCAACGCCCTGGGAAACTCATAGCCTTGCTCACGGCCGGTGCGCCGGTCGGTGCCCAGCCGTCGCCATGTCTGGCGCGTGACGCGCGCGATATCGCGGTCCGCCTCGAAGGCGTTCACGATCCTCACACCTCCAGCGGGTCGTGGCCGGAAGATCGGGTCTTGCCCTTACGGCGGCGCAATTCCTCCAGCTCCACGCCGCAGAACTTCTCGATGCGTGGATAGAAGCGCTTGGCCGCCAGCCGCACCGCGCGCAGCGCCACCGTGGCGGTGTAAAGGGTGGCCACAGACCGGGACGCCTTCCACCCGATGCTCGTCCCCTCGCCTATCTGGTTGGCCTTGCAGTACGTGAGCATCGCGATCAGCGCGCCGCGCAGCTCGTGGGCACGGCACTCCAGTTCGGTGACTAGATTGAGCGCGATCTGGTCGAGTTCACGGCCGTAGGCGCGCACGTCCTCGGTGGTCCTGGTCGGCAGGTTCGCGAGATCTTCGTATCGGGCCATGCCCTGAGGCCTCCTTGGGGTTGCTGGATGCCGGGACCACCACGTCAACGGGCGGCGTGGGTCCGAAGAAGCCGACATGGCCGGCCCCGGGCAGCTCCTGGCGGCAGGTCGCCGGTCGGGTCGTCGCAGGCGGGTTCGCCCAGGCAGGGGTAGGGGTCGGAGTGGTCAAGGATGTGCCCATCGGCGGCGCTGATGCGCGGCTCGTCCCGATCGGTCCTGACGCGCGGCCGGTTCCTGATCAGGACGCCGATCCCCACCGCTAGAGCGGTGACGATGACCAGCACGGCGGGGGCCGCGCCGACCGCGCAAGCGGCGGCTCGCGGGACCGTGCCTGCGATACCCAGGCGTAGTAGCGCACGATGGGGGCGCCCAGCGCAGGTGCCGCTCCTGGCGCCACCGCGCGGGCACGGATCCCAGCGTGCCCGCCCCGGTCTTCCAGTGCGAGCGCTCTGGCTGGCAGAACAGTGATGACCAGCCAAGACAGCGGCCGAGTGAAGATCACCCCCTCTTGTGAAACAGGCCGACCGGACGGGCCGGGCGCCTGGTCGCAGCCTCAGCCGGGTCGCCCAGTAAGGACCTCGACCGCCGTTGTTGGTCATCACGGCCTCCCGCCGCCGGCGGGTGCGTTCGGTTCAGCGGCCCAGTCCAGCCAGCAGCGCACGGTGCGGCCGCTGGTCTCTTCGTGGACCTGGTACCTGTCGGCCAGATGCCTTACCAGTGGCAGGCCATGGCCGCCCTCGCCATCGGGGCGGGAAGCCTCACACATCGCGGGACCCATGTCGACGCAGGTCACCCCCACGCTGTGGGCGTGCGTGTCGACCTCGACCTGGACGGCGAAGGTGCCGCCCGGCGCGCCGCTGACGCTGTGGAGTACGGCGTTGGTCGCCAGCTCTGACACCACCAGCTCGACGTCGTCGACGCGTGCACAGCTGGCCGGTAGCAGAGCCTTCACCCATGTCCGTACCTCGCGGATGGAGGCGGGCACGCCATCGAACCGACGCGTGGCGGCCTGAGGCACTGTAATCGCCACCATCACGACACCCCCGCCCCGGCGGGCGGTACGTCACCGTGGCTGGCCAGACGCTCACGCGGGTAGACCAGCGGATCGGACTCTTCAAATGCGGCGTACGCGACGCCAGCATGGGAGGCGGTCAGCGGCTCGCTGTGGGCGGCCGCCAGCATGAACAGCTCCGACAGCGCTGGCGTGGGAACGTGGTTGACGGTGAAGGAGCCGAGCGCCTGTACGTCCATGGGGTGGCGCTGGTCGGGTAGCGATTCGGGGAGCTCAACTGACCGGTTGATCCAGGTGCCCTTCGAGCCCAGCGGCGCCTCGCACACTCCGGGCAACGGCGGGGGCATCGGGACTGGCGGGACCTGGTCCAGCGGCCGGCGCTTGATGTCGGAGAGAATAACGTCCAGGTCACTGTCGCGGGAGGTCTCGCGGTTGGAGGTGACAGTGCTCATCCCCGCCACCTCAGCCTTGGACAATGGCGTGGTCAGGGGCGCCGGGTCAGCCGCCTGGACGGGGATGGGGAGCCGCGTACGGGCTTCATGCACCGGTGCGATCGACAGTCGGTGAGCGGGGACCACCGCGCCCAGCGCCTCAGCCAGCAGAGGTATCAGGTCCATTGCGCTGTCCGCGCGGATCCACCCGCGAAGGGCGCGTAGCCGTACCAGGCTGGCGCCCACGGCTGCCTCACGTGCGTTTGACGCTTGACCCGCGAAGCCCAGGGCTGGGGACGCCCCGCCCTGGAGCTCCGCCGCCAGTGCGGTCAGCGCCTCCTTTGCTCGCTGGCTGTCATGCGGCACGGGCATGGCGATGGTTAGGGCGGTGCCCATCCCGACGTTCGTGCCAGCAGCGTCAAAGTCGGAGGGCCAGGCAGATGTTGCGAGGCGCTGGCTGGTGAGCCACCAAAGCAGCTGACACCACCAGCCGCCGCACGACTGCTCGACCGCGACGCGCGCGGTCGACACGTGACCGTCTTGGTTCTTCATCCGTCCGGCGAACGTGCGGAACCGGTCGCAGTACGCCCTGGCGATGTCGACGTGCTGTGCGACGAATGTCGCCGGCGCGGCAGTCAGCCCCCACACCGCGAAGGCGGGGTGGCTCAGGTCCTCGCGGAACGTACCAGCCCTCTGGCATGTCTCGGCGCGCAGCCCGGCCAGCTCTTCGGCTTCGGCAAACGTATCGTCGGCGGCTGCGTCCTCCGGGGAGTACTTCCTCGTGAGGGCTTGCTCAAGCGGCCGCCGGAAGTGGACGCCGTAGGAGTCGAAGAAGTTGTCGCTGTGGGCCGCCCTGGCCAGCAGGGCCTTGGCGTGCTCAGCCGAGGCAACTGGGGCGTGGGAGCTGGTCATCATCACGCCACCGCCTCTGCCGTGTCGTGATGCCGGAAGGTGGTGTGGATGGCCGCCTTAGGAAAGCGGGGGGATCGGCACTCCAGGTGCGGATCGCCGCGAGTTGGTCGCCCGCAGCCGAACGGACTGCCCGCTTCCGGTCGACGCGACACAGAATGTCGACCTCCTTTGGTTGGCATCCTCTGGCCGACAGCGGTTAGAGCCGAGATGATTGCCATTAGCCGGCTCCCTTCAGATTTCGCGACTCGTGTGGGCCCGGGCGCGCTAGGACCGGGCTTTGGAAATCGGGCATTAGCGACGTACAGTAAAGTGACGTACAGCAGGAGCTGTACAGCACTCACGGTAGGCGCGCCGCGCCGTGCCGTCAAGCAAGTGCTGTATAGCAATTCACATAGGGTGGGGACGTGGAACACTCCAGAGATCAAGTGCCAGCTTCGCGCCGAATTGCCGACGACTTGAGGTCGGAGATCAAGAGCGGACAGCTTCCGCCCGGATACAAGCTGCCTGCGGTGCGCGTACTGGCTGAGCGTTATGGCGTCACGCAGAACCCCGTACTCAAAGCTCTCGCCACACTGAAGGCGGAGGGCTTGATCGACGCTATTCATGGGTCGGGTGTCTACGTGCGCCAGGCGCACCCGGTACGCCGGCTGGGCCCTGACCGATATGCCCGTCACCGCTGGCAGGAGACAACGGTCGAGGCCCACGTCGACGACCGGTCCGACAGCCCAGTCGTGCTCCAGCGGGGCGGTCAAACGCAGGATGTGGCGCTGGTCGAGGCCGACGAGCGAACGGCTACGGCACTGGGGGTTGCGACGGGGGATCTCGTCTATGAACGCGCCCGCGTCATCACACGTGACGAGTCTCCCACCCACACGATGACGTCGTACTATCGCCGGGCCGATGTCGAGGGAACCGCTCTCACCGATCCCCGGCCAGGCATCGCGGGCAGTGCGGGCGGATTCCAGGTCCTCGCAGACAGGGGCCTGACTCCCCACGAGATCACCGAGGACCTGTCGGCACGCATGCCCACCGCCGATGAGGCGCTGATCCTCGAACTTCCCGCCGGTGAACCTGTGATGGAACTGCACCGGACCACACGAACGATCGACGGGCGTCCCATCGAATACGCCCGCGGCGTCCATGCGGCCAGCCGATTTTCCTGGTCGTACACCTTCGAAATCCCAGACTGAGGGGCCTGAACTTCGTGAGACCACGCTCGACCTTCGCCCGAAAGCGGAAACGCACCACTGCGCACACACTGAGCCTTTTTCATCCTATTGTCGCAGGTCAGGAGCGGTGGCTGGCGAAGATGGACCCTGTAGCCTGCGACAAGGCTCAGACCTCCGGCGGCTAAGCTGGACGGGTAGACGCGCCATCACTCCTGCTCTGGAGAGCCGGGCAAGGAGGATGAAAAAGGCTCACTGAGTGGTCTTAACAGAAGGATCGGCGGACAAGGCGCCCGGCTGTCCGTTCTGCCTGGTTTTGCGCTCGTCGAGTGTGCGAGTCATGTCTCGGATGGTGCAGGAGACGGCGCTGTCTCGTACGGAGGCTACGACCTTGAACAGATCCTCGCGGGGAACACCAGCTGTCTGGCGTAGCTCAACCAGCTCGCCAACGACGACTCGCATCCCACGTGCGGCTGCAGTCGGTGCGGCGTATGCCGCTATGGCAGCATCTGTCATGCGACCGCAGGAGCCGGGCGGCGCAGAGTACTGGTCTGGAAGGAAGGGTTCGTGGCGGGGAAGAACTATTCAGAGGAGTTCAAGGACGAGGTCGTCAAGGCCGTCTTGGACGAGCGGTCGACGATCGGGCAAAGCTCAGACCTCCGGCAGCTGAGTTGGACGGGGAGATACGCCATCACCCCTGCCCTGGGAAAGCTGGACAAGGAGGATGAAAAAGGCTCACTGGCCTCCCGGACCTGAACGACCTCTGCCACCTTTATGCTGCGATCTTGCTGGCAGCCCACGCCTTGCCCGCCGGGCACCAGCACGCGACCTTGCCATACGGCTCGTAATCCATGTCGGCCAGTTCGAGGCAGCCGTAGCCCAAGCAGCAGGCGGGCGGAGCGACGACGTAGGCAGGTTCGCGAAGCTTGAGGGTACGCTTGACTTGCATCGTTGAGGCTCCCAAACCCTCGATACTCCGGCCATGGTGGATGCCCCCCAGGGCCCTTCCCGCATCTACTGGCGCGCACCGGCATCCTGAGCTTCTGTAGGGCTTGAGCTCTTCCCGCCGACAACGGGTCTGCCAGTCTGCATACAGACTACGGTAGCCAGCCCCTCTCGCGCTGGTCAAGAGGGTCTGTATGCAGACCGGCAGAGAGCGCATATCCTGGAAGTATGAGTACGGGACAGGAATACACGGACGCTCGCCCGCTCCAAGTGCGCATGGCGGACGATCTTCGCCGCAAGATCGAAACGGGCGAACTTGATGAGGGTGCCCGACTGCCAACCTACGACGATCTCGCTCGGGATTATCTGTGCAGCGTCGCCGTTGCACGGAAAGCCGTCGATCTACTTCGTCAACAGGGTCTAGTGATCACAAAGCAGGGGCTTGGGTCGTTTGTGCGGGAACGATCCGTAATGGTGCGTCACGGCGTGGAACGTTACGCCAGACGTCGCTGGAAGGGTGTAGCGCCAACCACAATCCTCGGCGGTGAAGCCCAGGATCAGGGTCGAAAGGCCACTCGACTTATCCGTAACCTAAGTATCACTACTGCGCCCGCATTGGTTGCAGAGCGGCTAGGCATCGCCGAAGGTGCCGATGTTTGGACGCGCAAGCGAACAACGTTTCTCGATGGCAGACCGAACCAACTCGCCGATTCCTATTATCCTCTCGCTGTTGTTCAAGGAACATCATTGATGCAAGAGGAAACGGGACCGGGAGGTGATTTTGCACGACTAGACGAGGCGGGTCATTCTCCCACGCGCATAAGAGAGGAGTGGCACGCAAGAATGCCTTCGTGTCCCGAACGGGCCGCGCTCAGGCTGCCGGACGGCACGCCTGTCATCGATTTTATTCGAACGATCTTCGACCAGTCGGGCGCGCCGGTTGAAGTGATGCTTTCAGTAATTGCTGCTGACACAACTTCTTTTATCTATGAGTTTCCGGTGCCGGATTAGTAAAGCATGTGAGTGGCCTTCGGAGATGGAACAGTTCGGTCCTCGCCGTTAGAGACGATGACTGCCTGGTCATCCGCCAGAGGTACCAGGCGGTCACCTGTGGGCCAACCGCCAACGATGGCGGCGATCTTATCGTGTACCCGCACATCATTTACGTGCGGCAAAACGAAGAAGTCTACTAGCCCGCCTCCCTGGGTGGTGGCCAGGTCCGGCGCCAGTTCGCGTTCATCAAGGTCATTTATATATGCCACATCCGGGCATGCAACTACCGCTCCAGCGCTCACACCCGCATAGACAGCCTCGGTCGAATTCAAGGCATCCCAAAAGCGGGTGCGTTGCATGTGATGCAAGAGGAAGTATGTATTCCCACCAGGCACTACCACGAGCGCTGCTGAGTTAATGATGCGCGCTACCTGTGAAACTTCAGCTCTCGCCAATTCGAGATCCTCGAATATGAATCCGTTGCGGCTCAGCCATTCGCGTTCTTGATCTATCCAAGGAGCCTCGGCGTAAGCCGTGCCGGCGGTCGGTATGAAGACGGTACGGAGCTCCGCCGGAGGAGCAGGGAGGGCCACTCTCAAGCCGCCTAGATACTTCGAGGAAAGGAACAGGGTTCGTGTCACGGAATGCAGTGTACGAGCCTTGCCGGCTGCTACCCACCAAACCAGAGCCTTGAGCCCCTTTCATCCTCCTTGCTCGGCTCTCCTGAGCAGGACTGATGGCGCATCTGCCGGTCCGGCTCAGCCGCCGAAGGTCCGGGCCTCGACGCAGGCCACGGGGTCAATCCTCGCCGGCCACCGCTCCTGACCTGCGATAATAGGATGAAATAGGATCGGTGATCTTAACATCAGGCGTTGGACTGGCCTGATGTCGACGGAACCACTCCGTTTACTATGGTGGCATCGGTACCTCCCCTCAAGATCCGCAGAACCGTGTCTATGGCCATCTGTGACATTGCGTCGCGAGCATCGTGAGTGAGAGACGCGATATGAGGAGTAACCAAAACTCGGCGATCTTTCGCTAGGGCCTGCGTCTCCGGTGTACTATCCCTGTAGAATCCGTCAAACGCCACGTTCTCCACTCGCCCGGATTCTAGTGCTCTAATGAGGCTGGCTGGATCAATAACTTCTGGGCGTGCAGTGTCTATCACCTGAAGCCCAGGCCGAGTTGGACTTCTCACTTCGAATATTTCGTCGTCGATCATCCCGATCGTCGAAGGATCCTCGGGTATGATGACGATGAGCGTCTCAACCTCCGCGATGAGTTGCTTCAGGTCTCGATACTTGAGGTTCAGCTCATTCTCGAGTTGAGGCTTACGGGTTCGATTGTGATAATAGACATCTGCATTTAACCCTTGAGTTAAGATTGTAGCTATTCGAGAGCCTATGTGTCCCATCCCGAGGATTCCGATCGGATGCCCGAAGACATCGAAACGCTTTTCTTGCGCCATGCCCGTCCCAAGGCGGCGGCTCTCGGCGTAATCGAAAATACGCCTGCGTCGATCTAGCAGCATTCCGATAGTGAACTCCGCAACCGAATTAGCGTACGTACCAGGAGTATTTGTCACCGGAATGTTAAGTTCTCGCGCGCCTTCGGCGTCGACGAATGACTGATAGCCAACACCTAGAAACGAGACGACCTTGAGGTCCGGAGCGGCCTGCATGGCGGTCTTGGAGGCCCATTCGTCTCCGCCGACGATGTACGCGGTACACCCAGCTAGCGCCGCCTGCAGATCCGCCTCATCCAGTATTGACGGTGGATAACTTGCCGAAGGATTGATAACTTCAAATCCAGCCTGTGTAAGCCGCTCCAGATATGTAGCCCCAATACTTTCGCCTGTAACTAGGATTTTACCTACGTAAGACAACTTTGTCCCTTCTTCGCAGACGTTGTAGATGGCGCTCCGTCAAAGGCATGCATAGCAGTGCGCGAGCGGCTCGTGGTTGCTCTTTGATAAAGCTACAAACGTGGACATCGTATCCCTTGTGGTCCACATGGAGTAGTGGATTCATCGCCCCGTTAGAGAAGAATCAGCCCCGTCCTCGCCGCTCGTTCACACCGGAGTTCAAGGCCGAGATAGTCGAGCTGTGCCGGCGCGGTGACCGCTCGTTCGGTTCAGCTGGCCAAGGACTTCGATCTGATCGAGACAGCGGTGGGCGAGCAGATCCACCAGGCCGAGGTCGACGCCGGGCGGCGGGAAGGTCTGACCAGCAGCGAACGCCAGGAACTAGAGGCGTTGCGGCGGGAGAATCGGCGACTGCGCGAGGATGTCGACGTCCTCGAGCGAGCGATGGCTTTCTTCGCCAAGGAGACCAGGTGAACGTGCACCCGTTAACCGAGGCGGAAAAGCAGGGCGGCCACAGCGTCAAACGGGCGTGTGAGTTGCTGGGAGTCTCCCGTTCCGCCTTCTACGCCTGCCGCAGTGGCGTGCCCGGGCCCGCGCGATGCGCGACGGGGAGCGGGCCGAGCGCGCAGCCGGGGCGGGACGGGCAGCGGTGTGGTCGGCGGCGGGTGCTCTGGCTGATGCGCGCGCTCGGCCTGACTGGGCCGAATTGGCGCCACCGCTGGAAGACCACGATCGCCGGCCCGAACGCCGAGGCTCGACCGGGCCTGATCGGCCGGAACTTCACCGCCGCCCGTCCGGGCACCAAGCTGGTCGGCGACATCATCTCATGACAGAGTCACAGGGCTGATCGGGCAGAGTGCAGGTCGGGCTGTCGGCGGGTGACCACTCAGACATCACGGGCTTCCGGTTGAGGTCTTTCATGTAGACGGTGGCCCCGTCGGCTGCTGGGTCTGCGGTCAATTGGTGAGGTGTCGCGCCATGAGCGCTATCCATGAGGGTGCTGCGCCGGCCTTGTGCCCCATCACTGGAAGAAGGCCTGATGCGGATTACCCGCGGAATCGACTGGTTGGAGAAGCATGTGCGCCACGAAGCGCGCGAAGTTGAGCGGAGGTGAGAGACCTTCGCCTCCTGGCCGTCGCAGCGGCTGGGTGAAGCTGGGGGCAGCCTGATCCGGAAGTCGCCGGGGAGGGTGGGAGCAGCCCCGACAACGCCGGGACGCGTCGGCACTGTCAGACGATGCGGGTCCAGTTAGCGAGACAGGAAGGTGTACGCGAGAAGCCAGTGCTTGACGCCCCTTAACGGACCACCAGCTCAAACCTGACGGATATGGGCTGGGTGCCGTGCGGCCCCGCTGTTGTGCGTAGGCGGGGAACTCCTCGGGACCATGTGAACCACCCCGGGGAGGCCACGACGAAGGTCTGCGGCGTAGTCGTGGCGAGGCCGCAGGGGTAGAGCTGGACGCCTCACCTGTCGATCGACTTCGTGATGAACGTGGGAACCGTTCGGTGCCGCCCTCGCCCCGCGCGGCCAGCGCGCGGGAAGGGCAGGCGCGACGTCTGCTGATGGCATCGGGCGGGGCGGAGGCTCCTGTCAACGACGGCCGAATTCTGGATCTGGCTCACATTCCGTGAAGGGGCATGCTCAGTCGGCGAGTAGAACGCGTTTGCGCAGCAGGTCGGGGTTGGCTCGTCCATACATCTGTCGCTTGAGCATCTTGATGCGGTTGACGTGCCCCTCGACCGGACCTGAGCTGTAGGGCATGGTCAGACCCGCGCGGGCCGCGTCGAGATCGCGGCGCAGGCCCGTGACGAAGGAGCGCAGTTCGGGCAGGTCGTCGGCGTCGGCTGCGACCATCCAGCGTTCGAGGTGGTGGCCGTGCCGGTTGACCATCATGTCGGCGAAGGCACGGACGTGGTCGTAGAGCGTGGCCAGGGGTGGGCAGGCGGTGGTGAGTGCGTCCAGGTGTCGCTGCTCGTCAGCGGTGAGGGTGGCGGGGTTGCGCAGCAGCCATCCGGTGGCTTGCCGCACTGTGGGCGGGGACGGGCGCGGAGGTTGCCTGGTGGTGTCCGAGCGCCAGGACTGCAGGTATTGGCGGACGGTGGTGGGAGCGCCGCGGTAACCGTGTTCGCGGAGTTCCTGGTGCAGCTGTTCGGCGTTGGTGCAGCCCTCGTTCCAGCGCTGGCGCAGGTAGGGCTCGAAGGCGTCCAAGGCTCGTGGGCGGCGTCCGGTGCCGTCCTTGACCAGTAGTTCTTCTGGAGTGGCGGTGCGGGCGAAGCGGCGCACGGTGTTGCGGGCCAGGCCGAGCTCGGTAGCGATCGCGCGCAGGTCCCGCCCTTGGGCGAGCAGGTGGTGGATGGAGGCATGCCGCTGTCGCGTCCGCTCGGCCAGTGGTCCTGTTCGAGCCGGTGAGTGGGCGTTTGGCCTGGCTGGCGGGGTGTGGGCTTCGACGGTTACGGTCGGTGGGGTGAGTGGCGGGAGATCATGTAGGACGGTGCGGTGTTTGGCCAGGGTCCGTTCGACTGCTTCGCTGAGGTTTCTCCACATGTGCCATCGATCGGCGACTTGCGTTGCTTCGGGTGCGCCGCGGGCGGCGCCTTCGGCATAGCCGCCAGCGCGGTCGCGGCAGATGATTTGGACGCCGGGGTGGTCGGTCAGCCAGGCGGCCAGCACGTCGGCGGAGCGTTCGTCGAGCATGTCGATGGGCCGTCGGGTGGTGATGTCGATCAGGATGGTGCCGTAGCGGTGGCCCCGGCGCAGGGCGAAGTCATCCACTCCGAGCACCTGCGGCCCTGCCTGCAGAGCGGGCTCGGGCAGGGCGCGGATGATCCGGATCAAGGTCATCCGGCTTACCGCCGTGGCCAGTCGGTCGGTGAGCCGGGCGCCGGCCCGGCCGCCGAGCGCCAGCGCGATCGCCCGTAACGTTTGCAGCAGGGCAGTGCTGTGGCGGCCGTAGCGCACGGTCAGCCCGGGCACCTGCTCGGCGAAGGTCTGCTTGCAGCAAGCTGGGTTGCGGCAGAAGAAGCGTGTCACCAGTAGATGGATCAAGGTTTCCTGGCCGCCGATGGCGGCGTCGCACAGCCGCCGTTCGTATCGGCTGTGCACCCTCTCCGACACCCCTCCACATGCAGGACATGCTGCCTGCGACGTGCCCGTTCTGGCTTGGATCCGTACCGACTTGCCGGTGCGGGACACGCGCTCGATACAGATGCCGGCCAGGTGAGGGAGGAAGACTTCCAGCAGCTCCGAGACGATCACCCAACATGATCAACAAGCCGCGAGCCGAGTCCGCCGGAAGATCACGAAATGTGTGCCAGACCCAGAATTCGGCTGTCGTTGACAGGGAACGATCATGGCTGCTGATGCGGTCGCCTCGCGGTGTTGTGCTCCCCTCCTTGAGGCTGTGCTCAGACGAGATGGCATGCCATAGGGAGATGCCTCGATAGATGTGCTAGTCGTGACCGTGGCGTGGTGTTGGCTGCCGGTTGCGTTGGCCATACCGCTTCTCGGGCATTCCTGTCACGTGCTTCGGAACGTGTAGTGCTCACGCGACACGCCGGGTGTTCCGAAGGAGGATTGATGCTGTGTGTCACTTGATAGGTGAATTTATGTGCCTAGACCTTGCGGTGCTCTCAGCTGTATGACCTGATCAGATGCCGTGGCGGTGGTCCTCCGGGACCGCCGAGAGTCGCAACCTGCACATGCGGCTCGGCAACGACCGCGAACGCGCCAAGTGGCGGTGGTCCTCCGGGACCGCCGAGAGTCGCAACTTCGTCTCTCTGTCGGAGAAGCTGGCGTCCCTGCAGGTGGCGGTGGTCCTCCGGGACCGCCGAGAGTCGCAACCCTCCCGTACGGCTCGTACGACCGCCCGTACGGGAGTGGCGGTGGTCCTCCGGGACCGCCGAGAGTCGCAACGACCTGTGCGCCCAACGGGTCAGCGAAGGACTCGACGTGGCGGTGGTCCTCCGGGACCGCCGAGAGTCGCAACTCGCCGGACGTCTCCAGGGCGTGACCGACCCGGGTGG
Organism: Nonomuraea sp. NPDC004702; assembly: GCF_053601695.1. Lineage (NCBI taxonomy): Bacteria > Bacillati > Actinomycetota > Actinomycetes > Streptosporangiales > Streptosporangiaceae > Nonomuraea > Nonomuraea sp. NPDC004702. The sequence goes on from NZ_JBSGCE010000095.1 coordinate 19,793, forward strand.
CGGTGGTCCTCCGGGACCGCCGAGAGTCGCAACGTGTGGTGGGTCGGCAAGTACGGCGCCGGCCTGGCGTGGCGGTGGTCCTCCGGGACCGCCGAGAGTCGCAACTCTGGCACCCATCGGGCGACGTCCAGCGGGAAGACCGTGGCGGTGATCCTCCGGGGGCGGCCGAGAGTCGCAACTTCGAGCATGAGGAAGCGGATGCTCTGTACGCGTAGCGGTGGCCCTCTGGGGCCGCCGAGAGTTGAACTACCTGGAGTCATGTGTCCATGTACCAGGATCGTCATGTCCACCGGCCGGGATTTCCTGATGCTGCTTACACCCGGATCAGTCAGTGGCGGGACTGCCCAGGGAGCCGTACTGGGAGGACAGTATGGCTGCTGCCTGCTGGCCGGCCGGGCCGCTCAGCGCGAGAGAACCTTGGAGCCAGGCTCGATCCCCCTGCTCGAAATGCCCGCCATCCCCGATGAGAGGGGCAAGTTCTTCATCTGTGAAGCCGCGCGCCAGTGGCAGAGTGGCACGACCGAGCGGGTCGGAGTCGTAGGGATAGGCGCCCCACGCCGCGGCTTCTTCCTCGGTCGGAGTGATCCAGAAGTCGTGAAGCACCGAGGAGACCGTAGCCCGGACGTCGTCCTCCGCATGTGTCAGTGAGAGAGCTGAGCAGAAGGCGTAGATCGTGGAGCGGAATACGTCCAACCCCCATGCCGACACTGGGGCATTGGAGCTCTCCAACACGGCCTCGATCGGCCCCGACCCCTCACGCTGATATCCGGACACGATGGCGTGGTTTGCCATGCAGAAGGTTTCCACGATGTACGGTACGTCGGGCACCCGCCACTTAACCCCGGGTTCGGCGACCGTGTTGTACATGTACGCACTGATCAGCTCGGGGTCCGTCCAGCCAGTAGCACGTGGTTCGTGGCCCCAGAAGAAGGTGTACGGCACGGCCAGGTCTGCGTCCGTCAGGATCGAATGCAACGCGCCGATCATCCGCCCGGTCCATCCCGCGTCGACCAGGCCCGTGGAATTCGAGGCAATGCCTTCCTGAACGGCGTAGTCGCATACCAGCCGGCGCATCTGCTCGATGCGAGGCTGCATGGCCTCTGCCACTTCAGGCATCGCAACGAACCGACGGAGCGCTGTGTTCTGCTCCGTCGTGTCGGCGCGAACGTCGGAGGCAAGCGATGCGCCAGCCTCCTTCAATGCCCCGGTGAAACGGTCGATGTCGAGCCCGAGCCGGGCGCACACGTCGGCGGCGTTGGAGCGCATGAAGCTGTTGAACAGCCAGTCCGCCTTGTCCAGCCCGTACGGATCGGATGCGGCGAGGCTCCACGTGCGGCGACTGCTGTACACGTAACTCATCGCAAGGCCGCCTCTGAGCTCGGGAGCCATACGCTTGGCGATCTCGTAGAACACCTGGGCATCCCGAGACAGGAAACACAGTCGGTCCAGATCGCGAGCGTGAGCCGTACGGAGCAGCCAGATCACGTAGCCGATGAGTACAGGAGCGGCAACCCCAGCCGCGACGTCGCGGATCGCCCTCTCGCGAGGGGTGGACACCGGTACGGCATAGCGTGCGTGCGCGGACGCCGTCGCCATGTCGCGGGCGAGCCCGCCGTGGTCGGCCAGGACCTGCTCGTAGCGAGTGACTTCCACTGCCGTCCTCCTTCTGCATGATCGGCTACGCCTAGCGTGCGCGGATTACCATTCCGTTAGCCACAGTGTGACGTCATGGTCCGTACTGGCACCGCACTCGCGGCAGAGCTTCTCTGCCCGTTGGCGCAGGTCCCGCCACGCTTCATCGTCGCCCTGTGCATGGTGGACGGCCGCCTCCTCAGCCATTGTGCGAGCAGCCCAGGGACGGTCACCAAGGGATTCATAGATAGTCCGCGACTCCTGGTAAGTGTCGATGGCCTTCTGCCACTGCTGCTGGCCTCGGTAGAAGAGCCCGTAGGAACGCAGGACCCGTGCCTGCCCGGGGCGATCGTCGATCTCCCGGAGGATGTCCGAAGCCACCTTCAAGTGGGTGCCTGCTTTCTCCCAGCGGCTTTCATGGCGGAGGGTGTCGGCGAGGCTCATCCGGGAACGCGCCTCCCACCGGCGATCGCCCAGATCGCTGAAGCGCGCGAGCGCGTCCTCCAGGCAGCCGAGTGCGGTTTCGTACGCACCCGCCCGCCGATAGGCGTCCCCCTTGTTGCGCAGGACGACGGCGACGCCGCGCCTGTCCACCAGATCCTCGAAGATGACCTGCACCTCGTCCAATGCGCTGATCGCCTGAGTGATACGACCCATGTTGCGCCACAGAACGCCGAGCTGGCGAAGGGTACGTGCCGAACCGGACGCGGGAGCGAGCAGCCTCCAGCCGGTCGCCGAGGTTGTCGAAGATCTGCACACATTCGGTGAAACAGTCGATGGACTCCTGCCATTTGCTCTGTCCGCGTTGGAGATCACCCAGCCCGTTGAGGGCCCAGGCGCCATAGCGCGGGATGTCACGGTGGCGGAACGCCTCCAGCGCGCGTTGAAAACACCGCACGCCCTCATCGAGGTGACCCGTATAGCGATAGGTGTCACCCAGCACGCTCAACGCGATGGCGACGCCGAGTTCGTCGCCGATGTCTTCGGCGATGTCGGCGGACATGCGCAGCTGCTCTTCCGCGGAGACGTAGTCACCTTGGGCTCGGTGAATCGCCCCGATCTTGCAACGGATCTCGGCTTCGCCTTGACGACTGCCGTCTCTGATGGCCGCGTCCAGACCTATCCGGTGAACGCTCATCCAGGTCGGCCAGTCGGAGGGCCAGTGCGACATCGCAGGCAATGCCTCCGCCAGTCGCCAGGCGGGATGCCAGAGTTCAGCCTCGCCGGCCAGGTCGACGGCTAGGAGAAACGCGACCTCGTGGGTGAGGAACCACTCGCGAGGATCATCGAATGGCCTGCAACAGTTCGGGGTCCACGGGCACCGGCTCGCTGTGCCCGCCCGGTTCGAGCAGGACCGATACGTTGGTCGCCAGAGCGATGTAGAACTCCAGCAGCCGGGTCAACGCCGCCTTGTGGGTAGCCTCGGTCTCCTCCACGGCCAACCGCTCGCGGGCGAACACCCGCAGCAGATCATGGAACCGATAGCGCCGGATCCCGGTCCGGTCATCACCCGCGATCTCGATCAGTTCGGCATCGACGAGGCGTTCCAGCATCTCCTGTGCGGTGTGCATGGACACGCCTGCCAGTGCGGCCAGCGTCCACGCGGAGAAGTCGGCGGTCTTCAGCATGCCGAGAAGCCGAAAGGCCCCCCTCAGTTCCTCGTCGCATACCTGGTAGCTGAGCGCGAAATTGGCGCGGACCTCAAGGTCGCCCACCTTCAGCAGGTCCAGCCGGTGCTGTTCATCACGGAGCCGTACGGCGAAGCCCGCGAGCCGGTCGATCGGACGAGAGGCGAGGCGCGCACCCGCGATACGGAGCGCCAGTGGAAGCTGTCCGCACAGCTCCACGATTTCCCTCGCGCCGTGGGGTTCGGCAGCCACGCGAGCCTTGCCGACGATGTTCTGTAGCAGGTCCAGGCCTTGTTCGACAGTCATGACATCGAGAGCGTGGGTGTGCGCCCCGGAGAGCGCTCCGAGTCGGGCCCGGCTCGTGATGAGTACCGCGCAAGTGGCGCTTCCTGGCAGCAGTGGCCGCACCTGTTGCTCGTTCAGTGCGTTGTCGAGCACGAGGAGAATTCGCCGGTCGGCGAGCTGCGCCCGGTACATCCGGGCTCGGTCCTCCACCTGCTCGGGGACGCTTTCGGCGTCGACGCCGAGTTCGCGCAGGAAGCGACCGAGGACCTCGGCGGGGTCCAGGACCTGCGCTTCAACGCCGCGTAGGTTGACGTACATCTGCCCGTCAGGGAAGTGGTCGCGCACACGATGCGCGACATGCAGCGCGAGCGACGTCTTGCCCACGCCGCCCTTACCTGACAGGGCGGTCACGACGACCGCCGTCTCAGCCTCTCTGGAGATCAGCAATTTGGCCAGTTCGGCGGCATCCTCGGCCCGGCCGGTGAAGTCCTCGATGTCAGGTGGGAGCTGATACAGCCGCCCGACTTGCGGAAGGTGCTTCCCGTTCGCCGGCGGCAGCGCTTGAGCTGGCTTGCCCAACTGGTCCTTCACCTGCCAGAAGGCGATCCCGCCGGACAGCGCCGAGGCGACCATGGCGAAGATGAACTGGCCACCTTTCAGACCGCCGTCGTCATTGATGCCCGCGACGATTCCCGCGAACACGGCCATCGCGGTGACGAGCGCCGCGATGAGGGGGATGACGTGTCGAAAGCGCTGCGTTGACGTCAAGGGGCCGACCTCTCAAGGCCGGTAGTGCCATCTGATCGAATCACGGGGAGGTCCGGGCTCTCTTTGTCGATCTCTGGTCCTCCCGCATCTTACGGACGGCCAAACGAATCTCACCAGGGATCCGCCGGTTCCTTATACCTCCGACGGAAGTGGCGCGGCATTCGGCGCTGCTTCGAGCACGACTCTTGCCGTCATCTCATCGCATAAGCCCAGACCGGAGCGCCGTCGTTTATCTTCGAGGGGTCGGGCTGCGCGGGCTGGGGCGCGAAAACCGTGATGACCAGGCAGGCAGCAATCATGTCGACGTGGTTGAGGCACCAGGTGGTCTGGGAGAAGAATCGGTGCGCCTTCCCATGCCGCCACGACATGTTCCCTGTGCTGCTCGGAGTGCTACCGCTGGATGAGGATGACGGGAAGTGGTTATAGAGCGTCCTATTACCGGCGAATGTGCGCTGATTGTCGGTTATTGATCCTAGTCATGTCGAGAGCGGTGCCATCAGTGCTTCGGAACCTGCAGTGCTCATGCGACACGCTGGGCGTTCCGAAGGAGGTTTGGGGCCGTCTGGTGCTTGTTAAGTGAATTTCGGGAAGAGCTGTTCTGGCGTTGAGATGCGTATGACCTGATTAGATACCGTGGCGGTGGTCCTCACGGGCCACCGAGAGTCGCAACCACGAAGGGCACGTCGAGAAGATCCCCGGCGAGAAGTGGCGGTGGTCCTCACGGGCCACCGAGAGTCGCAACGCGCTGCCTGGCGAGACGACCGGGCGGGGCCAGGAGGTGGCGGTGGTCCTCACGGGCCACCGAGAGTCGCAACCGCAAGGGCGTCGTCAAGGAGGTCGGCGCGACCGGGGGTGGCGGTGGTCCTCACGGGCCACCGAGAGTCGCAACCGACCTTCGACCCTCGCCAGCGTGCGGGGGTTTTCGCAGTGGCGGTGGTCCTCACGGGCCACCGAGAGTCGCAACTTCTTTGACACCGGCGTGCTGGCACCAGAGGTGGACGTGGCGGTGGTCCTCACGGGCCACCGAGAGTCGCAACCAGCCGCGGGCTGCGGCCATCGCCTGACCGAGTGTGGCGGTGGTCCTCACGGGCCACCGAGAGTCGCAACTTCTTTGACACCGGCGTGCTGGCACCAGAGGTGGACGTGGCGGTGGTCCTCACGGGCC
>NZ_JBSGCE010000096.1:0-22758 GCF_053601695.1 Nonomuraea sp. NPDC004702
CGCCTCGTCACCACTACGCTGGCCACGGGGTCTCCGGTATTTCGTTCTTCTTGGTCGTTGAACCAACTACCGGAGACCTCTTCGTTCAACGATCATCGACACGCCACAAACCCGTGATCTCTCGAAACACGGCCTAGTACGGCGGCCGCCATTTGCGATGTGAGCTGGGAACATACGGTGCCAGGTCGATGCGGTCCTCTGGCGGGATTCCCGGGGAATGAGAGCAGCCGCTCGTGATCACGTCTGTGTGAATGGAACAAGATCCAAAGCGGCTGCTGCCTTCATCGTAGAGGGTCGGCGTGCTGGACGAGTCCGGCCAGGAGAAGAATGGCACCGCCACGGCAGGGGGCGAACGTCAGGACAGGGGCTGCGCCGGCGGCATCGACCGGCCGGAAGCCGAGGGCGGCATCAACGCCGTCTATCTGGCCTACGTCCGCGCCGGGGCCGGGCACACGCTGATCGGCGTCCGGCAATGGATCCCCGCCAAGCGGATCAGCGACCCGGTCACAGCGATCACCACCGGCCTGCCGCTGGAGCTGGCGTTCGCGACCCAGGGCGAACTGGCCAGCGACCTGCTGGGCGAGGCCTACGCCGACGACGTGCGGCTGGACTTCGTGACCGGGGACGAGGTCTACGGCGCCCGCACCAGGCCGCGCGCCTTCCCGGAGAACGGCCAGGCCTACGTGCCGCGCGTCCGCGCCACCTTCGCTCCCATCCTCGACGCGGGCAGCTGCCTGACCCGCGAACAAGCCGTGACCAAGCATCTCAGGCGGAAACGCCGCTGGACCATCCACTCAGCCGGACATGGCTCCAAGGGCGAACGCACCGACGCCTGGGCCTGGATCGCCACCACCAGTCCACTCAATTCTTGCTGGTCCGCAAGCACCGCACCACCGGCGAGCTGGCCTTTCACCACTGCTTCGCGCCCGCCGGCCAGCCGGCCACCTTGGACGCTCTGATAGCCGCCGCAGGATTGAATTCACCGCTGTGCCGGATCGCGGTTCAGCACGTGCCCGCTGTGTCAGCCGCATCCGGAAGGGTCGCCCGCTGGTCTGTGATCCCGAAGTCGAGCGGGGCGAGGCCGTGTATCCGCAGGACTGGAACGCGACGTGGAGGACCGGCTCACCGAAATCCGGGAGCACGGGGTTTTCGACTTTCGTGGACGAGCAGCGCGGGCGGGTTCCGGTCACCGAATTTCCATGTCGTACTCCAGCGTGTAACGGTCGGCTGGATACACGATGTCAGCCGTTTGCAGGGCTTGTCCGTCAGCGGTGAAAGTCTGTTGGATCTGGACGACCGGAACGCCGGGAGGAATCTCCAGAGTCACCGCTTCCTCGGGGTCGGGCATGCGGATGGTCAGTACCTCACGGACCCGATCGACGTGGACTCCAATGGCGTCGAACCGTGGCACGATACCCGCTCCGGCGTGCGGTCCGGTTTGGGGATTCTGGATCGGGGTGCCACCAGTGATCGACAGGGGCTCCCAGCACACGCTGGAGCAGATCGGCTGGTCGTCCATGCGGATCAGGTAGGTGATCTGCTGAACCCGCGCGTCAACGGACAGGCCGAGGCGGTCCGCCACGTCCGCCGGCGCCCTGACGGCGGTAACGGTGTGGTCTGTGGTCACGGAGCGGTCGGCCGCCTGGGCCTCGTGCTCGTAGGTCGCGGCGGTGTGGGGCCGCCAGTAGCGTTGAGGGGCCACACGCCGCAGCGGTTGGGGCTTGCGGACGAACGTCCCCTTCCCCCGGACACCGAAGACGAGCCCCTCGGCCCGGAGTACTTCCAGCGCCTGACGCGCGGTGATCGTAGTAACCTTCCACTGGCCGCATATCTCGCGCTCACTCATAACGCGGTCGCCTCCTCGCAGTTCGCCTCTGGTGATCTGGTGGCGAAGGTGGTCAGCGATCTCGACATGTGCTGATAGGTGGCTCGGGCCCATCGGTACCCCTTTCGATCGGGGCTTGCGCTCCGGATATTCATATCCTGCCATGTGACGAGCCATTTATATATAAACATAAGAATATGCTATCGAGCGCAACATTCACCCGCGCGAGGCAGGCCGCGGACTCCGATCTTGATGAGAAGATCACGCTGTTCACTTACTGACCGCACCGCATGCGTGACAAGGCCGATAACCCGCTCGGGAAGGTCCTCACGCCAGGCCTCGCGGCCGTATTCGTCGCATGCCGCCAAAACTTGCTTCGGGTGCCTTGCGCTTTCTGGACAGTCGCGCCGTAAGCTGACGGACCTCTGGAAGGCGCGGGGAAATGACGAGGCGTCGCAGGCGGCTCTCTTGACGGGGTGTGAGGAAGACGTCGTCCACATGGCGCTGGGGGGCATGCGCGCAGTCGCGTCAGCGGGGAGAGTTGGGAATCGTCGGCATGTGAAGCGGCGTCGAGAGCGCTCGGCGGGCGGGAAGGGCTCGGCGAGCCCCCGTCGGGCGCCGGAAAGATCGCTGGGATACGGTCGCGGCTCGGTCATGTCTCCGGGGAACCGCCGGGCAAGCCACCAGCCAGACGGTCATCTGGCCGTCAATCGGACGCGGGCGGAACGTTGAGTTCTGGGGGAGGTAGTGAGCCTTTTTCATCCTATCGCCGCAGGTGAGGAGCGGCGGCTGGCGAAGGTGATCCCCGCGGTCCGCGGCGAGGCCAAGGACTCCGGCATCCGAGCCGGGCCGGTAGATGCGGTATCAATCCCGCTCAGGAGGGCGGGGTAGGGGTTAAAGAGGTTCAGTATTTTTCACGTTCGCACGGGCGTGGTGCGCTGGCTTGAATCGCCCATGCGGTGCTGAAACGGGTCGAAGCGTGCGCAAATTTGGCGATGGGTTCGCGGAGCAAATGCTGCCATATGCCACCAATTGAACCTAAACATCAAGGGAAGTCCTGTCTCACCCCACTCGACCCCAAAGAGGGATGTCCTTTTCATATATTACCCAAAACCGACAAAGAGTGATCCGACAGGCCTGGCGCGCAACTCCCCTTCAGACACCTTCCGAGTGCTACCACGCGCATACGGCGGAAGTGCGTCATTGGCAGCGGTGTATACGTGATTTCCGTTTACGTACGGACCTGCGAGTAATACGATGACGTATATACGACGGACTGAGACGGCGCCAAATACCCGAGGGGGTCGATCAGGAAGTGACAGGACCGATCTACATCCGCATCGCGGGCGAGTACGCCCAACGCATCCGAAGGGGGGAGCTTCCGTCCGGTGTGCGACTGCCGAGCTCTGCGGAGATCGCGCGGCAGTACGGCGTATCGGACATCGTGGTTCGAAAAGCTCTCGAACTACTTCAATGCCAAGGGCTCGTACGATACGTAAGTCAGCAGGGCGCCTTCGTCGCCGACCAGCCCAACCTCGTGCGCGTGTCTCCTGAGCACCTGATGGAGAACGCCGAACGCACGTTCCAGAAGGAATCCAGCCACAACGCGCAGGTGGAGCGCGAAGCCAAGCAAATCCCGGCCACTAGCGAGATCGCAGAGGCTCTTGGCCTCACGGAGGGCGAATCGATCGCCCACGTCATCACTCGAGCCACCGTGGATGGCCAGCCCATTTCGATCTCTGACACCTATCACCCGGTGGATGTCGCCGACATCTCGGAAGCCATGTTCCTGGAGGAGAGTGTCTCTGACCGGCTACCGGCGCCACTGCACGCCGAGTGGCTGCGCACAACTCCCGGCGATCGCGTCAAGGCGGTCCATCAGCGGTATATCGATGCTGGCGGGCGAGTCATCATGATCTCCGATGTCTCATATCCCCGAGATCGCTACGACGCGTTCGTGTTCCGCATGGTCCTCAAGTAGGGACACGCATCTGGGAGGGTGTCGACAGATGACCCCTCCCTTGTCTATGTCCGCTTTCGAACCCACTGGGCCCATTCCAGGTTCCCCGGGACGCGGGGACGAGGAGCAAAGGACTTCTCCTCGGCCCGGCGACCGGCGGAACCCGGCACATCAAGAGTGGGTCGCCGGCCCGCTACCGACACGCGAACCAGTTGGCGGGCCTTAGGACGCCGTTGAAGTACGGGACGCGTTGAGCTGCGGGTTCGATCCGATGCCGACGCGGTCTTCGTCCTCACGCGTGGCAGGCGCGGCATTTAGGCTCCTGGCCACTTCCCTGTCCCGCTGGAGGCATATATGTCCATGCCCGCTCAATTGATCGCCAGGTCACGGGCCAGGTTGATGCGGGCCCGCCTCTGGGCGCAGTTCCTGTTCCTGCACCCTGAACCTCCCGGTCATAGAAACGGAACCGGCCCAAAGCCCGCGGATAGGGGGTGGGCGAACGGTGGGAGCTCGAACGGCGGCGTCGCCGCCGCCGACCCCTACACACCCACCTGGAACGCCATGCGGCGGCACGGTGTGGTTTGGCTGGCCTATGCGTCCGCGGCGCGACACCTGATCCGGTTGTCGACTCCGGCTCTGCTGGTGTTCCTGCCACTCGGCTTGATCGCCGCATCGGCGCTGGTCGTGCTCTTGGACGGGGCGGCGGCCGTGATCAACGGCGGGTTCGAACTGGTCGGTCCGCCCGGCGTGCCCTTGCTCGTGTGGTCGGCGGCGGTGCTGGTCGCCACGGTGGCCGGGCAGATGGTGGTGCTGCCCGCGACGACGATGATCGCCGCTGGGCTGCTGGTCGGCAAGAACGTCTCCACCATGGACGCGATGCGGGCCGCGGCCCGCCGCTGGCCCGCGATGCTGGCATTGGTGCTGATCGGCGCGGTCGTGATCGTCGCGGACCTCGTGGTCGGTTTCGGCATTCTCCTGTGGAACGGGGCGCAGGTCCCCGCCTACGCCATCACGGCGCTCCTGCTCCTGTTCTCGTTGCCGTGCCTGCTTGCCGTGCCGGGCGTGGTGCTGAAGCGACGGTCGGCGAGAAGCGCGCTCGCGCTCGCCTACCGGCTGACGTCCCACGCCCCCTGGGCCACCGCCCTCACGCTGGCCTTCGGCGTGCTGATCTTTCCCGCGGTGATCCAGCAGGTGGTGCAGGGGGCCATGTCCGAGACGCCCGTCCTCCAGGCGGGGGCGAGCTTCTGCTTGGGACTGGTCGCCGTGCCGTTCCAGGCGACCGTGATCGCGCGCCTGTTCCTGCACCGCCTGGCGCTCGCGGGGATCCCCACCGAGCTCCAGGAGATCGCCGGCGCCCTCCCGGCGAGCACGTCACGCCGGGCCAGGCCCGTCCCGGTGCTCGCGGCGTTCCTCCTACCGAGCCTGCTGTACGGCGGCGCGGGGCTGGTCAACCCGTTCGGCTGGCTGGAGGTCTCCCAGACGGTCGTCACGAGGAACCTGCCCCAGGCCGCGGACGAGGCACCTGAGGCGGGCGGCCGCCCGCCGCAACCGACCCTCGAGTCGTCCGACCTGCGAGCTTTGTACGCCGGGCCGGACGGACGTCTCACCATGCTCATGGACGGCTCCAGCGAGGCGAAGCTGTTGACCTGTGCGGACAGCGGCTGTGCCCGCCCCCGGCTCTCCTGGGCCGAGCCGCTCGCCGTCGACGGCGAGCGAACAGCGGTCAGCGCGCGGCTGGCCGACGGCCGCATCGCGGTGACGACATGGGCGATCGATGAGCTTTATCGACGGGTCTACGATGAGAACTGGCGTGCCCGGCTCGGACTGTTGATCTGCGATGCGACGGCCTGTGCGCCGGCCCCCGGAGGCAAGCCTCTGATGGAGGTGAGGTGGGGCGAGCGGAACAAGGTGGTCGCCCTGGCGGCGCGGCCCGGTGGCGGTCTGGTGGTCGCCCAGCTCCAAGGGCTTCCGTCGAAGAGTGACGATGATGAGGAGGTGCTCTCGCTGACCACCTGTGACGATCCCGCGTGCCTCCGTCCGAGCACGAGGAAGGTCGCCAAGCTCCTGGTGAACACGCGTACGGGCGGCGGACGCGACCTCATCGCCGCCGTGGCCCCTGACGACCGCCCCGTCGCCCTCCGCCTGGATCAGGACAGTGGCGCCATCCAGGTGGTCTCCTGCGACAACCCCGCCTGCACCAGGGCAAGAGTGGAGCAGCCCGTGGGGACGGGCCGGTCCGGTTACGTGTTCCACCGTCGCAACGAACCCCACGCCGAGCTGGCCGTACGGGCTGACGGCCGCCCGCTGATCGCCTACGAGGACCTGTCCGAAGGCGCGATCAAGCTGCTCGACTGCCGTACCCGCACCTGCTCACAGGCTGACACGGTCACACTGACCGCACCGGACGAGCGGCACGCGGGCCCGGCGATGGTGCTGGATCGGGCCGGACGCGCGTTGGTGGCCTTCCAGGAACTCGACCGCAAACAGATCGTCATCGCCACCTGTACGGGAACGCGCTGCACACGTACCCCGGTCACCACGATTCCGCGCCGTGGCGACAACGGCCTGACCATGACACTGGACGCCCGCAACCGCCCGATCCTCGCCTGGATGGACGGCGACGGGGACGACCGGGACCTGATCCTGACCACGCCGCTCACCCTCCGATAACACACAAGGCGTGACACACATCAGGTCGACCCCTGCGATGGGGAGACGTGGCAGATCGAAATGCGGTCAACGCCGTCGCAGCGCAGCGTGTCGTCCAGAAGACGAGCAAGGCTGCTCCCGATTTACAGAAGCGGCCTGCTACCTGCGGCGATACTGTCGGGGCGGCGGGATTTGAACCCGTCCGCCCACGCCGTTGGGCCTGTGATGATCGCACCTTGCCTAGTAGAGGCGAACGTATCCAGACTCCCCCGGGGCCTATGCCCCCAACTGGTTAGCAAGATGATCTTGCCTTGTTGGTGCACCGAGGCAGTTATCGACGGTGATCGAGGTAACACACAACATCCACACCGCGAAGTCTTCATGTGCCCGCTCTAGAGTTCCCCGCCACCCTGGTCAACGCGCTTGCCTAGCCGACGGTTGCCGTCGTGGCGATCGTCATCCTTCGAAGGCCTCTTTGGCACCTTCACAAGGGGCAGCCGCGTCGAAGCTCTCGGCGTCATCACAAAGTTCGCCCAAGTCGAGAAAGCGCGCGAGGCCGTCCAGGAGGTACTCGCTGACGAGCGCAGCCCCAACGTGGGTGGGCTCATCCATCGCGCTGCGGTGCTGGGGTGACACCTTGGCCGCATCGCCCCAGCAACTCGCCGCAACTCGTCGTAGAGAGGTCGCACGGCAAGCCGCGAGTGCGCTCGTCAGCCGAGGGTTCAAGGAAGCAATCGGCGACGCCGCTCTCCGGAAGGTGGACTTCATACACAACTTAAGAGGCGAGGACCTGGTCCGCTGGGAAGCATGGCACGGGAGCGAAGGACCCGAGCCGTCGAAGTCCTCGAATGCGGGCCTGGCCGATCCGGGCACGTGAGAGCGTCCCTGCCTCGAAAAGGGATTCGTGGCCCTTAGTGCGTGTTTGAGAAGATCGTTCATGTTCGGCGTGGCGTGGCGACGAAGGATGCTGAGGCCGCCAGGGTGGCCAGATGCCCCCTGATCGTTACCCCTCTGATCTGACCGATGAGCAGTGGGAGCTGATCGAGCCCCTCCTGCCCGAGCCGAACACCGGCGGACGCCCCGAGAAGCATCCACGCAGGGAGATCGTCAACGCCATCCTGTACGTGGTGCGCTCGGGCTGCCCGTGGCGGTACCTGCCCACCGACCTGCCGCCCTGGCAAACCGTGTACTGGTACTTCCAACAGTGGGAACAGACTGGTGTCACCGATCGGCTGCTGGCCGAACTGCGCGTCAAGGCCCGCCGCCAAGTCGGCCGCGACGACGACCCATCGGCGGGCGTCATCGACTCGCAAAGCGTCAAAGGCGCCGACACCGTCGGCCGCGGCAGCCGCGGCTACGACGCGGGCAAGAAGGTCAACGGCCGCAAGCGGTTCATCATCACCGACACCACCGGCCTGCTCATCACGGTCGCCGTGATGGCGGCGAGCTGGCAGGACCGCGACGGCGCCAAGACCGCCCTGCTGTCGGCCTACCTCGCCACGCCGATTCGGTACGTCTTCGCCGACCAAGGCTTTGCGGGACGGTTGGTGGACTGGTCCCGCGAGACGCCGCGCACTACTCTGGAGATCGTCCGTAAGCCCGCTGACCAGCGCGGCTTCAGCGTCATTTCCCGCCGTTGGGTGGTAGAAAGGACGCTGGCCTGGCTGACCGCCTGCCGTCGATTGGCTCGTGACTACGAACGCAAGCCTGCCGTATCCGAGGCGGTGATCCGCTGGGCCGCCATCGCCGGCATGGCCCGCCGCCTCACCCGGGGAAAGTCCGCTACACGCCAGCAGCGATACGTCCTTGACCAGCCGACCTACTAACCCTCCTGAACGCGCGCTCAGTCGTCAGCGGCGACCAGGAGCGACAAGATCTTGGCGGGGCGGTCGATGAAGACCAACTCGTGAAAGTCGATATGAACCGCAGCCCAGTCGTGAAAAGCTTCATGACCGAGATCTGAGAGCCGGTATCTCTCGGTGGCTCCTGCGACCAGCGGATGAACCTCGTGCTCCAGCCGGGCGGACAGAGCCACAGGAAGAGGGCCGAACTGTGCCGCCCAGTCGCGCAGCATGGCGTTCGCGCTCATCTCGTCCACGCGTACGTATGCGCCCGGGCTCACGTTCCGCAGCCAGTAGGGGCCATGGCGAAGCCCGTCGGCCTCGACTCCCCCTCCGGCATAGTCGTCCCGGAACTGATCATGGCCAATCAGCTCCGTCAGCAGGTGGGTGTCGCCGACGTCCGAGTGAGACACACGGAAGCGCTTGATGTCGACCCAGCGACGTGCGTGATCCTCGAAGAGGAACTCACGAAAGTTGATGAATGTCTGATCTAGATATGTGAGCGCCTCTTGCACGTCTCAACAGTAAGGGCATGCTTCAGGTGAATGATCGCGTCGGTCGCCGTACCACCCATGATGATCTTCTCAAACACGCTGTTAGACATCACAAGGTCGCCTCACCCGCACGCGGCGGGTGAGGTGCCTGGAGTACGCAGGAGCGCGCCGCTCCTACTGGCGCGGCTGTTCAGTCAGCCGCACGAGTGGCAGCCCGTCACGGCTGCGGGGCGCCGCGAGGGGGGGTTACGGTGCGGCGGCCGGCGAACCACACTCACGCCACAACAGCGCCGTCGACCAGCTACTCGACACTGGCCTCGTCCAGCGCCGACTCCGGCGGGATGTCGCCGAGCGCGATACACAGCCGTACGGCGCCCGTCAGCAGCAGGGCGATGGCCCACGCAGCAGGAGCGGCTCGCGAATCTTCCAGTTCAGACGCCTGATTGTCTCCCGAGGCGAGATCGACCCGACCAACCACGGGGACACGGCTGGCCGGGGGCGTGGGAGGCGCGCAGCAGATACAGCCGTGCCAGGTCATCGAGCATGGAGGGTGGCGGCCCAGGTGAGCCGCCCGACAATGCCGTCGTCGTCGAGGCCCGCGTCGCGCTGGATCTTCCGGCGCACCGCGCGCGAGGCCGAGCCGTAGGCGCCGTCGATGTCGAGCTCAAAGCCGAGCGTGCGGCAGCCTGCTGCCAATCTCGTACGTCCCACGGTTGACCGGCGGGTAACGGAGGAGCCTGACCGGCCAGCCCTCACCGCATGGTCCGCCTTGATCAGTCGGGCGACGGTGGTGCGGAAGTCATCCATGGCGATGAGGTGTGGGTCGGGTTTCTGTCGTTGACTTCTTGGTGGCCCCTGACCCCTCTCGCAGGCAAGCCGAACTCCTTGCACAGCTCGGCGTACAGGCGGTGGTAAGCGTCCAATTGTTCGGCGGCCCAGTGCCGGCTACCGTCCTTTTCGGCCTCGATCTCGATCGAGCCGGAGTTGTCGTGCAGCGGAGACGTGGACGGGGCGTTGTGCCAGCAGCGGCCGGCGGCGATGACGTAGATGCGGCCCCTCCTGCCTAGTGCGCCGTCCAGCTCCAGAGCCCCGTCACCGCCGACGCCGTTTTATCTACCTGCTTGAGGAACACAGCACTACAAGGCCCCGCGAGGCGGGACGGACCGGCGAGCTCTGGCAGAGTCTCGTCGTGGGCGGCCCTGAAGGTTGTGTCACCAACCCGTCAGGGCCGCTTGCTCACCCGGCGGTGGAGGCCAGGGTCTGCAGGTCGAACTCGCCGTCACGCACCCCTGCGGTGAAGGCGGCCCATTCGGACGGCGTGAAGACGAGCACGGGGCCGTCCTCAACCTTGCTGTCCCGCAGGGCGACGTTGCCGTCTGCCAGAGGGGCGACCTCGACACAAGAGGTCGCTCCATTGCAGAAGGTGCTCTTCCGCCAGTTCGGGATCGTACTGGTGTGCATTTTCTCCCCAAAAGGTATAGGCAGGGCCTCATTGCCCGCCTACTGGGACCGCGCGCTCTAGCGCCGCCACAACATGGCTTTGCGTTGGATGAGTACGCGGGATTCGTCCTCGTCGAGTGCCTCTGCCCACATGTGGTCAAAAGCGTTCTCATAGCCGGCGACTCGTTCGAGGTCCTCTACGAAGTGAGCAGTGTACAAGTGCTCCAAATAGACGACATCGTCGAAACCGGTGAACTTCAGGTGAATGAACGCCCCGGTATTGACCGGATGGAGCGAGTCCAGCGGCAACACCCGGACGTTGACGTGCGGCAACAGGGAGACCTCGATGAGGTGTTCCATCTGCTCCCGCATGACCGAGGGCTCCCCGAAGCGCCGCATCAGCACCGCTTCGTCGAGCACCACGTTGAGGCGGCAGGGATCGGGCCGGTGCAGAACCCGTTGCTGCCGGTCGAGGCGGGCCTCGACGCGACTGCGCACGCCGCTGTGCGTGATCCGGACGATTCCGCGCGCGGAGAGGATGACCTCTCGCGCGTAGTCCTCGGTCTGGAGGAGACCGGACACCAACTGGGGTTCCCAGTTGCGCTGAACCGTCGCCTCCGCCTCCAGCCCGAGAAGCCTGATGTACTCCTCGGGAAGGGAGTCTTCATAATCTTCCCACCACCCACGCTGCTCCGCATCTCGCAGGAGGCCGAAGAGTTCGTCAAGTCTGTCGCCGTCGAGGCTGTAGAGCTCGCCCAACGCCTTGATGTCGGCGGCGCTGGGCATGGTCTTCGCGGCTTCGATGCGGCTGACCTTGCTGGCCGACCAGCCGAGCTCGCGCGCCGCCCGGGCCCCGGTGAACTTCCGTCGTTCGCGAAGGAGGCGCAACTCCTGGCCTAGGCGGAGCCTGCGCACTGTCGGACTGCCCTGCTGCGATGGCACCGTCCACTCTCCTTGTCGGGAATGAAGGTGTGGCGGGAACGGATCGTTTGGCAACCCGGTTTGTGGGCCGTTCACTCAATCTTACACTGCAACTTGCACGAACTCTGCCGCATGGGGTTGCCCGAAGACTTTCACGGAGAGACCGTGGGAGCAAGACAAGGCTTCACGTAGGTATAGAGGTCAGGGGGAGGATTTACGGCCGTCCCGACGGTCTCATGTACCCCTGACAGAACGCGTGCAAGTTGCACGGCAACTAGAACGGCAATCTGCGAAGAAACTTAATTCTTCCCTTGCTCGATGTATTGCAGCATCACCGAACGCGGAGGACGATCGAGCCAGGAGGGTTCTCGTCCGACGAGGGGAGGCCGGGATGACGAAACGGCCCCGCACGTCGGGCTCTCCGCTCACGATCGGGCGCCCGCGCGAGGGCCGCCTCACCGGCAACGGAGCCGTCCCGGATACGAATGTCCAGCCAAGGGAGGCCGCTTGCCGGAAGGACCGTCCCATCGCCTGAAAAGCGTGTCGCTCATCGGAGCACGAAGAAATTGCCGGGCCGAGACCGGATCCGCGTTCGCCGCATATGGGCTGCCACCCTGCGGCGGGACGGGACCCGACCTGCGACCCGGCGAAGAAGCCACCTCTGGAAATGCCGCGAAAGGGGTCTTCTATGTACTCACAAGGTACCAAGGGGCTCGGCCGAATCAAGTCCCGGATCCGGGATCTGATCGCATGGACGGACCGCGAGATCTGCATGGAGCCGGACGAGTTCGCCATCTACCGGGGCTGGACGGTCACCAGGACCGGCTTCGGCGCCCGCGCCTACCGCGACCCCCGCTTCGACCAGCTCACGGTGGCGTCACGGGTGCCCGAGGAGGTGTCCTGACGTGTCGAGGAACCCGCGCAACCAAATCTACCCGGCCGTCGAGGACCTCCCGGGCGCGGGCGGCGGGGGCCCGCTGACGCGGATCTGGCGCGTCCGCAGCGAGCTCATCGCGCTCGGCGGGCTGGGGCTGCTGGTCCTGGCTCTGCTCGGCGCCGCGCGGGGCGGCCACTGGGTGCCGTTCGTCCTGCTGAGCAGCGCCGTCTCCGTGCCCGCCGCCACCAGGACCGGCCGCGACCGGGCCCTGGCCCACTTCTGGTGCGTGGTCTCCCGCCACCGCCTGCGGCGGCTCTGCCTGGAGACGACCATGCACACCCGGTCGGGACGGGTCCCGCTGGTGCTCTGGATCACGCCGTCGGCCAGGGGCGAGAAGGCGCTGGTCATGACGCGGGCGGCCATCGGCCAGCGGGCGAACTCGTGCGGCACCACCGCGCACCGCTTCCACAGGGCGTGGGGATCCAGGTCGCGGGTGCTGACGCCGTCCCAGGTAACTACCCCATCGGTGGGCAGGTTGAGCCCGGACAGCAGTTTCATCAAGGTGGTTTTGCCGGAGCAGTTCTCTCCCACCACGGCGACGATCGCTCCTTGCCGGACTTCGAAGTCCACCTCATGCAAGGTGTCTTGGTCGGCTTCGGGGTAACGGTAGGTGACCTGGTGCAGCGTGACCTGCTTGGGGCGGTCCGGCACGATGGTGCCTCGGTCCAAGCGCTGTCCGTCGGTCTCCTGAATGCCTCCCAGTCGTCCATGGTTTGATCAATTCGCCAACAGTGTCCCTTCGGGAGGGCGAGGGCCGCTTTATGCCCTACGGCTACAGGCGGTCCGACCGCCCTCCACTATCTACTGGGCAGCGGCTGAGCTCTTGCCGATGAGCTCGGCGATCGCCTCCCTCAGTCTCTTGCCGAGGCCCTCGTGAAGAGGCGTGGGCGGACACCCTCGAGAGCTGTGCCATAGGTATGTGTAGGAACGGTCGCCAGGTGTGAACAGGCGAGATCCGCTGAACCGCGGCATGAAAAGGCCCTGCGCCGTAGCCTGTGGATGCCGAGTCGCACAGGAAGGCGAGGTCCCATGCGCGACGGTAGGACTATTGGTGCGCGCCTCCGAGCTGCTCGCCGATCCCGCGGACTCACCCAGGAGGAACTCGCGGCTGCTGTGGGTACCTCCAGGGACCTGATCGCGAAAGTCGAACAGGGCCAGCGGCAAACGGCTCGGCTCACCTCACTGATCAAGCTCGCCAACGCCCTAGACGTCGAGCTCAGCACGCTCATCGGCAAACACGATCAGCTCGGCTTCGACCGCGATGGAGGCAGCGTCCTGGGACTTCGCAACGTCCTGCTGTCGCCGTCCCTCCTCCCGGACCTCGATGACGAGCCGACTCCGCTTGAGGACATCCGCCAGGCAGTCGACGACGCGTGCGCCTCCTATTGGGCTGGCCACTTCCCTACCCTGATCGCCCGGCTGCCCAGCCTGATCACCGAGGCCTGACTCACGTACACCGCCGTCGGCCCTGACGCCGTGTATCCGCTCGCGATGGCCTACGACCTCGCCGCCAGCGCGATGATCCACCTCGGTCGGGACGACCTTGCCGCGATCAGCTCCGAACGCGCCATCACCACCGCCCACGCGGGCAGCGACGAATTGCTCTGGGCCACCCTCCACGCCACCTACGCGTGGGTCCTCCTCCACCAGGCGCGCCTGCGTGAAGCGGAGCAGTTGGCCGTCGACATGGCGAGCCGCATCGAACCCTCGTTCAGCGCTCCCGCCAACCACATCGCCGCGTGGGGCAACCTCCTCCTCGCCGCTCTCGCCCCCGCAGCGGCGGCCGGGCGAGACGTAGGCGACTACGTCGCTATGGCTGCCGCCGGAGCTGAGCGGCTGCGAGGCACGGTCAAGCTCTACAATTCGTCGTTCGGGCCTGCCCGGGTGGCGGAGCAGGAGACGCACGCCTACACCGTGCTACGAGAGCCGGGCAAGGCTCTGCACGCCTCGCGGCGGGTCCACCCCGGCGACCTCGTGGGGATCGCGTATGGCCGTCACCTACTGGACGTCGCCCAGGCGTACCTCGACTCCCGCAACCACAAGGCGGCCACGGAACGGGTCATCGAGGCCCGCGCCCAATCGGCGGTGTGGTTTCGTCATCAGGCCGTCGCACGGGACCTCGTCGAGAGCATCCGCGAGGAGGAGACACGGCTGTCGCCCGAGATCAGGTCGCTAGTCAACTCGCTGAGCCTCTAACTAGGACGTGGTGTCCTCGTTCGGCGGCGATTACCTGGTGGGGTAGGACAAGGCGTCCATGGAGTGCTGTTAGCCGCAGTCGTACCTTGCCTACATGGTTGTCATGGACCCCGCCGCGCTGGGGAGGCGACAGGCGCAGGCGTTGCAGCAGCGCGTGGGCGCCTGGTTTCTGCTGATGTACTCCCCATACTGGCGGAGCCTCGTAGCTTTCTTCACCGGTGATAGTGACCACGGCATCGTGCTGAAGGTTGCCGACCCTGAAGAGCTGTGGCAGCTCATGAACCTGGTGGCGCCGGCGAGCTGGCAGACCGACGTCGGGCGTGCGGTGTCCGCTCCTCCGGAGGTAGTACGCCACGACGGAGTGCCTCTACTTCAGGACACGTGAACAGCGCGGCAAGTTTAGAAGCGGCCAACTAGCAGCCATCATCAACCAGTTGCCCAGCACAAGGGAGAAGAGGACCGACCCGTGACCGACGTGAGCACCGACAACGACATCGAGGATGCCTCCGCGCTGCGTTCCGCGATGGTCGAGAAGATCAGGGAGCGGCACCAGAGGCTGGGCGTCGTCTTGCCAGCCGAGGTCGAGCGGGCCTTGCGGACGGTGCCCCGCCACAGGTTCACGGGAGCCGCCGCCCCGCAAGCCGCCTACGCGGATGACGCGGTCGTCACCAAGCGCAACGAGCGCGGCACCTCGATGAGTTCGGTGTCGGCGCCCTGGTTGCAGGCGCTGATGCTGGGCCAGGCCAGGCTGAAGCGCGGATCCCGCGTGCTGGAAGTCGGCTCGGGTGGATATCAGGCGGCGCTCATCGCTGAGATCGTCGGCCCGGAGGGGCTGGTGGTCACCAAGGACATCGATCCGTTCGTCACCGAGCGCGCGGTTCGTATCCTCGCCGAAACCGGCTACCAGCAGGTGGAGGTCTTGCTCGGAGACGCCGAGCATATCGAGGGTGAGGGCGGCGCTTACGACGCCATCGTGGTCACGGTCGGCTCGTGGGACGTGCCCCCGGACTAGCCTGGGCATCTGGCCGAGGGCGGTCGGCTGGTCGTCCCACTGCGCACCTGGGGCATGACCAGATCCTGGGCCCTGGAACGTCAGGGCAGTGCGCTGGTGAGCCGTGGCCACCAGGTGTGCGGCTTCGTCCCGATGCAGGGCGCGGGGGCCCATAAGGGCACCGCGAACCGGCTGCTGGCGGCCGGCGGCGACCACGCGGTCGGGCTGTGGCAGGACGAGCAAGACACCATTGACGCGGCGGCCCTATCAGGGGTGCTGGACACGCCGCGTGTGGAGATGTGGACCGGCATCACCGTGGAGGCAGACGAGCGGTACAGCGATCAGGACCTCTGGCTCGCCACGGCCCTGCCCAACTTCAGCTTGATCACCGCATCGCAGACGGCGCTCGATGACGGCATCGTGGCGCTGCCGTGGCGGTACGGCACACCGGCGTACGCGGACCGGGCGAATCTGGCCTACCGCGCCAAGCCACGTCCCATCGACGGTGGTCTCTTCGAGTTCGGCGCGGTAGGGCACGGCCCGCAGGCCGAGCAAGCCGCGCGGCGGCTGGCCGACCAGATCGCCGCCTGGGATTCGGCCGGGCGGCCGCATCCTCGTCTGTCGGTTCATCCGGCAGGCACGCCGGACGCCGATCTGCCTGACGGGCACGTGCTGGACAAGAAGCACACCCGTCTCGTGATCTCCTGGCTGCCCGCCAGGTGACCCATCCACTCCGTATCGAGAGGATCGTCATGGACCCGAGCGACTTCAATCTCGACGTCCGCTTCGTGAAGATCGGACCCCAGAACGCCAGACCCGACACCGAGGACTGCACCAGCGACGGCTCCGGCGATACCCCCGGCAGCGCCGGCATCGCCAACTGCTAACCCTCGCGAGGTTCCCGGCCGCGCGGGCGGCCGGGTCCCCCTCCCGGACGGACGGAGGAACGGCTAGCCTAGGCGCTCCAAGCGGGATCGTCCGGCCAGCGCGATGATCTGGCCGAGCTCGCTCTCGCCGGGCCATGGTCCTCGCCCAGGCTCTATCCGGCCCAGGCCATCGCTCCCTTCGCCGTTGTACGGGTGTAACCGCTGGCGCGCCGTTGGTGACAGCCCGGTCTGGCCGCGCCTCCTGGCGAGTTGGGTGCCTCATGGGGCGGGGTCGCGACTAAGGATCATCGCGAATGGCATGGCGGACAACCACCTGGGCAAACTCCATCGAACCCGCCTGGCCGACGCGGTTCATGGCGACGCCGCGTCGAGGAGTTAGGGCGTCCCGAAACCGGATGCGCGCCTGTTCCAGATCGCCGCCGACCCGTGCTGAGCTGGCCTCATCGAAGGCTGGCGGATGGTGGGTGACAATCACATCCCGGACATCGCGGGCGCTCAGGCTGGGGGGTTGCTTGGAGCCTGGGTCGGACGAGATATGTCGCCGGGGCGCGAGTATCGGGCCGGTCATTTGTTGCGGACGTGAGCGAGGCGCTTGCCATTATGCGTGGTGCGCATCAGCCGAGATGAATGTTGAGATCATGCCGTATGAGTCATCCAGCTCGACGGCACTACGATCCGCCCTTTATCGTCGCGTTGATCCCGCAGATGGTCGTGCTGAAGGTCCGAAGGGTCCAGGATGATGGCGAGCCAGGAACAGATAGGCCCCGCCCGGCGAACGATCGAGCAGTTGCCCGGCCTGCGCGTTAAGGATGTCCGCGAACTCGTCAGTCCGCTCGAAGGCGGCGCGATGAAGGCCAAGGCCGCCGGCGAGCTGGTCAAGGACTGGCAGGCATGGGAGACAGGTTACAAATGCGCCTTCAACCGAACCCTGGCGCTGGCCAAGTCCGCACATCCCGAATCTGTCGCGCCGACAGATCAGGCGGAGCACCTCTCCACATGGGCTTCATCTCGAAGGCCCTCTTCTTCTCACGCGACCAAATGCACCTCGATGAGGCTTTCTCCTACGATGAACAGGGGAGACAGTGAGCCTTTTTCAATTTTTTTACCTTGCCATCCTGAGCAAACTCATACCGAGTCTACCGGCCCAACTCAGCCACCGGGGGTTCGGCCTCGCCGCAGGGGCAACAGGGCCCGCCTTCACCAATCGCCGCTCCTGACCCCCCGGCAATAGCGTGGAGGGCTCACCCGTCGGGGATCAGGATTCTTCCGCGTGACCGGTAGTTCCGTCTGAGAGGTAGTCCAATGGCTTACCTCAATTCACCCGGGGGTGGAGGAATGAGAGGTTGGCGTTCGAAGGTGATATTGCCAGCGGCTCTTATCGTCGCGACGGCATGTGCGCCGTCTTCCCCTTCCACTGCAGATCGGAGGCCGCTTGGCATTGTAACGGAACCACCCCTGGAATGTGACTTCCTTGCGAGCCAAGCTCTATCTCGCGCTATAGGACTCGAAACTTTCTACGCGAGTGGGACAAATTCGCCTAAGGATTCCACGCGCTGCATTGTCAGCAAATCTCCAAGTATCCGCGACAAGGCGTTCATGCTCGTCGAACTCCACAGCCCTTTTCTTTCCCCGCTGGACAGCCTGCAGTACTCCAAGGCCGCAGACAAGGGAACCGACTTGCCGGCCAGTTCCGGGCCCGGATATAGCGCGGCCATAAAAGATGTGGATGGAAACTCGATCGGAGCGAAGGTTTTCGCATGGACACATAACGGGTCCAAAATGCTAGAAATCCAAATTATCCGTGGCGCGCCAGGACGAGATCACCGTGCGGACGCCATCGAATTCGCCCGGCAACTCCGGCCCCTTCTCCTAGTGCCCGACCCATGACGACTGCATGGCCCGCAGAGGATGGATGGATTCAGATCGTTCCAGCCACACCACGCGGATCTCACACGAGGCGATCTACCAGGCCCTGTCCATCCAGAGGCGTGGAGCGCTCAAGCGAGAGCCGGTCCCGCGTCCGCGCACCAAGCGTGCGCCGAGGGTACCGTGGGCTCGGGCTCGTTAGATGGCCGGCGGCCACATGACCTGTGAGGTGCTGATCAGGCCAAGCCCGCCGAGGCCCGAGGACCGCGCATCAGTGGCTGTGATGGGCTGGCACGGCACCGATCGCAGGCCTCGCCGGTCAGAGCATGCCGGCTACCAAGCCGGCTTCGACATCAATCTCGGCATCGGGGGCGTCGCGATACGGGAGCGATGGCGGCGAACTCGTCGCGGGAATCGCTGGAGACCACGCTCGAGTCTTCGTTACGGCAAGATCCCCCGCTCAGTGACCTCCCGGCAGGCTTGCTCGGCCGACGTTGCTGTCGCCCTCATGCCACCTATTGGTGGCGTTGCTCACCGGCGCGGCGTGCGCGAGGCAGTTCTCCATGGTCATGACGAGCCGCCCAAGGCGCCGCGGGGCGGCCGGTGCCGTGCGCTCGCTTGTAGGCGGCGAGAGGGCGCGACCGCGCACCGACGAGCTGCGACTCCTCTTCGTTCTCGGCCTTCTCGTGATCGCCGGCCGCTCGCTGGATCACGCGAAACCGGCAGCCCTCGGGCGTAGCTAAGCACTCGTGGATCTGTGGCGGCGACGACTTCCCCGGGGCACGCGAGGGTCCGCGCGCAGCGAGATCGGAGGAGGACCTGGTCCCGCGGCAGGCCGTTCATCCCGGCCTCTTTTGTTCGAGCGGCAGGACTGCCCCGGTGAGGTGATCAGGGCCGTCGTCGTTAACCTCGCCGCCGAACCTCGTGTCAGGGCGGAGATCGCTGCCCATTCCTCTCCTCCCGGCCGCGGTGGGCTCGGATCGCGGGCATCGATCCAGAGGCCGGATTCCAACATGGCGGCTCAGACGGTGAAGGGCCCGGCTCGTAGGGTGGGATGTAGAACGGGGGCGACCAGGCGGCCAACGTCGCCTGCGGCGCGACCGGCGGGAGTAGGGTCACAAGTAGCGGCACCAACCGTAATGAGATCGAACGCCGAGGCTTCCACCTCATTGAGGAACGCTCCGCCCCCTACCGGCCCCGGTGGAACGCGCGAGTCTGGCAATCGTCGGGAACAGCCGTCGACTCGGCGGCCAACGCACGCGTGCCAGACCCTGCGGTGATGTTGTACGCGTCCCGCCGCCGCAGCTGTGCTCTGGAGTCGTGCGCGGCTACAAGGGGATGTCAGTGTTGTTGATTGTGTGGAGCACGAAAGTGAGGCGCGGAGCGGTCGGGTTCGGTTCGTTCGCGACGTCCCTGTCAAGATCCTGGCCACCCGTGAGGTGGGGTCGCCGAGGTGGGCTCCGATGTCGGGGAACGCGAGCCCGGCCTGGCCAAGGACCGCAGGAGGCGCCATGTCCCGCTCGCGTGGGCGCGGGACCGGCGCAGTCGCCGCTGCCGGGGCCTGAGGATAAGTAGATCCGTCGCATCGCGGGAGGGAAGGCGCCATTGGCATCAGGGCCACCGGAGACGTGTGCCGCGCTCACCCACTGGTGACCGATCTCGTGTCGGAGGAGATCCAGCTTCGGTGCGGGTAGAAGGCTCTCAGTTCCCGCATGCGCGAGGAGTCAGCGAAGAAGACGGACTCGAGGTTGGCACGCCGCATCATGCTGCGCTTGGACTCCTCGCTGAGCGAACCCCCCACCATCGGAACCGCGTTGACCGCCAATTCAGTCAGCGTGGACAGTCCAGTCGTCGCGAACCGTTCAGCGACCATCGCGAGTCCTGGCACCCTCTTGCGCAAGAAGACGCCGAGCTTCGTTGACCTGACCGCCAGATGGGGACGCGTCGCGCGGATATGGTCGCATATGCGCTGCCAGCGGTCGGCGGCACAGTCGGCCAGGGCCGTGGCGAGCGCGTCGTCCGGGTCACGGGCGTTGGAGACTTCGAAGTTGGACTGGAGCTCGAAAAGCTCCCTAGCCTGTTCGCGCAGTTCGATGATCTCCTCGAGGCTCAGCGTGGCCGATGGCGCATCTACCGGTCCGGCTCAGCTGCCGGAGGTCCGGGCCTCGTCGCAGGCCATAGGGTCCATCCTCGCCAGCCACCGCTCCTGGCCTGCGGCAATGGGATGAAAAAGGCTCACAGGTTGATTTCGTAGAGTCGGTCATAGCGGACCACACCCGCCACACGGCTCTATCCGGCAATGCACCACTGGCAAGCGCATGCGTAGACCTGCCTTCCGGATGCGTTCAATACTCGCTACCCACTCTTCAGCGATTAACCGCTGGAGGGGCTAGCGGAGCGACTTCTCGATGAAAGAACGTCGAAAAACTTTCTCCGCGATCAAAAAGCGCACTGAAATCAGTGGAGGCTTCGCGAATCGCCTTTCGATCCGTGAACCGATTGGCTCCTACGCAAATACCTCCAGCATCATATAGAACCTCGAACATGGCCTCGTTTCCGAGGATCACGACCTCTGGCAGTGGCCACTCTCTTTCGATATCGGAGATGTTACGAGCATCCATCACTCGAATGTTGTCACCCAGCTCCACACGCAGGCGCAGGACGAAGAATTCCCATTGAACATACGGAGTAATTGGGAATTCCACAACACGAAGGCGCCGCTCCGAAATGCCCAGCTCGGCGGCCTTCTGGAATTGCCGGGTGTAGATTTCGCGCTTCTCCTCAACTAGAGAGAGCGCCTCGTCCCATTCGCCGGCCGCGAAGGACTCCCAGCTCGCAAAGCCCCGCTCTTTGAAGTTCTGTCCCCGTTCGAGCTTATCCAAGGAATGAATGCCACTCTCATAGACCCGATAGAAATCCTCATAATATCTGGGTCGCGCTAGGCGCTCGGAAGCGCTGCGCCGGAATGAGTCAAACATTGGAAATATCCAGTATGGCCGTAATCATCATGCCCTTCTCGCGCCACGAAGCATTCGCTGTCGTCGATCGAAACACTACAGAGAGGGAAATTATCAAGGGAGGCCGTCACTCTTCTAACAGATGGCGATGACCTCCGATACTGGGTTCCCGTATATCGAGACACTCGGATTATCAATACAATCCACAATCTTGCGGTCACTGGTCCAGACGCTCTTGGGTCGTACCACCATCTTCCCGCGGTCTTTCGATATCCACGCCGTTCCATAAGAAAGGCTACACTATCTAATTGATCTAGATTAAGCCGGGAATACGTAGTCGTCAACCTTCTTTGAGACCCTTGCATGTGACTTCGGCGGGCGAACATGGCCAGACACGGCAACCGCGCCTATCGTCCCCGTGCTGTCTCGACGACACGGATTCGCCTCGCTCAAGACGGCTGACGGGCCCTCAGCACATCGTCGGGATCCCGGGGTTCACGGTGGCGGCGCAGGTGGGCGCGCTGGTCGTGCGGGGCGAGTTTCTGTTCCGCTCCGGCGAGGCTGATGTCGTAGGCCATAGGGTACACCGCCACCAGTTACCGCTTCTGACCTGCGACAATAAGGTGAGATGACTCATTAGATCCCTTCAGTTCGCGTTTGACGCTCCGGACGAGTTTAGGCCGATCGGTGGCGGCAGGGTTGACCAAAGCTCAGCGCAGCGCCCAAACACCCCCTGGCGGGGTTACGCTCGGAAACGCGGACGGTGAGCCGGACGACGCGTAACCGATCGGCGTTCTCCGTGACGAAGCCGGCGAGCTGGCCGACCAGGTGCACGTTCAAGTTATCCAGCACCATACTAGTTGGCATGCCCAGGTACTGGCGGGTGACCACCATCAGGTCCCGGTAGCCGATCCATGCGAAGGCCTTAGGCTCGTCTTTGGGGCCACGGCACACGCGCGGGCGGTAGAAGAGGCGCGGCCGCTTCCCCAAGCGGAACTATGCAATCTCTCTTGGAGGGTGGAATTGCCGCCGGCAAGAGCATCTAGCAGACGGGCTCTCATTGCGGGAGGTTCAGCGCGTTCGACACCATACGCGCCTGTTGCCCATAACGGTGCGGCGACGGGTAACGCCGGTTCAACAGCGCGCAGGCGACTGGCAGCACGAACAGGGTCCAAGTGCGAATCCTGCTTCTTCCTCTCAAGGGCTCCTCTTCCTCAGTCGACTCCGTAGACGACCCCGACATTTCTCGCCTGGAGGATGGTGGCCGCGGCCAGCTGAATCATCACAAGGCTGCACGCCGCCTCAGCCAGACACCCCGCCTCCCACGCTTTGGTGTACTCGCTGACAAGTTCCTCGAGCTCCTCGCAGCGTTTCGCCCGCAGGTGGACTTGCTCTTCCAAATACACCCGGTTGATCAAGGGGACATGGCGCGCCGCGGCATGTTCGAGGGTGTGCGTCAGCTCATGGATGCCTGCGCGGTCGGCTGCGATCAGGTGTTGAAGGGTGACAACAGATTCGTGCATTGGCGTCACTCATTAACAATTAGTGCCGGAAGGTGCATTTTTGCCTTAACGAACCGCAAGTGTCATTGGCAAGATGTGTCGCAAAGACAACTCACGTTTCGTGTCGATTTGACTGGAACGCGAAGATGGCCGCAAGCGACGCCGGACTCCGCCGACCCCAGGCTCAGCCTGGATGCACGAAGCCCTTCATCCTCCTTAGTCGGCTCTCCTAATACTCCAGCCGCACTTATCGATCTCTGAGCTGTTGTCGCTGGTAGTGGCATTGTCGGGC
>NZ_JBSGCE010000097.1:0-22618 GCF_053601695.1 Nonomuraea sp. NPDC004702
GTTGTTCTTCAACGGGATCAGGCTGCGCCAGGCGAGCGTCAGCCCTTGGGAGAGCGCCGCCGCGCCGGCCCCCGGCAAGGTGGCGGGCGAGCTGTTCCGCGCGTGGCTGGCCGGCGACCGCGCCGCCGCGGCCGGGGTCGCCACCCCCGCCGCGGTGCGCACGATCTTCGGTTACGCCTACCGCGCGCCCGACCGCTTCGACGGCTGCTCGCGCGGCGTGTGCCGGTACGTGCACACCAGCGTGCGCGTGCCCGGCGGCCTCAACGGCATCGCGATGGCCGTGACCGGCTCCAAGGTCACCAAGGTCTACCTGTCCCGGCACGTCGTGCGGCCGTCCGCCGCGGCCGGGCACCTGTTCGCCGCCTGGAAGCGCGGCGACCGGTACGCCGCCCTGGAGGTCGGCGCCGAGGACGCGGTGCGGACGCTGTTCCGGGTCAGGTACGACCCGCGCGGCGTCACCCACCACTTCCAGGGCTGCGCCAAGGAGCCGAAGGGCTACGCGTGCGCCTGGTCCTACGAGGGCGGCGCGATGTTCATGCACGTCCGCGGCTCCACGGCGAGGGGCTACGACGTCCGGTCGATCACGTACACGGCCGACTGACGGTCAGCCGCCGGCCAGGTCGTTCGCGGCCACGTAGCCGAAGGTCATGGCCGGTCCGATGGTCGAGCCCGAGCCCGCGTAGCTGTGGCCCATGACGGCGCCGCTGGCGTTCCCGGCGGCGTACAGGCCGGGGATCACCGAGCCGTCGGCGCGCAGGACGCGGGCGCGCGCGTCGGTGCGCAGGCCGCCCTTGGTGCCCAGGTCACCAGGGACGATCTTGAAGGCGTAGAACGGCGGCAGCCAGAGCGGCGCCAGGCACGGGTTCGGCCGGACGTACGGGTCGGCGTAGTAGTGGTCGTAGGCGCTGTCGCCGCGGTGGAAGTCGGCGTCCCGCCCGGCCAGGGCGAACCCGTTGAAGCGGGTGACCGTGGCGCGCAGGGCGGCCTCCGGCACCCCGATCCTGCGGGCGAGCTGCTCGATCGTCGGGGCTCTGAACAGGGCGCCGCTGTCGTACCAGGAGTCGGGGAAGGGCAGCAGCGGCGCGATGTCCTTGAACAGGTACTTGTTGCGGTACTGCTGGTCGATGATCAGCCAGGCGGGGATGTGCGGGTCGGACGGGGTGTTGCGGTCGTACATGACGTGCACGACGTCGCTGTAGGGCGCGGCCTCGTTGACGAAGCGCCGGCCGGCGCCGTTGACGATGACGCAGCCCGGCAGGGTCCGCTCGGCCAGGCAGAAGTACGGCTCGCCGGGCAGCGGGATCACCGGCCCCCACCAGGCGTCGTCCATGAGGTCCAGCGCGCCGCCGGCCTGCTCGCCGGCCTCGATGCCGTCGCCGGTGTTCTCCTTGGCGCCGACGGTCCAGCTCGTCCCGATGGGCTGGCGCTGGAACTCGGCCCGCATCGCCGCGCTGTGCTCGAACCCGCCCGATGCGACGATCACCCCGCGCCTGCCCCTGACCACCCCGGCCGGGGTGACCACGCCCGCGGCCCGGCCGCCCTCGACGTGCAGGCCGAGCAGCGGGGTGTTCAGCCACACCGGCACCCCGGCGGCCAGCAGCCCGGCGCGCAGCCCGGCGGCCAGCGCCTGGCCCATCGTCAGCGGCTTCTCGCCGCGTAACGCCGCCTGCGTGCCCCGCAGCAGGCACGCCGCCGACACCTCCGCGCCCTTCGGGTTGACCAGGGCGAGCGTCAGCCACTTGTAGTCGGCGCTGAAGACGACCATGCCCGCCGGGGTCGCCATGTACGGCGGGTTGAGCCTGGCCAGCTCCGGGCCGAGGAGGTTGCCGTCGAACTGGTCGGGCTCGATGGAACGCCCGCCCGGCATCCCGCCGGGGAACTCCGGGTAGTAGTCGGAGTACCCCTCCATGAACCGGAAGCGCAGCGGGCTGTTGCGCGTCACGAACGAGATCATCTGCGGCCCCGCGTCCAGGAACGCCTGCTGCCGCGCGGCCGGGACGGTGTCGCCCACCACGCGGGCCAGGTACGCGGCGGCCTTGGCGGGCGTGTCCGGCACCCCGGCGGCCAGGATCACCTCGTTGCACGGGATCCAGATGCCCGCGCCCGACCGCGCCGCCGATCCGCCGAACGTCGGCGCCTTCTCCAGCACGACGGTGCTCAGGCCGCGCTTGGCGGCGGTGAGGGCGGCGGTCATCCCGGCGGCCCCCGAGCCGACCACCACCACGTCGTAGTCGGCCTCGGCGTAGGCCGGGTCCTGGCCGAGCGCCGCGCCGGTGACCAGGATCCCGCCCGCGACGAGCAGGGTACGGCGGCTGCGCCCGCGGGGGGTGAGGTCGTCGGAGGCCGGTGAGGCTGGTCGCATCGATGATCCCTTCGACAGGGGAGAGCCGGTCGGCCCCCTCGCCGAAACGAGCATGCGCTTGGTTGGTTACCCTGTCAACGGGCCCGCCGCACGGCCAGATCCTTGACGTGGCCCGACGTGGCGGTCGCCGTCAGGGCGGTGGCGAACAGGATGAGCTGGTTGAGCACCTTCAGGAACAGCAGCATGCCCGCCGCGCCCGCGACCACCCGGTAGGCGGGATTGGCCGCGGTGAGATTGACGTAGACCTGGCCGATCGTCTTGAGGATCTCCAGCCCGGCGGTGATCACCAGCGCCGGGCCGATCACGCGGCGCAGCGGCACCCGCAGCCGCGGCGGCGCGGTCAGCAGCGCCATGGCCAGCAGCGTGTTCACGCCGAGACCGAGCACGATCCCGGCCGCGGTGAGCACCCACTGGGCCGGAAGGGCCTCGACGCCGACGGTGAGCACGGCCAGCCAGGTCAGCAGCCGCTCGGCGGCGAAGGCGACGGCGAGCGACAGGGCGAGCAGCATCCCGAGCCCGGCCATCACGCCCAGGTCGATGAGCTGGCGCAGGAGGAAACGCCCCGGATACTCCTCCAGCCCCCAGATCGCCCGGGTGGCCGAGCGCAGGGTGTCCATCCAGAACAGCCCGGTCATCGGCAGCGCGACGAAGGCCACCGCGCCGGCCGTGCCCCCGGCCTCCCGTAACGCCTGGACGTCGAGGCGCGGGAAGTTCTCGCTCAGGTAGTGCTGGACCGTGGCGAGGACCGTCGGGTCGTCCATGACGTGGCCGAGGATGCCGAACGCCAGCAGGGCCAGGGCGAAGGTGGCGAAGAAGGAGTAGTAGGTGAGTGCCGCCGACAACCGGCCGCCGTCGGCCTTGTCGTAGCGCAGCACGGCGCGGGACAGGTGGTCGAGCCAGCCGTGCCGGTCGCGGGCCCGCCGCCAGGCCGCCGCCGGGCCCTTGTCCGGTCCGGTGGCGTTCATGGTGCGCGGGTCCCTTCGCTCTCCGTCCCGGTGGCCGTACGCCGCCGGGTGCTCACCGTACCGCCATGAGCGGATCGGCAGGGCGGCGGCCCGCGCGCCGCCGTACGGCCTGCCGGTACCCTCCGGCAGGTGATCACGTACCGTCCCACGGCCCGCGTCGTCCTCGCCGAGCCCGCCGGCCGCGTCCTGATGTTCGGCTTCGTCCCGCCCGACCCGTGGCCCGCCGAGCCCGCCTGGCACCTGCCCGGCGGCGCGGTCGAGCCGGGGGAGACGGTGGCGGAGGCGGCCTGCCGGGAGGTGCGGGAGGAGACCGGGTTCGTGCTCGCCGCCGCGGACCTGGGCGGGCCGGTGGCCGTCAACGCGGGGGAGTGGTCGGTGCGGGGACACCGGTTCCACACCGTGCACACGTACTTCTTCGCCCGGGTCCCCGGCACGGAGCTGCCCGAGTCCGCCGACGACGGGCTCGGGCATCGCTGGTGGAGCGCGGGCGAGCTCGGCCGCACCACCGAGCGGGTCTTCCCGCCGGGGCTGGCCGGGCTGGTCGAGGGGCTGCTCCAAGGCGTACGACCCGGCTCGCCCGTCACGCTGGACTGGTGACCGCGGCCGCCGGGGTGGGCGGCCGCGGTCGGCGGGGTCAGCGGAGGTCGAAGGCGCGCAGTGTGGTCTGCCTGAGGCGGTTGCCCGCCGCGTCCCACGCCTCCACCTTCAGGCTCACCGCGCCCTTGGTGGCGCGGTAGGCCGGGTACTTCGCACCGGCGGTGTAGACGCCGTCCCGGCCCCGCCTGAGGTCGGCGGGCTGCCAGGTGGCGCCGTCGTCGGTGCTGGTCCACAGCCGCACGCCCGCGATCGCCGGCATCTTCGCCGCCGACGGCCCGTGGTAGGCCTCCAGCTCGAACGTGTGCCTGCGCCCGGCCGCCACCGTGTTGCCGGCGGACAGGGTGTCACCGAGGTCGTAGCTGACGTAGACCGCGGGGGTGGTGCGGCACTGCTCGACCAGCCCGTCGACGAACCAGGCGTAGCAGTTGGCGCCCGGCCTGAGCTGCTCCTTGGCCGGCGGCGCGGTGAACGTCCACTCGATGTCCGACAGGGCGTTCCTGGCCGTCAGCCGGTAGGTGCCCGGCTCCTTGGGCAGCGGGTAGCGCGGCAGCGTGTCGAAGCCCGGCAGGGGGGCGTTCGGCAGTTCCTTGCCGTCGCGGTACAGGTGCAGCTCGTACTGGGGCACCAGGTCGCCGAACGCGACGCCGTCGTCACGCCGGTCCCCGACCCCGTTGACCATCGACGGCGTCACCCACAGGTTGCCGTCGTGCACGCAGATCGCGCACGGCACGCCGATCACGAGCTGCCTGAGCGGGGGCGCGTCCGCGGGGCCGCCGAGCGCGTACAGCTTGTCGGAGGCCGTCGAGGCGCCCGGCGTGCTCGGGGTGGCGAACCACTTCTGGACGGTGGTGCCCGGCCGGTCGAACACCTCGTGCCGGTAGCGGGTCTCCTGGACCTCCTCGCCGGGCGTGGACGCGACCAGCGCGGACAGGCCCGCCTCGCTCACGACCTTGGGGTCGAGCGGCCAGATCCACTGCGTCCTGCGCTCGGGCAGCGGGGCCGACCACTGCAGGATGTTGGTGTTGGTCGTCGTGTACGAGATGTCGTCGGTCCGCCACGAGGCCCGCCAGTTCATGTACTTCGTGTACGGCCCGGCGTGCACGTCGAGGTCGACCTGGTGGAGCTGGCGCTCGGTCACCTCGTACCGCATCGAGTCGGGGACGCGCCCGTCCACGGACGGGCGGAACACGTACGAGTACGGCGTGTTCGGCGTGCCCTCGACCCGGATGGTCACCCCGCCCCGGCCGGCCTCCTCGCGGATCTTGCGGCCCTCGGCGTTGGAGACGTAGGCGACGGGGATGCCGACCGGCTGGAACGGGCCGCTGAACGGCTTCTGCGAGATGGGCAGCGGGATCGGGCAGGTGGCGGCCTTCTCGTTGAAGGCCAGGACGCCGGCGGCGCCCGCGTCCCTGATCGGGCCCACCCGCTCGATCTGCAGGCCGCACGCCGGCCCGAAGACGCCCTCGGCGGGCTCGGCGTCGATCAGCACGAGCGCGCCGCGCAGGTCCTTGCCCGCGAGGTCCTCGGGACGGCCCTTGCCGGCGTCGACCACCCGCAGGTCCTTGGTGCCCTCGAACGGGACGTAGCCCGGGTGGATCTCGCCGGAGTCGATCGTGTGGACCCGGGAGGCCGGGTGCAGGGTCGTGCGCCTCGGCGTGCGCATGGTCATGGTGACCTCGGGCACGCCCAGCTCCCACTGGCCGGCGAAGCGGAAGCCGCCCTTGGTGACCTTCTTCGTCGGCAGCGCCCACACCTTCTCCCAGCCGCCGAGCGGGCGGCCGGCCAGCAGCGTGCCGCCGAAGACCTTGCCGTTGGGCAGGGAGCGCTGGAAGAAGACGTCGTAGGTGTTGTTCAGCGGCTGCGCGGTCTTCGGCGCGCGGAAGCTGACCTCGGTGGCCTTGCGGGCGTCGAGGGTGATCTCCATGTCGCCGGTGACGGTGAGCTCGGGCTCGAACAGCCAGGCCCGGTTGGCGCGGTCGTCGGCGTCCACCCAGTCGAGCACCTGCAGCAGGCTGGCGGTGCCGGCCGGGACGCGGCTCACCACCAGGCCCACGTCGTCGATGCGGTTGGGGCCGAGCTCGCCCTTGTTGCCGTCGACGTCCAGGACGCTCATGGCCGACGGGGTGCGCGGCTTGCCGTCCCGGTCGATGGTGTGGATGGTCAGGTCGTACTTGGGGACGTCCCGCACCGCGCCGAGCGGCGTGCTGAGCCGGACGCCGTCCGCCTCGGCCGTCACGGCCCCGCTGTAGAGGCCGACGGGCAGCTCGGCCGGGTCGAGGGTGACGGTGGTGGCGGCGGTGCCGCCGGCGGGGACGGTCAGCGTCGCGTCGGCGAGGACCGGCTTGGCGGCGCCCATCGCCGCCTTCAGCGTGAGCGTGACGGGCTGGTCGCCCAGGTTGCGGTAGGAGATCTCGCCGGTCTTCGCCGCGCTGCCGGTCTCCAGCAGGCCGAAGTCCACGCCGCCGCTCGTCGCGAACACCTGCTGCCGGGTCGCGCGGTCCAGGTCCACCCGGCCGGCGCCCTGCTCGTAGACGGTGAAGCCGTCATCCGTGGAGGTGGACATCAGGGCGGACTTGAGCTGCTGGGCCGTCCAGTCCGGGTGCCGCTGCGCCATGATCGCGACCGCGCCGGCCACGTGCGGCGTGGCCATGGAGGTGCCGGAGGCGCCGGTGTAGTGGTCGTCCACCGGGGAGCCCATGGCGGTGCCGGCCGCCCGCGCGGCCACGATGTCCACGCCGGGCGCGGCGATGTCGGGCTTGAGCCCGCCGCCGGGGCGCGGCCCGCGGCTGGAGAACGCGGCGAGCTTGTCGCTCTTGTCCACCGCGGCCACGGTCAGCGCGGCGTCGGCCGCGCCGGGCATGCTGATCGTCTCGGCCTCGTACAGGTTGCCCGCGGCGACCACGAACAGCGTGCCGGTCTCGGCGGTCAGGTCGTTCACGGCCTGGCTGAGCGGGTCGGTGCCGTCGCTGGGCGGGCCGCCGAGGCTCATGCTGACGGCCTTGGCGCCGCTGCGCGCGGCCCACTCCATGCCCTCGATGATCCACGACTCCTGGCCGGAGCCGGTGTTGTCGAGCACCTTGCCGACGACGAGCTGCGCGCCCGGGGCGACGCCCTTGAACGTGCCGCCCGAGGCCGCGCCGGTGCCGGCGATGGTCGAGGCGACGTGGGTGCCGTGCCCGTGCCCGTCCTGGACGGGCTGGTCGGGGACGAACGACTTGCTGTCGGCGATCCTGCCGGCCAGGTCGGGGTGGCCGGTGTCGGCGCCGGTGTCCAGGACGGCGATCTTCACGCCGGTCCCGTCCTGGCCGCGTTCCCATGCCTTGGGGGCGCCGATCTGCGGGACGCTCACGTCCAGGTCGGCCTTGACCTTGGCGTCCAGCCACAGCTTGGCGATGCCGCCGCGCAGCGTGCCGGGCGACTTGGCCAGGCCCTCGCCGGCGGGCCGCCCGCCGCGCACGGCCTCCCAGAACGCGCTCGCCTCGGCCTTGGTGACGTCGAGGGCGGAGGCGTGGATGCTCTCCAGCGTCCGGGTGGGCTCGCTGGCGGGGACGGCGGCGGCCGAGCGCCTGACCGCGGCCTCCGGCTGGTCGCCCGGGTACTGCACGATGACCGGCAGCCGCTTGGCCACCTCGTCGGAGTAGCCGTTCTCGGCCAGGTACTTGACGTCGAACAGCCGCCTGTCCACCAGGCCCGCCTGGACGGCGGAGACCGCGTCGTCCGGCAGCACGAAGACGCCGTCCGGGGTGAACTGGGTGAACAGGTTGATGCGGCGGCCGTCCTGGCGGGTGCCGGGGGCCGGCTCGACGCGGTACCGGCCGGTGGCGGACCGGGTGAGCTGGACCTTGTCACCCGTGATCAGCGTGACGACGACCTTCTGGGCGCGCACCCCGGACAGGGCGACGTCCTTGGCGGGCTGCTCGGACGTTGTGGGCGCTGTGGGCGCTGCGGGAGCGGCGGGGGCGCCGGGTGCGGGGGTGTCCGGTGTCGTGGCGGTCGCCGGTCCGGCGGTCAGCACGCCGGCGAGCGCGGTGACCGCGGTCAGCAGGACGCCTGTCCGGCGCGCCAGCGGGGGGCGGGGCAGTGCCATGGTGGCCTTTCTGGCGGGGGAGGGGTTCGGACGGCGGCGGCGGGCTCATGGCCCGGAGGGAGGAACCGTCCGTGAGGGTGTGGACGGCGGCATGGCCGTCCGGGAAGGGCGGGGTTCCGTGACCGTCCGGAAGGGTCAGACGGGTTCGAAGCCGTCCGGTGGGCGGGGGGGCTCCGGGGTCTCCTCGTGCGGGGAGGGGACGTCGGGGGCCGGGTCGTCCGGGTCCGGCCGGTCGGGGTCTTGGATGGTGTCGGACATGCCGAAAGTGTCGCGGCAGACGTATGGGGTGGGGTATGGGGTGCCCTATGGGGAAAAATCCCCATTTCGGGGTTAGTCGCTGGGGAGGAGGTGGCGGGCCAGCTCCGTCCGCGACCGCGCCCCCACCTTGCGCATGGCCGCGCTGACGTGCTTGTCCACCGTCTTCGGCGACAGGAACAGCTCCCTGGCGATCTCCTGGTTGGTCAGCCCGTCGGCCGCCAGCCGGGCCACCTGCTCCTGCCGGGCCGACAGGGCGTGGTCGTTCCCCGCCTGCGCGGGCGCGCTCTGCGCCGCCGGGCGGACGCCCCACCTGCGGCCCAGCCCGGTAGCGCGGTCGAGGTCCCAGCGCGCCCCGAGCTCGGCGTACACCGCGACGGCCCGGCCGAGCCGGACGGCGGCCTCGGGGTCGTCGAGGGCGAACAGGCAGGCGGCGGCCTGCTCGCTCGCCTGCGCCGCCTCGTACCGCGCCGGGACCGTCCCGAAGGCGTCGGCGGCGGCGGTGAACTCGGCCGCGGCCCGCGCCCACTGCTCCCCGGCGGCCGCCAGCAGGCCGCGGGCCTGCGCGAGCGCGGGACCGGCCAGCGGCGCGTCGCGCCCGGCCAGCCGGGCGGCGTGCCGCGCGACGACGTCGGCGGCCTCCTCGGGACGGCCCGCCACGAGCAGCGCCTCGGTCAGCGCGGGCAGCGCGCGGACCGCCACCGGCCACAGCTCGCTCGCCTCCCAGTGGCGGCCCGCCTCGACGGCCGCCTCGATCGCCGCCTCCGGCTCGCCCCGCGCGGCGCTCAGCCGGAGCGACATCGCCAGCGGCAGCACCAGGTCGTCGTACTGCCCCCGGGTACGGGCCTCGGCCGCGGCGTCGAGCAACGACGGCAGCGCGGCCTCCTGACGGCCCTGCACCACGGCCAGGCAGGCGGTCACGATGTCGAGGAGGATGCGCTCGTGCGGCTCGTCGCCGAACTGGTCGCGCAGCTCCTGGAGCCTGGCCGGCAGGCCCTGCCAGGAGCCCTCGAAGTAGTCGGCCGCGGCCAGGTTCACCAGGCAGCGCAGTTCCAGCCGCTCGCGCAGGTCGGGCTCGGCGCCCTCCTCGACCGCCGCGGTCAGCAGGCGGCGGCCCCGCCGGTGGTGCCCGCTGAACAGGGCCGCGCCCCCGATGGAGCGGTAGGCGTTGACCTCGCGGCGCAGTAGCCGCCGTCCGCCGGTCTCCCGCAGCAGGTCGTCGGCGAGCACGGCCCAGCGCTGGTCGCCCATCACCACGAAGATCATCGCGATCTTGCCGAGCACCAGCATCCGCATGGCCGGGTCGGCGACCGCGGGCAGGGTCGCCAGCGCCCGCTCCAGCCACGACCTGCTCTCCTCCGGCGGCAGGCCGCTGGGCGGGCGGCCGACCCCGGCCATGGCCCACGCCGCCAGCCCCGGCTCGCCGGCCAGGTCGTCGGCGGCCCGCGCGAAGGCCTCGCCGATGCGGGCGCCGTCGGTGCGGGTGCGCTCCAGGTGCAGCGCGAGCAGCAGGCGCAGGTGGCCGCGCACCGGGGGCGGCACGTCCTGCTCCAGCGCGCCGGTGACCAGGTCGGCGACCGGCGGCGGGCGCAGCAGCTCCAGGGCGGCCCAGCCCAGCTTCACCGTCAGCTCGGCACGCCGGGCGGCGGGCAGGTCGGCGCCGCGCAGGACGTCCTCCAGCAGGCGGGCGGCCTCGGCGTCGTCGCCGAGCCGGGACGCCTGCTCGGCCGCCTCGATCGCGGCCGCCACCCACTGCCCGGCCCGGCCGGCCTGGCGCAGGTGGTGGGCCAGCCGGCCCAGCGGCACCGGGCGCAGCTCGCGTACGGTGTCGGCGGCGGCGGCGTGCAGGGCCTGCCGGCGGCCGAGCGGGATCGCCTCGTAGACCGCCTGCGCCGCCAGCACGTGACGGAACCCGACCAGGCCGCCGGTGTCGGCGAACAGCCCTGAGCCCAGCACCTCGTCGATCGCCCCGACGTCGGGCCCCGACAACAGCGCGACGGGCACCGGGAGCTGCAGCACGGCGGCGCGCTCGGCCACCTCCTTGGCGCCCGGGGAGAGCCGGGCCACCCGTTCCTGCACCGAGGCGCGCACGCCGCTCGGCACGTCGAGCTCCTCCAGGGCCCGCCGCGCCCAGCCGCCCTCCCACCGGATCAGCGTGCCGCGGTCGCGCAGCAGCGCCAGCAGCTCCTGCACGGCCAGCGGCAGGCCGGAGGCCCGCCCGCACAGGTGCTCGGCGAACTCGGCCGTCACCTCCTCGGCCCCGAGGATCGCCGAGGCCATCACCCGGGTCTGGGCGGCGTCGAGCGGCGGCAGCACCAGGTGCTCGGCCGTGATCGTGTCGGGGGCGCGGGCCGTGATCGCCCGCACCGCCCCGGACGCCTCCTCGCTCCGGTACGTCAGCACCACCCGCAACGTGCCGGGCAGCACCGACATCAGGTACGTCAGGAACTCGACCGTCTGCCCGTCGGCCCAGTGCAGGTCCTCCACCGCCAGGACGGCGGGACCGAGCGCGGTCAGCACCTCGGCGAGCCCGCGGAAGACCCGGTGCCGCTCGGCCGCCCGGTCGTCCAGCGGCGGCGGCGTCTCCGGCAGCACCCCGGCCAGCTCGGGCAGCAGCTCGCGCAGCGCCCCGGCGACCGGTGACAGCGCCGCGCCGGCCAGCTCGGACGCCCGTCCGCGTAACGCCTCGACGACGGGGCCCAGCGGGAACGGCTCCCTGATCTGCACGCAGGCCCCGCTCAGCACCCGCAGGCCCGCCACCGCGGGACCGCCGAGCAGCTCGGCCGTCAGCCTGGACTTGCCGATGCCGGCCTCGCCCTCGACGACGGCCACGGCGGGCGCCCCGGCGACCAGCGCGACCAGCCGGGCGAGCTCCTTCTCCCGCCCAACCAGAACAGGAGACACCACCCGCCCAGCACGCACCCGCTCATTCAACTGCACCCGAAGTCACAGATCAACGTCACAACCCCGCGAAACGCCCGAACCAGGAGGAAGCGACGGCGACCTCCGGCTTCCGGCCCCAGCGGGGGCGCGGTGGGCGGGTCAGGCCGGGGCGATGCCGTCGTAGTCGATCAGCAGGTGGCGGGGGCCGCGCAGCACCGGGCTGGGGCGGTACGGCGGCGGGTCGGCGACCAGCCGCGGATTGCGCACCCGGCGCACCAGCTCACCCAGCACGATCTGCGCCTCCAGCCGGGCCAGCGGCGCGCCGAAGCAGTAGTGGACGCCGCCCCCGAACCCCAGGTGCTCGTTCGGCCGGCGGCACGGGTCGAACCGGTCGGGCTCGCGCACGTGGGCCGGGTCGCGGCTGCCCGCCGCCAGCGCCAGCACGACGGGTGACCCGGCCGGGATGGTCACGCCGCCGACCACCACGTCGTCGAGGGTGACCCGGGAGGAGACGAGCTGCACGGGCGGCTCGAAGCGCAGCAGCTCCTCGACCGTGGTGATGACCAGGTCGGGGTCGGCGCGCAGGCGTTCCAGCAGCATGGGGTCGCGCAGCACGGTGAGCATGCCGTTGGCGATGAGGTTGATCGTGGTCTCGTGCCCGGCGATGAGCAGCAGCAGGGAGGTGGCGACGACCTCCTCGGGCGTCATGCGGCCGTCCGGGCCCTCGTAGGTGACGAACCCGGACAACATGTCGTCGCCCGGCTCCCGCCGCCGCGCCTCGGCCAGCCCGGCGAGGTAGCGTTCCAGGTTCTGCGACACCGCCTGGCGCTCGCGGGCCCGCTCGGCGCGGTCCTCCTCGCCCGGCCCGAGCGTCTCGACGATCTGGTCGGCCCAGGCGTGGAACTGCTGCTCGTCCTCGGCCGGCACGCCGAGCAGCCGGCAGATGACGGCGATCGGCAGCGGGTAGGCGACCTCGTCCACGACGTCGGCCCGGTTCTTGCCGGCCAGGGCGTCGATCAGCTCGGTGGTGGTGGCCAGCATCATCGGGCGCAGCCCGTCCACCACGCCCGGCGAGTGCGGCGGGCCGAAGTGGCGCATGGTCAGGCGGCGCAGCCGGTCGTGCTCGGGCGGGTCGAGCCTGATGAAGGCGGGCGCGTGCTCCGGCTCCTCCGGCGCGTTCGCCAGGTTGCGCCGGTCCGAGCTGACCCGCGGGTCGTGCAGCAGCTCGACGATCTCCCGGTACGTGCTGACGACGTACGAGCCGTCCGCCAGCCGCGTCACCGGGTTGCGGCGCAGCTCCCCGAGGAACGGGTAGGGGTCGGCGCGGCCGGCCGGGTCGAGGATGCGCTGCATGGCGGCGTCCGAGGTCATGTCCTGCACTCCTGTCCTTGGGTTCCTGCCGGGTCAGCTCTGCGGCTCGTGCAGCAGCGAGGCGCGCCGCTCGGCCGGGTCGTGGCCGGTCACCACGACCGTCGCCCCCTCGGCCGCGACCAGCCGCTCGGGCACCCGGGCCGGCACGGGCCGCGCGTCCCCGCGCATGTCCACGTTCCGGAAGGCGGGCGGGAAGGGCGTGGCCCGCTCGATCAGCCGCTGGTAGAACTCCAGCCACATGCCCTGGTCGAAGGTGACCGCGGCGGTGATCCGGCCCTTGTAGCCGTAGACGGCGACGAAGCGGCGCTCGTCCGTCGAGCCCTGGGTGACGACGAGCTCGTCGGCGAAGGTGGGCACGCCCACCGACTTGATGTTGACCCCGAACTGGCTGGACCAGAACACCGGCACCGACAGGTGCGGCCAGCGGTGGGTCTGGTCGCTGACCATGTTGTGGGCCGCGATCTCGGCCTGGGTGACGGCGTTCCCCCAGTGCTCCAGCGTCATGAACTGGTACTGGTACAGCGGGTGCGGGAAGCGGGCGATGTCGCCGGCGACGAAGACGTCGTCGGTCACCAGGCCGTTGGTGTCCACGGCGCGGCAGCCGGCGTCGCAGGCCACGCCCCACACACCGGCGGCCAGCCCCGAGTCGAGCAGCCACTCGACGTTGCGCACCGAGCCGAGCGCGACGACGGCGACCTCGGCCTCGACCGTGCTGCCGTCCGACAGATGGGCGCCGCGCAGCCGTCCCTGCCCGTCGCCCTCCAGCGCGGTGACCGTGGTGCCGCATCGCAGGTCCACGCCGTGCTCGCGGTGGAGCTGGGCGGCGACGTCGCCGATCACGCCGCCGAGGGCGTTGACGAGCGGGGCCGGGCCGCGTTCGACGACCGTCACGGGCAGGTCCAGCTCGCGGCAGACCGAGGCGATCTCGCTGCCGGTGAACCCGGCGCCGAGGATGAGCACCCGGTTGGGGCGGGCGGCCAGCGCCTCCCGCAGGCCGGCGGCGTCCCGCATCGAGCGCAGCGTGTGCACGCCCGTCAGCCGGGCCTGCTCCTCGTGCGGCCAGGGCCGGGCGCGGGTGCCGGTGGCCAGCAGCACCCGGTCGAAGCCGACCTCGCGGCCGTCGGCCAGCAGGACGCGCTTGCCGGCCACGTCCAGGCCCGTCGCCCGGGTGCCCCACAACCATTCGGCCTCGACCTCGCGCAGGTGGGGCAGCATGACGTGGTCGGGCGCCACCTGCCCCATGAGCACCTGCTTGGACAGCGGCGGCCGGTCGTACGGCTCGGCGGGCTCGTCGCCGATCACGGTCAGCGACCCGGTGAAGCCCTCCCGCCTGAGCACGCCGGCGGCCCGCGCCCCGGCCAGGGACGCGCCGACGATGACGATGCGCCCGTCGGTCATGCCGCGCGCCGGCGGGCCGGGCGGCTCGGGCGTGAGCCGGGTGGCCGTCCAGTCGAGGTGGATGGCCTGGACGGGGCAGGCCGCCGCCGCGCGCAGCACGTGCTCGCGCCGCTCGTCGCCGGGGTCGAGGTCGTACAGGAGGGACTCCTCGCGCATGGTGAAGACGTCGGGCGCGAGGAAGGCACACTGCCCGTACCCCTGGCAACGCGTCAGATCGACGACGACTTTCACCGGCCATCCCCCTGTCGAGCGAGCCGCGCGCCCGTTCCCCGGCCGGCGCGCCCGGCCCGGACTGGCCTACCCCCGCCGCCCGCGCCCGTAGCCTGCGCGCGCCGATCCTGCCCTGCTCTTTAGGCGGTACGGACGGTCCTTAGGCGGTACGGCCGGAAATCAGGCACTCCCGGACGGCCCCCGCTCGCCGAGGGGACCCGGCGCCGTAACCGGGCCGTCGGGCAGTCGGTAGGCATTTGTCAGTGATCGCCGATAACGTTCCGCGCAACGTGGCGGCGGGAGATCCGCGCCGCGACACATTCCCATGGCTTGACGGCATGGCTGCATGCCATGGCTGCGCGAGGAGAGGCGGCGGCAATTGGGTTGGCTGGCGGCGGGCGACGCGTACGAGGTCGCCCTGATAGAGGGCCGGGTCACGGCCAGGGCCACGTCCGGCCGCTCGGCGGGACGGCAGCTGAAGACGCTGCCGAAGGCGGTGCGCGAGCACCCCGAGGCGGACCGGCTGCGC
The DNA here is from genome assembly GCF_053601695.1 of Nonomuraea sp. NPDC004702. Taxonomy (NCBI): domain Bacteria; kingdom Bacillati; phylum Actinomycetota; class Actinomycetes; order Streptosporangiales; family Streptosporangiaceae; genus Nonomuraea; species Nonomuraea sp. NPDC004702. The sequence goes on from NZ_JBSGCE010000097.1 coordinate 14,658, forward strand.
CGCTTCGCCGAATGGCTCGACCGGCACGCCGCGTCCTGCGTGGCGCACGTGGACGCCTGGATGGTGTCCTCGCTGCCCGTGCCGACCGAGCTGATCGCCCGGGTGTGGCCGGACGAGGCGTGGCAGACGGCGCTGCGTGACGTGGCGGTCCTCGGCGACGACCCCGACGAGGTGGGCTTCCTGCGCGACGCGACCTCCTCCGGCGAGCTGCGCATGGTCAACCTCGACGGCGAGACCGTCAGGCTGGCCCCGCGCACGGTGACGCTGCCGCACCCGGTGCTCCTGCCCGACCTCGACGACCTGCGCGAGTTCGCCGCCGAGCTGGGCATCACGCAGAAGGTCGAGCAGATCCACCGGGCCATCTGGCGCAAGCCCGCCGACCAGGGCGAAGGGGTGCGCCAGGTGAAGGACTTCGCGGGCGGCACGTACGCCTCCCGGTTCGGCGTGGCGGCCCGCGCCACCCAGCTCGGCTACCGCGTCTCCGGCGGCTACGCCACCTGCCAGGTGCGCGACGCCGGCCGGCTCACCGAGGCCGCCGTCTGGATCGGCGAGCCCTACTGGGACAGCGAGACGTCCACGGGCGATCTCACCTGGCGCGACCAGGACGGCAGGACGCTCACGCTGCGCGAGGTCGGCCCGGTCGCCTGGTCGGAAGGCATGAGGATGGCCGCCGCGCTGCACGCCGGCCGGCAGGTCGAAGAGGGGAAGAGCGCATGACCGGGGACATCTCGCAGAACGCCGAGGCGCGGGAGCTGCTCGACGCCGGCGCGGTGCTGCCGGCCGGCACCGAGGGCGCGGGGGAGCGGGCCGTGCCGCTGGTCGCCCGCTCCTACCGGCACCCCGGCCTCGACGACCGGGTGATCGTGCGCCTGGTCACCGAGGAGCTGAGCGGCGCCGAGGACGCGGTGGGCGGCTTCCTCGGCCTGGTGCCCGAGGGCGAGGCCGCGGTGGTCGGCCTGGGCCTGCGGCGCTCGCTCGGCTTCCCCGAATGGGTGCTGGTCCACCACCCGCAGGACGGGCACCACGCCCTGGCCGTCGTGCCGGAGCTGGAGCGCGTCGCCCGGCAGGCCAGGACCAAGCCCAAGACGGCGCTCGACGCCTACCAGCGCCTGGCCGGGCAGCTCGCCGCGTCCGTCCCGCACTTCCTGCCGACCTTCTACGAGCAGGCCGCCCGGGTGTTCGCCGCGGCCGACAACGCCCAGTACGCCGGGCAGCTCTTCTCCGCCGCCCGCCGGGCCGAGGCCCAGCACGGCCTCCCCGTGGACGACGACCGCCTCGACGCGGTGTTCCTGGAGTTCGCGCTGGCCGGGGCGCTGCCGGTCAAGGCGCTGTCCGGGTACGCCAAGGAGCTGACCGCCCGCCTGCCCGCCGCGGAGGCGCTGAACAGGTACGCGCGGCTGTGCGTGCGCAGGACCGCCGGCGGCCTCGCCCCCTCCGTGCAGATGGCCGCCGACATCCGCAGGCTGGCCAAGGCCGCCGGCGTGGACGCCGAGGCGGCCGAGCAGGACTACCTGGCCGAGGTGCTGGCCCTGCCGGCCGCCATGCAGGCCCCGACCGGCTGGTGGAGGTCCCACGCCCCGGCCGTCGCGGCGCTGGCCAGGCAGCGGCCGGAGCTGCGCGGCACGCTGCTGAACGTCATCCCCGACAGCCACGACCGGGAGCTGCCGGGCCTCTGGCTCGACATCCTGGAGAGCGCGGGCGCGACCGCCGGCCTGCACACCGACGTGCCCGAGTCCGAACGCTCGGCCGACGGCGCCGCCGGCTGGCTGCGCAGGTTCCTCGCCGCGCGGCAGCGGGCCTGGGGCGTCGCGCCGCACCTGCCCGCCCTCCACGCCCTGATCGAGCGCATGGCCGACCGGCTGCGCGCCGAGCTGACCGCGACCGGCGCGACGATCGCGGTCGACGACGAAGCCGACCTGATCGACCTGCTGCTGGCCCTCGGCATCCCGCTGGCCGACCCCGGCCCCGGCGCCCGGCTCCGGCTGACGCACTGGGCGGAGCACGACGACCGGCGCGACCTGCTCGCCCTGGCCGCCGACGGCCGCTTCCACACCGCCTTCCGGCGCGGCGCCGACCACCTCGACGCCGACGACGAGGGCAGGGCGACCGTCCGCGCCCTGGCCGCCTCGCCGGGCGGGCGTCCGCTGCTGACCGAGTGGGTACGCCTGGTCGCCCGCCGTTCGGCCGCCGCCGGCCTGCCCAACCTGCCCGACGCCCTGCGCCGCCTGTCCTGGCTGCCCGGCGAGGCCCTGGCCCTGGCCGAGGACGCGGTGCGCCAGGCGGTGACCGACGCCGACGTGGCCGGGGTGCTGGCCCGCGCCCTGCGCTCCGGCGTCATCGACGAGCTGGGCTGGCCCGCCTTCGAGCAGGCCGCCACCCAGCTCGTGCCGGAGAAGGACATCGAGGACCTCGTCGTCTGCGACGCCTGGCCGAACCTGGTCGTCGCGGGCACCGCGCAGGCCCGGGTGCTCTCGGCCGACGGCGTCCTGCTCACCCACGACCTGCGCGTCCCCAGGGACGACACCTGGAGCGATCCCGGCTTCCACTACGTGGACGGCGAGCTGCTCGTCTACTGGGACTCCCGCGACCGCGTCAACGGCCTGCGCGGCTACTGGCACACCTCCGCCGACCGGGTGCGCGACCTGGACGGGACGGACCGGAGCCGGGGCACGCGGCTGGACTACTACCAGGGCGACGACCCGGTCAGCCTGGCCGTGCCCGGCGGCGGCCGCACCACCGGCCACGGCGTGCTGCACGCCGGTGACACGGCCGTCCCCGACGAGCGGCCCCTGCTCACCGACGGCACGTCGTTCTGGACGTGGATCTGGGCGGAGCACGACAGCGGCTGGTACGAGTTCGACCCCGCCGGCGGCGGCGTCGGCAGGAAGTCGCTGCCCGGTTTCCTCGCCGGCATCCCGGACGTCCGGCCCGCCGGGGGCTGGCTGCTGCCCGCGCCCTCCGACGAGCCCACCCCGGTCGGCGCCCCCGTGGACGGCCTGTACGGCCTGCGCGTGGTCGAGCTGCCCGACGGCTCCCACCGCGCCGAGGACCTGTCCGGCGTCTCGGTGACGCTGCCGCCGGACGCCGGCGTGCCGGTGCGCGTGCTGACGTTCCCGGGCGCGGATCGGGCCTGCGCCGTCGTGCGCAGCAGCTACCGGATCAGCCTCGTGGACGCCGAGGGCGTCGTCCTGGCCGAGTACCGGACCGACGCCAAGCCGGGCGCCTTCGGCGCGGGCACGCCCATCCTGCCGCCCGAGCGCTACTGGTACTGCCTGCGCCCCCGCGACCTCGAAGGCTCGGCGGCGCTGCGCCGCGCGGACCGCGAGACCGCCGCGGCCCTGCTCGAAGCGGCCACGCCGCAGGGCGCCGACCTGGCGGCGGCCGTCCGCGCGCTGCTGCCGGGCATCACCCACGAGGCGCTGGTCAAGGGCGTGGCCGGGATCGTCGGCTTCGCCGCCACCCAGCAGGACGCGGTGCGCACCGTCGTGGCCAACCTCAACCGCGCGCTGGCCGGCGACCCGGCCGCCGAGCGGGGCCCGTCCGGGCCCACCGACCTGCTGCTGGACGAGGCGCTCAACGGCATCGGCGACGGCCGCGGCTACCACCGCCACAACGCCGACGCCGCCTTCCAGCAGATCCGCGCGGTGGGCGGGGCCGTGACCGCCGGTCAGGACCGTCCGCAGGTGGCCAACCACCTCCGCCTGCCCGGAATGCCGGCCTCCGGCCTGCGGTGGGAGCGCCTGCTCGACCACTGCGCCGCCGTGGCGTACCGGTGCGCGGCGCCGACCACCCCGGCCGAGCATCGGGACGCGCTGGGCGTGCTGCTCGGCGAGCTGCGCGACGGCGGCCTGCCGGTCGCGGCCGGCTCGTCCCGCTGGCGCCGCATGACGGTGACGCTCAGGCGCGAGCACATGGTCGGCGCGGACGGCGCCCCGGCGGACGGCTCGCTCTCGGGCGTGCTGCCGCTGGGCGGCGGCGCGTTCGTCGCCTTCCTCGACCTGCGCGAGACGGACGTCGACGGGCTCGAATGGACGGCGCTGTGCCACGACCCCGCCGAGGTGTTCGAGGTGCCCGCGCCCTACACGGTCCGCGACACCTCGCCCGTCGGCGGGGACCGGGAGGCGAGTTGGCTCGCGGCGTTCCTCACCGAGCTGGCCGCGCGCGGCCCGGCCCCCTGGCACGACGCCGCCGCCGAGGAGTTCGCCCGGCTCACCGGGGTCTCCCGGACCGCCGCGCGGCTGGTCGTGGCCGGCTTCCCGCAGGTGGACACCTACGAGCGGACCTACCTCGACAAGGAGGCCCGCGCGACGATCGGCGTGAAGGTGGCCGAGGCCGCCGTCGCCAAGGACGAGCTGCGCGCCCTCGGCGCCGGCGTGCGGCGGGCCGTCACAGCGGCGCTGCTGCCCGCCGACCCGGCCCGCCTGTGGACCGACGGCCCCGACGTGGCCGCCGCCGCGCGGGTGTGGAACGAGCGCGTCGGGCAGCGGCTCGCCCTGCCCGAATGGCTGCTCGGCGAGGCCGCCCGCGCCCTGCGCACCGTCGAGGGCGACCCGGCGCACGCCCTGCGCGCCGTGCTCGACCCCGCCGCCGCTCCCGAGCTGAGCGTGGACCTGGAGTGGGAGGTGCGCGGCGACCGCGTCCACCCCGTCGGCCAGGGCACCGGGTTCGGCGGGCGGTCGCTGGTCACGGCCGTCGCCACGGCCGCCTGGCTGGCCCACCGGCTGCCGGCCGGGGATCCGCTGCGCGCCGGGCTGCCCGCCGCCCTGTCGGCGGTCCGCGACCGGCTCGCCCACCCCGGGCTGCTGATCGACCTCGACCAGTACGTCGGCCTGCCCGCGTTCAAGAAGGTCGCGGGCACGCCGACCGAGGTCGGCGACGGCTACGAGCGGTACGGCGCGGTCGTCATGGCCACCTACGACAGCCAGCCCTCGCCCGCGCTCCGCCCGCACCTGCTCGACGCGGCCGGCGAGGACCCCTACCTGCGGGCCCTGATCGGGCTCAACGGCTCGTTCCCCGCCGTGTCCGCGCTGCGCACCGCCCTCGACCCGCGCTTCGCGGCGCTGCTGGCCGACCCCGGCGACCCCGCCCAGGGCGACCGGGACGCCGACGGGACCTGGTGGACGCAGGACCCCACCCGCTCGGTGCCCGACCTGGTGGTGGACGTCGCCAAGGCGCACGGCCTCGGCGAGGACGCCGCCGCCGTCTACCTGATGCTGCTGGCCATGCCCGACCCCACCGACCGCAACACCGCCCGGTGGACCGGCTGGAAGCCGGCCCGGCTCAAGGCCGCGCGGGCCGAACTGGCCCGCACCGACCTGGTCGTCCAGGCCGTGCGCGCCCGCGCCGGACGCTCGTTGTTCCTGACCGGCGGCTGGTCGGAGGAGCGCACGCCGCGGCTCCCGCTGGAGCAGTGGAAGCTCCCGATGTTCAGCCCGAACGCGGGCCTCGGCGGCCTCCTCGTGCCCGGCGAACCCGTGGCCGACCTGTACGCCAGGGCCTGGCGGCGCGTCCAGGACGGCGACGTGCCCCGGTTCGAGCAGCTCGACGTCAAACGCGGCCGCCGCCGCTGACCCTGTCATCACCACACGAAGGACACGAAACCCCATGACCCTCACCGACGAGGCGACCCCCGCCACGCAGGTGGTCTCCGCCGAGCAGCGGTACGCCACCGAACTGGCCTTCCTCGCCGCCCACGACGACGGCCCCCGCCCGCCCGGCTGGCTGCTGACGCCGCGCGCCGTCGTGACCTTCATCTGCGGCAGCGGCGAGGAGACCCTCTCCCTGCCCGCCCGGGACGGCCTGCCGTCCAAGCTCAAGGTGGCGCCCAAGTTCGTCGGCGAACGCGCGCTGGTCGAGCGCTGCGTCGTGACGCTGGCCGGCGAGCGCGGCCTGCTGCTGGTCGGCGAGCCCGGCACGGCCAAGTCGATGTTGTCGGAGCTGCTGGCCGCGGCGGTCTGCGGCACCAGCGCGCTCACCGTCCAGGGCACCGCCGGCACCACCGAGGACGCCTTCCGCTACGGCTGGAACTACGCGCTGCTGCTGGCCCAGGGGCCGAGCCGGGGCGCGCTGGTGGACTCCCCGGTGCTGACCGCCATGCGATCGGGGCGGGTGGCCAGGGTCGAGGAGATCACCCGCTGCCTGCCCGAGGTGCAGGACGCGCTGGTGTCCATCCTGTCCGACCGGCGGGTCAGCGTCCCCGAGCTGGCCGGGACCGACGACGCGCAGGTGGCCGCCGTCCCCGGGTTCACGGTGATCGCCACGGCCAACCTCCGCGACCGCGGCGTGTCGGAGATGTCGGCCGCGCTCAAGCGGCGCTTCAACTTCGAGACCGTCGATCCCATCTCCGACGCCGCGGCCGAGACGTCCCTGGTGCGGCGGCAGGCCACGGCGGTCGTCCAGCGCGCCGGCGCCGGGTTCGCCGTGGACGACGCGGTGCTGGAGGCGCTGGTCACGGTCTTCCGCGACCTGCGCACCGGACGGTCCGGCGAGGGCTGGGACGTCGAGCGGCCGGGTACCGTGATGTCGACCGCCGAGGCGGTGCAGGTGGCGGCCTCGCTCGGCGTCGCGGCCGCGTACCTGCCGGGTGGCGACGTCCTCGACCTGGTGCCCGGCCACCTGCTGGGCGTCGTGCGCAAGGACGACCCCGCCGACCACGGACGGCTGCTCGGCTACTGGGACGGGCCGGTGCGGCGGCGCGCCGAGGACGGCTCGGCCATGTGGCGCCGCCTCTGGGACCTGCGGGAGAACCTCCGTTGACACCCCACACCCCGGCAGACCCGGCGGCCCTGCCCGGCGCGGCCTCCCCGGCCTCCCCGGCCTCCCCGGCCTCCCCGGCCTCCCCGGCCTCCCCGGCCTCCCCGGCCTCCCCGGCCTCCCCGGCCTCCCCGGCCACCCCGGCCTCCCCGGCCACCCCGGCCTCCCCCGCGGACCTGGCCTCCCCGGCGGGCCCGGCGGCCCCGGCCGCCCCGGCCGCGCCGCTCGACCTGGTGGCGTCCCTCGACCCGGCGGATCCGCGGGTGGTGGTGGCCGGGCTGGCTGCTGCGACCCGGCCGTACCTGGTGGGGGTGCGGCACCACAGCCCGGCCCTGGCCGTCGTGCTGCCCGAGCTGCTGGAGGCGGCCGACCCCGAGACGGTGTGCGTCGAGCTGCCCGCCGACTTCCAGCAGTGGCTGCCCCACCTCGCCGACCCGGCCACCGTCGCCCCGGTCGCCCTGGCCGGGAACGGCGCGGACGGGCTCGGCTTCTACCCGTTCGCCGACTTCTCCCCTGAGCTGGTGGCGATCCGGTGGGCGGCCAAGCGCGGCGTGGAGGTGCTGTGCTGCGACCTCCCGCTGTCGGACCCGGGCCGGCAGGCCACCGGACCCGAGCCCGAAGCCGCCGAGGGCCGGCAGGCCGCCGGACCCGAGCCCGAAGCCGCCGATGGCCGGCAGGCCGCCGGGCCTGAGGCTGAAGCCGCCGGCGCGCCGCGCTTCGCCGACGCGCTGGCCGCCGCGGGCACCGGGCGGGCGGGCGACGACATGTGGGACCGGGCCGTCGAGGTCCTGGCGCCGGGCTGCGAGCCGGAGGCCGTCCGCCGGGCCGCGCTCGGCGTCGGCTGGGCGCTGCGGCGCGACGCGGCTGCGGGCGGCGGCGTCCAGGCCAGGGATCTGGCGCGGGAGGCGTACATGCGGCGCGTGGTGTCCGCCGCCGCGGCCGGTGGACGCCGGGTCGCCGCGGTCGTGGGCGCCTTCCACGCCCCCGCCCTGCTCACCACCGACGACACCCCCGCCCCCGCCTCCGCCTCCTCCGACTCCGCTCCCACCGCCTCCGCCGGGTCCGCGCCCGCTGGGTCCGCGCCTGTCGGGTCCGCGCCTGTCGGGTCTGCGCCCGCTGGGTCCGCGTCCGCTGGGTCCGCGTCCGCTGGGTCCGCGTCCGCTGGGTCCGCGTCCGCTGGGTCCGCGTCCGCTGGGTCCGCGTCCGCT
>NZ_JBSGCE010000098.1:0-22452 GCF_053601695.1 Nonomuraea sp. NPDC004702
GTTGGAAGACACGGGATCAAGGTAGCGCCACCACCGGCCAGCCACATGAAACCGCAGCTCAACTAGATGATCCAAATAAGCTCAGTGGCATTGCCACAGGGGCCATCTTCGCCAGCCACCGCTGCTGGCCTGCGGTAATAGGATGAAAGAGGCTCCGTAAGTCCTTTCGCGCTAAATAGGGTCATCTTCGATGAATTGAGGGATGGGGATCGCCCGGACGACCGCGATCGCTTGATGTAGGCAGGGGCGCGGCTTGGTGGGAACCAATTGGAGATATCAAGGTGGCGACAGAGCGCTCGCCAATGGCGCGGGTGTGGAGTCAAGGCCGTTGCGTTCTCGGTTGGTGAGACTGCTGCACCCCTGGGCCGAGTGGCCCAGTGAGGGCGCCCCAGTGCGGAGATGACAAACGCGACCCCTGATGATCGTCGGTGTCTAGCCAGTCGATCAAGAACAGGGGCCGCGTTCGCGTGCCATCATCCCCGATCAACGTGCTCTCCCGCCACTTGGAGCACGTCACCCTCACCGACCCGGCCATCGACCTGCCCACCCTGGCCGTGGTATTGGACACCGTGCCCGACCCCCGCGGCTGCGGGGGATGCCGCTACCAGCGAGGACCGATCCTCGCCTTAACCCTGCTCGCCGTCCTCAGCGGAGCAACATCACTGGCGCAGCTCGCCAGGTTCATCGCCGGGTACGACCCCGCCCCGCGCATCCGACTCGGCCTCCGTGCCACGACGCGGCCGGCCGCCTCCACCCTCGGACGGCTGCTGGCCCGCCTGGACGGCGACGCCTTCGACGCCGCGACCTGCGGCTACCTCGCCGCACTGGCCACCTGCCAACCACCCGAACAGGCGACCCCCACCCGAACGCCCCCGCTCGGCCTGGCCGTGGACGGCAAGACCCTGCGCGGCAGCCGCACCCCCGACGGCGCGGTCCACCTGCTGGCCGCCATCCGCCACGACACCCAGACCGTCCTGGCCCAACGCCAGATCGAGGCCAAGAGCGACGAAATCCCCGCCTTCACACCCCTGCCGCGCGACCTGGACCTGCCCGGCACGGTCATCACCGCCGACGCCCCGCACACCCAGCACGACCACGCCCAGCAGATCACCGCCGCGGGCGGCCACTACTTGTTCATCGTCAATGGCAACCAGCCCACGCTCCTGCGCCGGCTCAAGGCCCTGCCCTGGCGCGAGGCCATCCTCAACGCCCGCACCGACGAGACCGGACACGGCCGCCGCGAGATCCGCCGCATGAAGTTCCGCACCGTCCGGCCCGGCCTGCCCTTTCCTCACGCGGCTCAGGCCGTCCAGGTCAAACGCCGCCGCACCGACCACAGAACCGGCAAGACCGCCATCGTCATGATCTACGCGATCACCAGTCTCCCACCGGGCCGGATCACCCACGCCCAGCTCGCCGCATTGATTCGCGGCCCCTGGAGCATCGAGGCCATGCACCACATCCGCGATGTCACCTACCACGAAGACGCCTGTCGGGTCCGGACCGGAGCAGCTCCGCGCATCCTGGCCAGTCTGCGCAACCTGGCCATCGGCCTGGCCCGCCTACTCGGCTGGACCAACATCGCCCGCGCCGCCGACTACTACCGCGGCCACCCAGCCGACGGCTTGCATCTACTCGGTCTCACGACCTGAGAACGCTACGGCCCTGGGTGTGGAGTGGGCGCGGTTGAGGCCCGGCTGACCGCGCGATGCCCAGCGATGATGGCGAGGCCCCTAGAACAGGGTGCGGACCGTGCCTCTCCTGCGCTGATCATCCCCTGCTGACGATGGTCTTCACGCCGGCGCCAGTCAATGCCTTGATGTGGTCGGCCGCCGGGGCCCCACGCATGTCATGGGTAGCGCCCGGCGGCGTGGGCGAGGTCCGCACCAGCTAGCCCGCAGGATGGGCCATGCCGGCGCGTTCCTCCTCCCCCACCGATGTTCGCCATGTTCATCGCTGGAGTACGGCCGCTCGCCGACTCTGCGAGGCGCCCGGACGAGGTGCGCCCTCATGGCGCAAACCGGCGGACTCGTAGGACGGCACGCCCCGGCATGCGCGCCCTCGGCCGGCGCCGCCGCCGGTGCCACACATTCGCTGACGTGGTACCAAGCCGCAGCTGTACCGGCGGCAACACGGCACTAGGTTTCGCTGCTACGCGTGTGGGTCAGGATCTGCGGTGTTCGCCTGACCGGGCCCAACCGACGCGAACGGCCACGACGCTCAGCCCACTGGCTGTGAATCAGCTCGGCCAGGCGGATGAGGGTGTGGTTGGCCAGCGCGATCGAGGCACGGTCAGACAGCACCGAGCCCCCAGTTGGGGCATCCGATCTTGGTCGACCGCCGCCCCACCGGAAGCCTTCTCTCAACCGCCATCCCTCCTGCGCCAGCCCGCCGCGCCCCAGAACCATCAGGCTGGAAAGGCTCGCGACGGGAGCGCGTCGGTTCGTGAGACTCCCCGATTTCGGGCTCTTCCACAAAGTGCTGCTCAAGTCCAGCGTCTAGGTCCCCGGCGACCGTGAAGGGAGAAGGGACGGGCCTCCCGCGGCTCACGCTGCTACTGGTACCGATTGGTCGCCACCCGCTGCAGCCAGCGCTTTATCTGGGCACGGTTGGTCAGGAACACCACTTGCTTGCCGACGCAGTACTGGTTGATCTTTGCCAAGACCTGGGGGCGCATCGTACGCCGGTAGGAGGCGACGTAACGGACAACTCCCCAGTGGACGCGGTTGAAGACACCCTGGGCGTGCTGTCCGGCGCCATGCCGCACCTGGCGGGACAGGATGCCCCACAAGGCGGCCGGGGTGGAGACGTCCATCATCACCACGGTGTCGCAGGCCTCCAGCCTGACCCGCAGGGAGGAGTTGTAGTTGCCGTCAACGACCCAGCGCGGAGCGGCGACGAGCTCGCGCTGGGCGGCCTCGAACTCCTCGCTTGGCAGCGCGTTCCACTCATCGTCGTAGAAGACGCTGTCAAGGTGAATAACCGGCACTCGGAGCAAGCGGCCGAGTTCGCGGGCGAGGTAGGACTTGCCGCTGCCACAGGACCCGACGACGGCGACCCGGTTCATCTGCATGGCCCTCCAACATAGTCATCGCAGCCCCTGCCCGGCACGCTCGGGGTGGGTGGCGAGCAGGATGTCCGAGACGGTATCCCGGTGGCTGGGCCGAAGGGCTCTCGCTCGGCCAGGCGGGCGCCGATCCGCTCCTCACGCGCCCAGGAATGGCTCTGGCGGCTACGTCCATTGTCCAGCAGCGCCATCGGGCGGTGCTCCTCGACGGTTCGTGACCGGGTCCCCGAGCGAACGCAGCTGGCGCTGCACACATTGTCGAGCCGAGTGCCGCGCCAACGGCAGGTGGGGCTGAGCACGCTGGCTCGCCTCGTCGGCGCAGCGGATCCGCGCCTCCCGGTCCCGCGCCGTGTTCCGCCAGTGGCCAGGGTCCTTCACCCAGGTGGCGATCGCCGCTTCGTCGCGGCCGGCGCAGCGCTGGGGCGCCCGCGGGCTCCGGCCCATTCGATACGACGGATGGCAATCCAGCGCCGCGCGTACGACAGGCGGAATAACTGGCCGGCCAGCGCCGTGGAGCGCGCCACGGTCCACCGTTGATCCTCACGCCATCTCCACGCGGCCGGACCTCTGCCTCGCGCCATGCCTTTGCCAGACAGAGGCCGACTTACGTGAGACCCCGAGCTTCCTGGCCACCGCGGCGAACAATCCGGCGGCCTCCAAGCGGGCCTGTTCACGCTTGGCTCACCCCGCTGGGGATGCTCCTGTGGATGTCAAGAGGAGCTTTCCTGATCACTTGACGCGATTATCCGGTAGAGATCGCGGGCTATGTAGCTTCGGACAGCGGATGATCTCCTTCTTCGACAGGCCGTCCTGGGTGCGTCGTTCCATGTAGGCGCGCGTGCGGGGGTCCCAGCGCACGCGACGCGGGACCACGCGGTAGAGGGCTGCGTTGGCTTGGCGGTCGCCGCCGCGGTTGAGGCGGTGCCAGGTGGTCTTGCCGGAGGAGGCGGGGATCGACGCGACGCCGCGAAGCATGGCGAGGCGGCTTCGCTGTGCGGTCGGTCGTGGTTCTCGTCGGCGGTGACCAGGAGCTGGCCAGCGGTGTCGGTGCCAACGCCGTGTGTGGCGGCCAGCCGGGGGTTGATCGCGGTCACCAGGGCGGATAGGAACTCGTCGAGGTGGGCGATCTCGTCGGACAGCTGCTGATGGCGGCAGGCAAGGCAACGCGGCGCGGCGCGGTCCGGCTGGCGGTGGCAGGGTCAGCGGCGGCGCCGCGGTCGGGACGCGGGGCCGCGCAAGTGGCGATCAGTTGCGTGATCGACAGGCCGCGCAGGTGTTCGCGCACGTCATGTGGCGGTCACGATCAGGGCCTTGCTGGCGTTGGGTGTCGGCGCGCTGGTCGACGGCTCTGCGCCGGGCCTCGCGCGGGTTGCGCAACGCCTCGATGCGACCGTCACGCTGCTTTGGCGTGCCAGTCCGATCCCCGCGAGCGCGGTTTTGGCGGCGGCGATGGCGTCTATCGAGTGGGGCTTTCCCTGGAAGCGGCGGGTTTTGCGGTCGGGCCGGTCGATCTCAACCACGTCGATGTGCTCGGTCCGCGGCAGGCGTGCCGGGCTGTTCCAGAGACGCCGGTGCCCTCGACTCCGAGCGCCGATGGAGTCATGGCAGATGAGGTCAAGGCGATGTCCGGCGTCGATGACCGTTCCCGCCTTCGCGCGATCGCCAAGGCGGTGACATGGGCCACTGGCCGTACTGTCTGCCTGGCCGGTGCTGCGGCCTTCGGTGCGTTTGGGAAGGCGCTCACCATTGGCGGCGACGCCGCCAGTAGCCTGTCGAAAGCAGGTGGCGTCTGTAGGCCTCAGTATCGTAGTCCTATGTCGCTAACCGCATGGGCCTTCAGTCTTTCGCGACAACACCTCGCCGAGGCGCTGCCGCGTCGGTGGGCCCATGTTCAAGGCGTTGCTGCCCAGGCGCGGATGCTTCAGCCCGTCATGGGCCCCGACGCGGAGCTGCTAGTGGCTGCTGCGGTTCTCCATGACATCGGTTATGCGCCAAACCTCGCGACTTCCGGATTTCATCCCCTTGATGGCGCGAGATTTCTCCAAGGGATCGGCGCTCCTCAACGGCTCGTGAACCTCATCGCGCATCACACGTATGCGCGCCTTGAAGCGCGCATACGTGGCCTGGAGCATGATCTTGCGGTGTTTGACGACGAAGGACCTTCGGTAGTTCGAGATGCGCTCTGGTATTGCGATATCACGACGACTCCCGATGGTAATCCAACAGCTGGCCCTGAGCGTATCGCTGAGATCAAAGAGCGCTATGGCCCAGATAGTCTGGTGACACAGTTCATCGTTGAGGCATCACCTGAGCTGCTTGCTGCCGCGAAGCGAACGGAGAACCGTTTGCGATCTTTCACAGGTATATCCTAGACAGATGACTACCTTCAGAGCGAATCTCATGGTCGATTCGCAGCCGCGCAGTTGGATGGATATCGAGAAGCTCGGAGGTCTTCTTGTCCGATCCATCGAGGTGATCTCAGCGAAGCGAATCGGGCGATAGAGCACAGCCGGGACACAGAAATGTTCACTATCGAAATGAAGCGAGACTGCAACGGCGATGTGAACTCGCCGGAGAGGCTGCCCGCTTCGCGAACTCTGAGCACGGAGGCATCTTGTTCGCTGTAGTTAGCTCCGAAAAGCAGCGAGGGCGTGACGTTCTAAGCGAATAAACTCACTTTCCTGTCGACGGACCAAGGGGGTTGAACGATGTCATCAATCCGTCGATTCGCATATACGGCCACCCATTGGCCGTCCCATACTAAAGAGCAAGCCGTCGAGGCGATAGGTTAGCTTGCACGTCAATTCCCTCAGCCCGAAGACCGTGAACTTTCCTATTCATGGCACTTTATGGATGGTAAATGTCAGCACGGAACAAATTCTATCGTCCGCCGCCGAGAGAATTATTCAATACCAGTGACTTCGAGAGATCCATGCGATGCTTGCAGCCGGACGGGCGCTTTGAGGCGAGAAGCAGACATGCGCGAGGAATAATCAAGGTGACTTTCATGCCCGATAGAACGAGCGTGAAGCATCTGGCTGTGGTTAACTGGTCGTTCTGTACGGTAGCCTGGCGTAAAACTTGAGTGAGCCTTTTTCATCCTCCTTGCCCGGTTCTCCTGAGCAGGACTGATGGCGCATCCACCGGCCAGGGCTCAGCCGCCAGGAGGTCTGGGCCTGGCCACAGTCCACAGGCTCCATCCTTGTCAAGCCACCGCTCCTGACCTGCGGCAATATGACTGAAGATCTCATTGATCACTACCTTCGACGCAAGGGGAACTGGTTGTGCAGGGTTATACGCAGGTCCTGACCACTGTATCGAGCGCCGAGGAAGGCGCCGCTCTGGCGCAAACAATCACTTCGGCGCGTCTAGCCGCGTGCGTTCAAATCGTAGGGCCGATCCGTTCCGTTTACTGGTGGGAGGGAAAGGTTGAGACTACCCAGGAATGGCAGTTACTCATCAAGACAACCGTCGACGCCTTCGCCGCACTCGAAGTGCACATAAAAGAACACCACTCCTACGACACGCCGGAGATAATCGCAACGGAGATCATCGACGGCAGCCCTGAATACCTGAGCTGGATTAGCGACGAGACGAAGCGAAATGGCGATTAGTTGTGGCGAAAACCTCTACAGGAGCACGGGCGGCGGTCTGATTCCGCCATCGGGCCAGCCCTTGGCCGATCGTCCCGAAACCAGGTAGCCGCATAAGGAATTTTGTGTCTCTCACCAAGAAAGCCCCGTCCTTGCGAGTTCGCATGCCGTTGCATGAGCCTTGAGAAAGGAGATCTCAGGTCAGTTCGTAGGCAGGGCAGAGCGGATTTGGGAGACAGGGCCAGGTCGCGCTGGCCTGGTAACCGCCATCCTTTGCTCAAACAAGCGGAGCTGCCGAGATGTGCTTCGTAATCGCGGGTGAGGCGGCGGTGGAGCATCAGCCAGCCGAAGGTGCGCTCGGCCACCCAGCGGCGTGGTAATGGGGTGGACCCCTCGTGGCAAGTCGCGGCGGACGACTTCGACGTCGACTCCGAAGCAGCGGCGCCATCGATGACGGCGATTACCCATCGTGCGCCACTCGCTCTCTCACGCACCCCTTCAGCACCTTGCTCAACTCCCGCATGGAGATTCCGACTGCGAGGTACGTCGAAACGCAGCCGGGTTCGAGCCCTTTCCGGCGAGCGGTCAAAGTGGTGCCTTGGTCCGAGGCGATGACGAGGCCGCCGCGCTCGGCCGCGATCATCGCGTCTCCTGGGCCACTACTACCGCTACATCCACGACGGAATCGAGGTCCTCAGCTCCATCTTCAGATCTCCCCGAGGAGCTGCCTCGCGCCCAGGCGAGGGGCTTGCGCACGTGATTCCTGATCTCGATCGGCCGCTGCGCCGAACAGGCCATCCGTGTCAAAGGCGAGGTGATCGACGCCTGGCACTCGGGTAAGGCTCACCAGCACACTGGTGAGCCTTCGTGGCTATCCCATCTATTGGTGAGGATGAGGAGACAGGAGGACGGGAAGTGACTGGACGGAGTTGGAGAACAGGGAGGGGACAGGATTGAGGTCGCCGGTGGGCACGGCTGGCCGCATGTCTGGGTAGCGTTCGAAGAGGGCGGCCAGCGCAAGGGTAGCTTCCAGGCGGGCCAGTGAGGCTCCTGGACAGGCGTGGGGGCCGCCGCCGAAGGCCAGATGCCTGCTGGGCGGCCGGTTCCAGTTGAAGACGTCGGCGTCGGTACCGTGCTGGGCGGGGTCACGGCCGAGAAGACTGTAGGGGGCTAAGATCGCGTCACCCGCGGGGATGGTGACACCGGCGATGGTCAGATCGGTTCGGGGATAGCGGGCCATGAAGTTGCCGATCGGTGCGTCCCAGCGCAGGACCTCTTCCACCACGGCGGCCCAAGTGTCCTCTGGAGTCGCGGCGGCCTGCCGCAGAGCCGCGTTCAGCTGGCCGGGGTGGGTGAGCAGGGCACGAACCGCGTTGAGGAGCAGGCTGAGGGTGGTCTCATGCCCGGCAGCGATCATCAGCCATAGGGTGCCGACGAGCTCCTCGTCGGTGAGCGCGTCAGGGTCATGGCGTTGGAGTTGGATCAGGTCGGTAGTGAGGTCGGCCGCGGGTTTATGGTGGTGTTCCTGGACGAGCCTCGTAAGCACGTTGGTGATATCGGCTTGTGTCTGGATCACCTCCCGCGCGGGTGTGGTGGATCGAAAGATGGATTCGACGAGGTGCCGCAGATGGGGCCTGTCGGTTTCGGGGACGCCAACGAGTTCGCAGATGACGGCCATCGGGATGGGATAGGCGAAGTGCTGGCGCAGGTCGACTGTGCCAGTGCTGTCGGCGTGGGATGGCAGCGCGTCGATGACCTCAGCGATGAGGGCGGTGATGCGAGGGCGCATCTCGTGCAGGCGCCGCGCGGTGAGGGTTCTGGTCACCGGCCGGCGGAGTCGTTGGTGCGTGGTGCCGTCGGCGGTGACCATGTTGGTGACCTTGAGCATGCCGGTGAGGGGCCAGTCATCGGGGATGTCACCGTTGCGGACGCAGGTCCAGGTTCGCCAGTCCTTGCTGATGTCGGGGTTGGTGAGGACGCTGTACAGAAGGTCGTGGCGTGTGATGGCCCAGGCGGGGATGTCGTCGGGCAGCAGAACACGTACGACGGGACCGGCGGCGCGCAGCCGGGCTGCTTCGCCGTGGTGGTCGGCGCCGTATTGGTCCAAGGTGATGACAGGAATGGCGTGATTGTCGGATGCGGCGGATGGGGCCGGTCCGGTGTCGTCGGGGTTGGCCGCGGGAGTGGACTGATGTGGAGCGGGCACCGATTCCTCCAGCACGATGGGGTGAGGTGTTGGGTTACGACGTGGTCACCGAGAGCGGGGGCCTGGCGGGAAGGTCACAGGCAGGACGGCTGGGCAGCGCGTCCACGGTGAGGGCCGCAAGGGTATGTCCTGCGGTGGGAGAGCCAGTTTCATGCCTGGCAGATGGGTGAAGGCGGTCTCCACCGCGGCGCGGGTGATGAGGCGTGCCGGGTCGCGGGAGGGACATTGATGGGGTCCGACGCTGAAGGCCAGGTAGGAGCGGTTGCCTAGCGCCATGACGGCGTCCTGGGTAACGACCCGAGTGTCGCTGTTGGCCGCGGCCAGACCAAGGACGAGGGCGTCTCCGGCACGGATGAGGCGGCCGCCTAGTTTGGTGTCGCGTAGGGCGAAGCGTGTGGGCATGTGGGTCATGGGTGGGTCCCGCCATAGCACCTCATGGAGCGCCTCGTTGATGCCCAGGCGGCCGCCGTTGACGCGGCCGGCCAGGCGTGGGTCGGTCAGCATCATCCTCAGTGTTTGCGCGATCCAGATCAAGGTGGTCTCGTAGCCGGCGCTGATCATCACGACCATCGACTGGAGGATCTCGGCGTCGTTGCGCAGGAGAGGATGGGTGATGAGCGCGTGAGTCAGGTCATCGGCGGGCTGGCGGCGGCGGGCGTGTATCACCTCGGCGAGCAGGTCTTCGAAGGAGGCGTTGCCCGCTTGGGAGTCGGCGCCGCTGCCGAATAGGGCCATGAGCCCAGCCAGGAGTTCGAGTCCTTTGCTGGTTTCGATGCCGAACAGGCTGGCGACGGCGAGCATCGGAACGATCGCGGCGTAGTCGCTGATCAAGTCGGCGTGGCTGCGGGTGGCGAATCCGCTGACGAGGTCGGCGCAGATGGTTTCGACCGAGCGGCGTAGCCGGCGCGGGTCGATGCGAGAGACTAGATCATCCAGGGGGGCGCGAAGACGGCGGTGTTCGCGCCCGTCATGGCCGATCACGTTGGCGCGCCAGAACATCATCGGCCCGAGGCCGCTGTCGGGGGCGACGATGCCATCGCGCAGATCGCGCCAGTTTCGGGCATCGCGGGAGTACAGGGCTTCGTTGCGGGCGATGATGGTGATCTCTTCCCAGCCCATGACAAGCCAGGCCCGCACGCCGGGCTCGAGCTCGACGGGGGCCACCTGGCCCCAGTGGTCGCGCAGGTGCCGGTAGAGGATCGCGGGATCGGCGGCGGCGGTGATCTGCGACAGCGACACCAGTTCGGTGGGGTGCGCGTGACGTGCTGTGGCCGGCGGTGGGGATGGCTGGTGGGAGTGCATGATGGTGTGAGTCCTGAGTTGTCGAGGTTATGGGTGGGCGGGGGTGAGTGCGGCCACGTGCTCGACGAGGGTGATCAGCGCGGCGCGGGCGGAGGTTCGGTCACGGGCATCACAGGATGTCAGCGGGGTGCCTGGTGGCAGGTCGAGGGCGTCGCGCAGTCTGGCCAGAGGGTAGGGGTGGCTGTCGGGGAAGATGTTGGCGGCCACGGCGAAAGGCAGATCGCTGAAGCTTTCGAGCTGGTCGAGCACGTCGAAGCTGTCATCCAGGCGGCGGGTGTCCACCAACGCCAGCGCGCCGACGGCACCGTAGGCCAGGTCGTCCCAGATGCGCCAGAATCGGTGCTGGCCGGGGGCGCCGAACAGGTACAGGGCCAAGGTGGAGCTGATGGTGATGCGGCCGAAGTCGAGGGCGACGGTGGTTTCGTGCTTGGCAGGCAGATGGGTCAGGTCGTCGACGCCGACGCTGGCGGCTGTCATGGCTTCTTCGGTGCGTAGCGGCGCGATTTCCGATACAGAGCCGATTAGCGTGGTTTTGCCGACACCGAAGCCGCCGACGACGAGGATCTTCGCGGTTTGCTGCACCGTGGTGGGGAGGTAGGGGTATCGATCAGAGGTTACGGAGGCCATCGAGTAACTCCAGCAGCATGGTCAGGTCGGGGCGGCCGGCTTGCGGGATGGGTGAGCGGGCGTGTAGGCGTCCGGAGTCGACGAGGTCGCCCACCACGATGGTGATCACGCTGACCGGCAGGCGAAGGCGGGCGGCGACCTCGACCAAGGGGTGCAGACGGGCGCACATGGCCAGCACTTCGCGCTGCTCGTTGGTGGCCGTCAGGGGCAGGGGCGGGCCGTCTGGTACGGCCATGAGGAGGGTGTTGACACCGATCTTGGCACGGGAGGGGCGCACTCGTCCGCCTCGCATGACGTAGGGCCGCACCGCAAGGTCGTCGTAGGGCTGCGGGGCGGCGGGGTCGTTCATGTGCCAGATGCGGTGCGTGGTGGTGTACTGAAGGTCTGCTGTCCCAGGCGCTGGATCAGTTCCTGCATGCGCTGTGATACCACGCGGGGATCCACTTGTGGGCTCGCCACGACGACGAGTCTGGAGCCCTCGCCAGCGATCCGGATGAACAGATGTCCGCCGTCGAAGGTGAACAGGCCTGTGTCGATGGCGCAGGTGTTCTGGCCGTATTCTCTGCCGACTTGGAGCCCGAGCGATGTGAGTCCGGCCGTTGTGGCGGCCAGGCGGTCCGCTTGGTCCCGGCTGGTGCTCTCGCACCAGGTTTTGGCCAGTCCGTCGGCGGTGGAGAGCACGACGTGCCGTACTCCGGGTGTGTCGACGACCTCTTGGATGATCCACTTGTTGTCGATCATGATGATTCCTCTTCAGCGGGAGTTGCGGGTGGGCTGGCCGGGCGGTTGTGAGGCTGAAGGGTGGGAGATCGCATGCCTTGAGCTCCCGCCAGGTAGTCGGCCAGGAAGTCACTGCGGTCGGGTATCACGTCGGAGACCGGATGGGGTGGTGCTGGGGGCTGTGCGGTGTCGACAGGGGGTGCCTGATGGCGAGGGGAACGTCGGTTTGGTAGGGGCGGGGCGTTCGTCTGCGCGGAGGGTTGAGGGATCGGCGCATTCCTGATCACCGTTGGGGTGGGCTGGCCGGTGGGAGAGATGGCGGGCGCTGTGGGGGGAGCGGGAGGGGACGCGGCCGCGGGCATGCCCGTGGCCGGGAGGGTGCTCGTAGGGGCGGAGGCGGCGCTGTCGGCTCGTTGCGCGTGTGTGGGTACGCCCTGGTCCATGATCTCTATGAGTTCTTCTCGGACGAGCACTACGGCGCGCACACCGCCGAGGGGCGATTGGGTCAGCGTTACACGGATGCCGTGTCGCTGGGCGAGCGTACCTACCACGTGCAGACCGGTTTGCAGGGCGTCTACGAGGTCTTCCAGTTGAGGCACACGCTCGCCTGAGGCGATGGCGTTGTACGCCGATAGCCGGTATTCGTCCATGCCGACGCCGCCGTCGTCGATGACGATGGCGGCTCCGCGTTGCACTTGGCGTACGTCGACCTCGACCACGATGTTGGGTGGGGAGCATGTGGTGGCGTTGGCCAGGAGTTCTGCCACCAGGTGGATGAGCTGTTCGACGACGGCGGCTGTGGCGGCCAGGGTGGGATCACCGGTCACCTTGATGCGGCGATAGTCCAGGATCCGGCCGGAGGCGGCACGGACGATCTCGACCAGGCGGTAGGCGGTGCGCCACTGTTGCCCGGGCCAGTCACCGCACAGCACGGCCAAGGATTGCGCGGCTCGGGCCTGTTGGGCGGCAGCGTGATCGATGTGCATCATGGTCGCCTGGACCAGCTCGTCATCCAGCCTGGCCTCGGCTATGTCCGTGGCATGTTGCTGGATGCGGTGCGCCGAGGGCTGCACGCGCCGGGCGAGTGCGATGAGCACTTGCCGGAGGGCATCCCGCCGGTCCCGCTGCTGCTCCATGACAGCGTCGACGACGTGGACGACGTCCTCCACGCGCGTGAGGATCTCATCGCCGAGGCAGGGTTCGTAGGGCGGGGCTGGGACTGTGGTGCGGGCGATCACAGCCGGCAGGCGAGTCTCGAGGAGGTGGGTCATCAGGCGTCGCACGGCGCCGCTCATCTCAGCCGTGGCCGCGTGCACGCGCTCACGGACGCGATCGTCGGTTTCCGCCCGCAGGCGCGTCTCCCGGGAACTGAACGCGACCGCCTGCTGTTCTTGATCAACCTTGAGGCGGATGAGCCTCGTGTTCAGCTGCCAGACGGCGCTCGTGACGACGCACCCGCCGACCAGGGTGCCCAGACACAGCGCCAGGGAGACGGAGCGTGGGCCGGCGTTGAGAAGCACGATCAGCAGGGCGATCGCGCACCCGCTGCCGAGCATGCCACCGATCTGGGCGACCGGCGCGAGCCAGCGTCTTTCCGGGGAAAGCC
This sequence comes from Nonomuraea sp. NPDC004702, assembly GCF_053601695.1. Taxonomy (NCBI): domain Bacteria; kingdom Bacillati; phylum Actinomycetota; class Actinomycetes; order Streptosporangiales; family Streptosporangiaceae; genus Nonomuraea; species Nonomuraea sp. NPDC004702. The sequence goes on from NZ_JBSGCE010000098.1 coordinate 13,122, forward strand.
GAGGCTGCGGAGAAGGGGAGTGAACCATGGTCACCTTCGTGTCGGGGACAGAGAACAGTTGAGAGATCGGCTGCGAGGGCGCCTCGCGGCGAGCGCAACCTCGCGAGCCATTCGCCCCGGCTGGCCGCACCAGGGCGGGATGCTGTGAGCGCGCCCGAGGGGCTCGGCGCGCTCCTCGAGGCGACCGGGTGCGTGAGATGCCGTCGGCTCCAGGGTCATCGCAGACTGCTCGCTCGGCGCCGGACGGTTTCGACTACCCCGACCGGCATCTCGCGCCAGCCGCGTGACGTCTCGCGGCTGGCCGGCTCCCTCACCTGGAACCGTGCTCGCATGGGTATGTCGGTGCTGTCGCGTGGGCGGCGGAAGCTGCCGAGGTCGACCACGGTCGGCGTGCGGTCGCTCGTCATGGAGGGCGAGCTGGCATCGGCGCACTCGGCAACGCCCCTCAGAAGGCCCATGCCTGTGAGGAGATGTGGCAGTCTCATGACGCGGTGATTTCTGTGAGGATGTTGGACAGCTTCTTCCGGGGTGAGGGCGCTCTTGGCCGAGGCATGGATCAACCTTCGCCTTGGCGGTTCGGCGTTACTCGCCTCCTTCGATGGCAGTCACGGGGGAAGCGGGAGGCGCGCGGTGATCAGAATCAGTTCTCGATTGAGACGCCGGACCACCGGCGAGGGCCACCCAGCACGCCTGAGGAGCTCGCGGTGTTGTCTGGGGTTGCGAACACGTCCCTGTGGTGTCAGTGCCATCCACCACAGGTCCACGCTGAGACCGTCCTGGGCGAGGCCCAGACGAGGGAGAGCCGGCTCGATGAGCCACAGCTCGGCCCGGCCCACACCGGTCATGCCCGCGACCATGTGGCGCAGCAGGTCCAGTGCTTGCTGGTCGCCGAGTTGGCACAGGACGCTGTCCAGCAGGAACAGCGGCCGGTAGGTCATCGGTACCCCGCCCCGCAGGACGTCGACTACCCGTTTGTCGTGCCAGCGGATCAGAACGTCGTCATGGTGGAGCTGTGCTCGGGTTTCGGCCGTGAGGTGCGAATTGAGCAGCATGCCCTTCAGCCGGGGATGGCGAGTGAGCAGTGCTGTGAGCACGATGCCGTGCCCTCCGACATCGATGACCTTCTCGACGTCGTGCGGATCGAGCTCGGAGATCAGAGCGGCCGCGGTGGCGCTGCGGTCGCGCAGGTGCTCCAGCAGCATCTCGGCGACCCGCGGGGGTGCCGCATCGCGCCAGCCGTGCAGGGAGGTCCAGGGCCCGTCCTGAGGGCCGGTTCCCGTCCTGACGGCGTTTAGGATTCGGCGTCCCAGTTCCGCCCAGGCGGGTGGCCCGCTGGTGGGCGTCGTGGAGGAGACGGGGGACGCCGGGCGGGCCATGAGGTGTCCGGTCTTGGTCAGACTCCAGGCTCTGGAACGTCCCCGCGTGATCCAGAGCCGGGCCTGAGCCCAGCGCAGCAGCCGGACCAGGTTTTCGGTTTGCTGTTCTTGGGTGGGAGATGGGAGCCGGTGCGGGGACAGGAGGTCCGCGGTCGAGGCCGGGCCTCGGCGGAGACGTTCCAGGGCGCCCAAGGCGTGCAGCGCGTGCAGAGCGGCCTGGACGGTCTCCTGGATGAGTGGGCTCATCGGGGCGCTCGTAGAGAGCGGCGGCCGGTACGCGTCGGAAGGGGGCAACGCGGTGCTGGTCATATGGGGGAAAATCCTGTTCGGGTACGAGGCGGCCCAGTGGGCACCGCGTCGGTCGTGCGTGTGTGCGATACGGCTGGGGGACGCTCGGGCGGTCCCCGTCATGGCGGCGGTGGGGCGCCAACGGCGGGCGGTCTCGCCTCAGGTATCCGGTGCGGCGCGCGCCCATGGCCGAGGAAGCGGTACGCGATCCGTGGCACGGGGACGAGGTGACGGATACGGCAGCGGACGGCGCCCGTGGCGGGAGCTCGCTCGCCACCTGGCCCGGCACATGAGCGAGTACAGACGCCTGCCATGTCTCCAGGGGTCATCGTGCTCGCGAGGGAGACGGGGAGACGAGAGGACCGCTCGCCACTGACATCATCGGCGCCCGGCTGTGCGGCGCGTGGGCAGATGGACGACAGGCGGTGATGATCAGCTGCGGTCCGGCCTCCCGGATCCCGGTGGGACGCAAGCCCGCCTTGCCGAGCAGCGCGGTGTACTCCCTCAGCGTGCGTTCGCGTCCGAGCCTGGTGCGGGTCATCTGCAACAGGTCTTGCGCGAGGGCATGATGAGCGCCGGGTGTGTCGGGCAGCACCGACTGGACGAGCCACAGGACGCTGGAGGAGCCAGCTCGGTCCATAGCGCCGGCGACGCTTGCCAAAAGCCTCAGCCCTTCGTCCGCCGCCAGCGTGTTCATCACCTCCCACAGCAGGAACACCGGGCGACCCCACGGGCCGGAGACGCCCGAGAAGCCATCGCCACCGACGCGCCCTTTCCAGCGCCCCTCACGACCATGGAGGCCACGCAGCCGTTCGATGGCGCCTTCACGCTCTCCCAGGGAAGCGTGGACGCCGGTGAGATGAGGGAGGCGACGAAGGATCTCATCCAGCAAGATGGCGTTCCCGCCGATGGTGACCACATGGGAGATCCGCTGGGCGGGCGTGCCTTCGATGGCCGCGGCGATGCCAGCTGCCATCGTGGTGCTCCGGTTGGCGTGAAAAGCGGCGATGTGGGTCTGCGCTTGTGCCGATTCGACTGCCAGTGGACTGTCGGCCGAGTCGGCGCCGTTCAGCGCCACGGGTCGGCCTGTGCGCAGAGTCTCGCCCATGTTGGCCAGCGGCTCCCACCAGGGCCGCAGCGCGTAGGTCAGCACCGCGGGCCGCATCGAGACCGGCCTGCTGGTGAGTAAGGCCCCTAGGGCGGTCTGCCGGTAGAAGCCCGCCGGTGTCGCGGCCAGCCAATCCTGCGACAGCCCGATTCGCAAGAGCCGGGCCAATGCCTGTCTCGAGAGATCGAGCTTGTCGCCGTGCTCGGCGGCTACACGCCCGCACCAGGCGCGCAACTCAGGGAAGGTGGCGGCTCCCATCTCCAGACGATCAGGCACGCGAAGCTCGCACAACAGGCGCAGAGCCCCATACAGATCGAGCCGGTGCACGACCCTGTGGACAGACCCGCCACGGTCAGCGGTTCGCCTCGCGGAAAGCTCAAGCCTTCGAGTCGGAGATTGTCGCCACGGTGCGGCTCGGGTCACCATGGTAACGGCGGACACGGCGGCACGGCCGTCGAGGCTCTCCCCCACCTCACTCAGGTGGTAATGGCCTTCAGGGCCCAGCAGCACCCAGCCGTGTGCCCAGGCCGCGCGCAGCGTCCGTGCCAGATAGTCGCGGCTGATATTCACAGCGCGCATCGTCGATGCCGCCCATTCGGCGAGCTCATCGACGGTGGCGGCCGAATGGGCCAAACGATCGAAGACGCGTAGCTCACACAGGCTCTGCAGCGCCGCGTAGATGGCCAGGTTGTCAAGAATGTTCTGGATTCGGCGGACATCGTCGACCAGAGCCGGCTCCGGGCGGACGATCGTCATGGACGGCCTCGCAAGGACGAGGCGGGGCTGCCATCGAGCCGCCCGCGAAGACGGCTGTCGCGGGTGATGACGATCGTGCGGCCGTCCGGCCTCTTGACCGCTTCGCGCGCGCGTTCCCAAGCACCGAGGTCGCGGACTGGCGCCGCCAACTGCCACGCCTTGAGGATTCGTTGACACCACGGAGTGCCCGTGCTCGGTGCCGACGTCGCCCGGGCGGGAGGGGGCGCTGAGGTCGCGCTGTTCGCGCTAGCCCGGCGTTCGACGGCACGCGCCCGCGTGAGATCGTCTTGCGCGCGACGATATGCCCGGCCGGGCATCGACGGCGGGAAGGCCAGCCGTACTCGCCGCGGGAGTTGGTGGACGGTGTGTGACCGTTCGGCCCGCGATGGGATCCCGACAGCGGCCGGCGCCCCGTCTCGTGGACAGAGTGGCACGACGTGTTGGGGCCGCATGACGTCCGGCGATGGGACTAGGTATGAGGGCGGCACGGTGAGGTGCCGGCGGCTGGCCGGCACCTCACCGCCGCTCGGACCGCGGCTCCTGGCCAAGACCGCGGATGACTGGTCAGCGTGCCGCATGAGATGGTGCGGTGGTGTCGGGACTCCAGTCGACGACTGCCCCGCGCAAGTCGACTCCAGGGACGGGCTCCTTCTCCTGTGAGGTGGCACTTCTGGCCGGATCCCATTGCCAGACCGGGGCGAGGCCAGGTTCATGCGCAGTGCCTTGTAGCAGCCCCAAAAACTCCTCCGAGCTGCGCGCGGCAGTGGGCTGAGGCGTTTCGTCCACGTCGGCGATGGCGCCCTCGACCGTTGGGTTGGGGGTTTCGGTGGCGCACGCGTGCGAGACGATGAGGAGACTTCCGGCCGCTAGACCGTTTCGAAGTTTCGCCAGCAGCTGGGCGGGACCCCACCCCTCGGGGATGAAATGTAGGACGCCGACCAGGCTCACTACCACCGGCTGCTGGAGATCGAGCGTCCGGCTTGCCTTCTTCAAGAGCTCCTCCGGGCTGCGCAGGTCGGCCCAGATCATCGCCACCTGATCGCCTCGCAGAAGGCGCTTGCCGTGGGTGACGGCGGCCTCGTCGCTGTCGGCGTAGACCACACGCGCGCCCGGCTGTGTCTCAGCCACCACCTGGTGCACATTCAGCTCTGTCGGTAATCCAGAACCGATGTCGAGGAACTGCGTGTGCCCCAAGCTGAGCGCGTACTTTAAGGCCCGAATCAGAAACCAGCGGTTCGCTTGAACGGCCTGGCGCGCGGAGGGCATGACTCGCAGCAGTTCCCGCGCCGCCTTCCGATCGACCGCGAAGTTCTCCTCGCCGCCCAGGAGATAGTTGTACACGCGTGCCGCGCATGGCTCATCGGCGGGAACGCTATGCCGGCGGCCCGCCGTCGACTGCCCGGTCATCGCCGACCTCCCGTACGTGCGAGGCTTGGCCGGGGGCGTGGGCGTTGAACGAGGAGGGACGTCGACCTGCCGGCGTGACGGGCAGGCGTGATGTCGCGTTCAGCGGTCAAGGCGGTGCCGGCGGCCATGCCCGCGCCGGGGGTTGGGGTCGCGGTGGTGCTGGCCGGCAGCGGCCGAACAGCGGCGCGGCTCAGCTGGGCAGGCCGATTGATTCTGTCCGGCTGGCTAAGAGACTCGTGGCAGGCTAGGAGAGCACTCACCGGCATCGCCTGCGGGGACTTACCAAGAAGTGGTGGGCGAGTGAGCCACCCACGGATACCGTTGCTGTCATGGGTCGGGCCATCTCCGATCCGGGACTCCTCGCATATCCGCGAGCTATGTGACGAGCCCGTTAGTTCTTCTAGCCGTTCTTATTGGCTGCTGGATGGTGTTGGTGGCTCCGCTAGAGCGACGGTGGTGACCGATCGCGGCTCTCGGTGCGTCGCTACAGAAGTCGTTGGGCCGGGACGTGCGCCTTGGTATGGGAGAGAGCGCGTCGGCCGCGCACGCCTTACCTAGCGCCGTCGCCCAGCTGAGTGATCAGGACCTGGCGGACTGGCGGAGCCACGCAGAGGGAGATGGAGACCGCCAGGGAACTCCGGTGACGGTCTTGGGGTGTTGGGAGGTCAGTGAGGGTCTACGGTCACGGAAGGACGGCGGGCGGGCTTGGCGGGGAGCTCTCGTAGATCGACTCAAGTGGTCCGTAGCTGGTGTGTGCGCCTGGCGGAGAGTGTCGCTACACAGATCGAGCCCGGTGAGCGCGCTCCAGCTTGAGGTGCGGGTGGAGTCGGAGCGGTCGAGTTTGTGGAGCGTCGCCCGGATGACCTCTTCGGCGCACCCTTCAGGAACTCGTCGACCGCGGTCCGGCAGAGATCCTGTCGTTCCCGGCGATCGGCGCCCAAGGCGAGTCCGCTTCGGCTCCGGCGATATCCGCGCGTTAGAGCCATGCCGGCGGCGCGGGATTCCCCGGCGTTCTTCACGAGGCCCAAGCCGTAGACGAGTCGTGTGCCACGATCTTGGATCGCCTTCTCCCCATGCCGCAGAACCGCACCTCACAACTGGTCTCCGTCTTCCGGCTGAGCAGTCTTCATGCCGCCATCATGAAGACTGCTCAGCGTGCCGATCAGAACAACGACCACATTAAAGCGCTCCCCATCTCGGGGATGAAAGCCCTTCCGCCGCGGAAATATCCGGAAGAATGCGGAAGAATTTCCACCAGAGATTCCCAACCCCTCCCGCGGTGCACGGCACCCGGCCAATCCTCACCTTGCCCGCTCCCTCCGCAGCTCTTTCGCTCCCCCAACGGACCTTTCACCGGGACGGAGCGGTGGCGATGTACACCCGAGGCGGCCCCGCGCCAGGTGCGGCGTGGACGGCCAAGTCCTGAAGAGAGCGAAATCTGGAGGAATATGATGGAGAGCGGGCGGCCAGGGCTCCCGCTTTCTTCTGTCCGAAAGGTGCCATGAACGAGCATATGCCGGAGTGGGCGCGACGGCTTCGCATACTGCGTCAGCAGCGCTTCCCCGACCCCAGACAGTTTGTCGACCGGCTCTATGAGCTGGCTCCCGCCGGGTTCGCCCTGCCAGCGAGAGAAAGCATGATGCGCAATCTGCGCTTGTGGGAAGCGGGAACGACACGCCGTCCGCAGGGACGATACAGAAGTCTCATCGCCAGGGCGTTATCCATACCGGTCGAGGACCTGTTCGAGACCTACCAGGAGCAGCCCGCGCCCGGCAGGGACGGGTCAGGGATCTCGTTAGAGACAATGTGGGCCGCCGGTGGCCAGGGTCACCCAGCACCGCCTCAGACCGGGACGGGCCACAGTTCGCCTCCGCCCCGTGCGCGCAGGCGCACGGAACTCCTCGACGTTGAGATCTTCCGAAATGTTCTGGCGGCGCTCACCATCTCCGACCGCCATTTCAGCGACCAGCACGCGAGAGCGTACGCGACCGACTATCTGTTTAACGTCATCGAGCCGCGGTTACACGCACCGGCTTCGGACCATGTCCGCCAGGAACTATTCGGCGTTGTCACCGAGTTCACTCTGCGGGCCGCGGCCATGCACCTGGATGCCGGCTCGACGAGCACGTCCACGCGCTTGCTGGGCAGAGCGCGCCGTGCGGCCCAGCGGAGCGAAGATGTCACACTCAAGGCCTGGGTTTCGGCCCGGCAAGGCGAGCAGGAGATCCATCAGGCTCAACTGGCACACCTCCACCGCCACCGAGGCCATGGCGCCACTCGCATCCGGCGCGCTGTGGACTACAGCGGCAGAGGCGCCGCCCTGGCCGTCGACGCGCCACCACTCGCGAAGGCATTTCTCCTGGCCAAGCATGCCCTGGCCCTTTCGATGACCGGCGACAAACCGGCGACCATCCGAGTCGTGTCCCAGCTTCGCCGCTGCCAAGACAAGATCGGCACCGGTCGTGAGCCACAGTGGATCGGCATCTACGACCAAGCCAACATTCAGCACGAGCTGGCGCGCGTCTACTGCAATCTGAGGCTCGGAGACCAAGCCCTACAAGCCGTGGAGGCGAGCCTGCACGCCCGCAGGAGCGGCAGACCTCTCGCCTTCTCCCTGGCCGCCAAGGCGTCTGCTCACCTAACGGCGAGCGACGTAGACATCGCCCAAGCGTGTGATGTCGCCCTGCAGCTCATCGCGCTGGCCGGCCAGATGACCTCGGCCAGACTGCTCTTGCGAATCGGCGAGCTGCTTAGAGAACTCGAGGCCCACGCCAGCTTCCCAGCGGTCCGTGACGTGTGGGAAGCAGCTCGTCCCCTCCTGGCCGCCCTTCCAACAACGTGAGCGGGAGCGGCAACATGGAAGGCCCCGGCCCATCCGCTGCGCGACATCGCCATTTGTGCGGCCGGCGCCACACGGCGTGGGCGTGTTCCCGATCGGATGCCGCTCTTCCTCAGTGAAAGTCTGAGCTGGGCTTTTGTGGTCAAGGGACTTCGAGACCATCCACCGACGTCCATCGCCGTCATGGACTCCCGCTCAGCGCCTCCATCGGTTTGATCCACTTCCATGGGCGTCCACCTGTGTCCAGGGATGGGTTTGCAACGCTACTAGCAAGATCCGGTGAAGCCAGACGAAGCGATGAAATAGCCTCGACCTTCAAAGGCAGAGCAGAAGCCCTGTCAATGCGCTACTGACCTGCTCAAGTGGTGATCGGGGATGGTCGGGATGCGGTTTGTGCCACGGCGTTGCTGTACCGCGGGAGAGAAGCGTTCCCAGCGCCGACTCGACCCTTGCGCCGTAGGGCGAGCGGGCAGCAGGGGCACAAGCTGGCTCGTCGTCACTGCTAGTGAGATCTTCCCATGCGACGGGTAGCGCCCGCATGAGGCGATCGCGGCATGCGACGTCAAGAGCGATCGGTGCGTGATCGTCGTCGACAACCTCATTCGACTCCCCCAAGGGCTCCGAATATGCGATTTCCACCAGAAGACTCTAGATTGCGACCTTTACATGAGAAGTCCGCAAATGAAGCAGTTCAATCAAGAAGGGGATGAGATAATACGCCCCTTCATGAAGCCCATATTCAGTGCGACCGCATGCTCCAGAGAGACGCGCGCTTCCCCTACCGACCTAATATCCTTCGATTGGCGAAGAATTCGCAGGTACATCGGAATGTTGTCGACATAGCCCGGAGTGGAGACCCACTCCGGTCTCCACCGGACGTCCCCGGGAGACCATTCAGCCATACTTTTCGACCTCTCGTTAATAGTCGGCGCCACGTGAGATACTTCCTTCACGCGGGGTCCCGCGCGGGGAACTGCCAGTGATTGTACTTGGATTGACATCTAAGCAAATTGGCTGCTGTTCTCTGGTTCGAGGGCGGGTTGCTTCACTGAAGAGGACATCTTTCGGGTCTCCTCCAAGTTTTTTCCACTACTTCATCCTCGGCGCGTTTTCCCTTCGAGGCGCATCCATAAGCCGTTTGCCCTGTCCTCTCGCTCACTCCTCCGTAACGGTAGATATCTTGTTCCGCTGATTCCTTGACAGCGTGGCCAAGCTCTCTAGATGTGCATCTCGCGCAGCCCGGGCTCCGGCAAACTGTGCGGCGCTTCCCGCCGCAGTCAGCGCAGTCTTTGCGATGCCGCCGACGCCGTCGATCGAGCCAACGATAGTCGATACGTCGTCGTTTTCCTCAACGTTCCCCCTACCGCATTTGGGATTGCGCCAACAGGCTCTCGTCTTACTTCTCCGCAGCTCTGGGCTATTCCAGTCCTTACTGAGGTGATCTCAGCGAAATAATTCGGGCGATGAGGGATGTTCGGGACGCTGGCGGTGGCGTTTCGGGCCTTTCGGGAGAAGTCGTCGAAGGCCGGAGGCAGACCTGGAGCCTCAGGTAGATGA
>NZ_JBSGCE010000099.1:0-22428 GCF_053601695.1 Nonomuraea sp. NPDC004702
GGCCCGCCTCTCCAACTTCAAGGTGCCTCACCTGCGCCGCCGCATCGGCTGCGTCTTCCAGGACTTCAGGTTGCTCCTCGCTCCCCGCACGGGGAGCGGCTTGCGGGCGGGCAGTGGACCGCGCGCCAGGGGCGGGCCGGTCGCGAGGATCGGCCCGCAGGCGTGGTGCGGCGGCTCCTGGCGCCGGGCGAGCGCGCAGCGCGGCCTCAGGTGAGCGTGCTCGGCGTGGTGCCCTCCGGGCCGCCCCACACGTCGTCGTCCTCGGCGAGCCAGGTCGAGTTCTCGCTGTCGTGCTTCTCGCCGCTCTCGCCGCCACGAGCGGGCATTCCGCCCATCATGCCGGGAGCGACGAACCCGGAGCCGCCGCCGGCGCCGTACATGGCGGCGCCCGCCGCCCCGCCCCCGCCCACGCCCGCCGCTCCGAAGCCGCCTCCGGCTCCCGATCCCGCGCCGCCGTAGGGCGAGCCGCCCGTCGTCGTGGGAAAGGCGCTGTTGGGCATCCCCGACAAGGACGGGTCGTACCCGGCCAGGTTCGCGGTGTCGCCGCCGGTGCCCGACGGCAGGCCGGCGGTCGAGACCGGCGGCGTGGAGCCCAGCGAGGCGCCGTTCAGGGCCGAGGAGTCGGCCCCGCCGTACGGGTTGTCCCCGGCGTCGTAGCCCTGGACGCCGCCGACGTTCACGCCGGAGCCGTTCGTGCCCGAGCCGTCGGGATAGTGGACCGCCGGGTAGGCGCCCGTTCCCCCGTCACCCGGCACCTTGCCGTCGATGTACCCGGGGCCGCCCGGCACGGCGTCCGGACCGATCGAGGAGACGGGGATGTTGCCCGCCCCGCCCTTGCCGCCCAGATCCGGCGCGCCCGGCACGCTCCCACCGCCGTTGTTGAAGTCCGGCAGCTCCGGGACGCTCGGGTCCGGCAACGCGGTCTGGACCTCGACGGGCAGCTGCTTGTAGTGCTCGACGATGCGCTCGTTGACCTTCTTGAGGTGCTCGACGGCCCGCTTGTCCCCGCGGTACAGCCGGTAGAACGGCACCCGTCCGGCCCAGTCCACGTCGCGGTCGGTGCGCGAGTCGTGGTCCATCGACTCGACCACGTTGGCCTGCGCCCAGTTCAGCGTCTCGCCGTACGCATGGACCGGGCGGCCCATCTCGCCGAGCTTCCTGGCCAGCTCGCGCACGCTGGCGTGCAGGGTCTGGAGCTGCTTCTGCGTCTCGACGGCGGCCGGCCCCGTGTAGTTCTTGGCCAGCTCGGCCGCCTTGGCCTTCAGTTCACCGGCGAAGCCGTTCAGCAGCGTCTCGGCCCGCGTGTAGTAGAGGCCGGCGAGCTTGATCGACTCCGGGTCGGTGGCGTCGATCCACTTCATGACCTTTTCGAGCGTGTCGCTGAACATGCTTCCCATGAACGACACCTCCGGGGTGGAGGTGTCGACCGGGCCGGTGTTGTAGACGAGCTTGAACGTCTGCTTCTTGGGCTCGGCCATGGGTGTCAGGCCTCCCGCCGCGCGGCGGCTTCCTCGGTCGCCTGCTCGGCGCCGTCGGAGGCCTTGGAGATTTCGAGCAGCGCCTCCACCGTGCTGTCGCCCTGCCCGACCATGGCGGCGTACAGGCCGCTGGTGGAACCCGGCTCGCCGATCAGCTGGGAGTAGGCCGAGTTGACCGCCAGCCCGAAGTGCATGGCGGCGGGCCACTCGCCCATCTGGTCCTGGCTGAGCGCGCAGTAGCGCTGGAGATCGGGCAGCGAGCCGGCGCCCTCGGGCAGCTTCGGCCCGGGGGCCTTCTGCCCCGGCGCGGTCAGGAACTGCGTCACCGGCGGGAGCGTGGGTGTCTTCAGCTTCTTGAGCATCTCGCTCAGCTCGCCGGCGATGCGCTTGATCTCCGTGCGGTTGGTGTAGTTGTCCTTGTCCCCGTCGAGACCGGGCCAGTTGGGGTCCAGTTCGAGCGCCATGGCCGCCTCCTTAGCCGATCACCGGTGAGATGGAGCCCTCGTGGTGGCTCCACACGTCGTTGTCCTCCTTCAGGAGGGTCGAGGTCTCGACCTGTCCCTCCTCGGGGGCCGGTCCGCCGCTGCCGCCGAACGGCATGAACGGCATGCCGGCGCCGCCCATCGCGCCCGTCCTGGCCGCCGCCGCGGGCGCGCTCCCCTGGACGTACGACCCGGGGCCGCCGATCACCGCGGGCGTCCCCGCGGACGGCGAGGGGTAGGCGGGCTGGGTCACGAACGGCTGGTTCGGGGTGCCGGGGTACCCAGGGGTGGTGGTCGGGTGGTAACCGGCGGTCTCGGTGGCGCGCGGGTCGCGGACGTCCACGTCCTGCGACTGGGTGGCGCGGTCGCCGGTGGTGTTGTTGTCGAGCACGGGAGGCGTGGTGCCGTCGCCGGTGGTGGCCGAGCCGCCGGTCCCTGATCCGGCGCCCTGGCCGCCCGGCTGGTCGGAGCCGGGGGTGTCCGTCCCGGGGGTGTCCGGCCGGTCGGTGCCCGGGTTGTCGCCGCCGGGGGTCTGGTCCCCGGGGCGGGGGTCGGTGCCGGTGCCGCCGTCGTGGCCGCCGGTGCCGCCGCTGCCCGAACCACCGGAGCCGCCCGAACCGCCCGAGCCGCCCGATCCTCCGGAGCCGCCGTGCGTGCCGGAGCCGGTCGAGCCGCCCGTGCCGCCGCTGTCATGGCCGCCGCCGGTCCAGTACGAGCCCTTCCCGTACGGCGAGCGGTCGGTGAGCGGCATGTCCCGTTCGGGAGCCGGCGCCTCGGCGGGCTTCACCTCGGGCAGCTCGACGACGACGCTCTCCGGGATCCGGAAGTCGTACAGGTCGACGATGTGGTTGTTGAGCTTCTCCAGCGCCCGCCGGGCCACGTCGGCCTGCATCTCCGTGGGCGACTTGGTGGGGCCCGGCCCGGGCTCCGGCACGTTGTGCGAGGTCACGGGCCCGAGCACCGGCGGCGTGACCGACGACGACGGCGTCGCGGACGGCGGCTTCGGCGCCGCGCCGGGCGAGGGCGCCGGGACCGCCGTCTTCTGGTTCTTGGCGGCCTCGACCTCCTCGATCGCCTTGGGCAGGTAGTCGCGCCCGTACAGGATCAGCGCCTCGGACATCTTGTCCATGGCCTCGGCGATCTCGCGCCCGGAGGCGTGGAGCAGCTGGAGCGCCCGCTGCGCCTGGGCGGAGGTGTCCGACCGCCAGGCGCCGGACAGATCCTTGCCGATCTGCGGCAGCGCGTCGGCCACCCCGCGGATGACCTTGGCCACCTGCTTGTAGGACAGGCCCCGGTCGTGCACCTCCATGGCGGAGGTGGCCTTGAGCCATCCCTCGATCTGCTCCCGCGACGCGGTGACCGGCTCGCTCTTCGGCCGCCGGGAATTGTCACGGATGTCGACCTTGCGCTCAGCCAACGCTGCTCACTCTCGGCCCGGGTTCGTCTTGGCGTAACTGTCGGCGCTGTCCCTGATGGCCTTGACCAGCTTCTGGCAGCACTCGACGTAGTCCTGGTACAGGGCGGTCAGCAGCGCTCCGCGGCCCTCCATCGACACCTGGCCGCCGGGGTCCGCGCCGGTGCTGCCCACGCTGTGCGCCAGGGCGCTGGCCGCCGGCCACCGCCCGATGTGCTCCTCGCCCAGCGCGAAGTACCTCGTGAGGGTCTCGACCGAGCCGGTGACGCCGTCCCTGTTGCCGCCGGCGCCCTGCGTGAGCGCCAGGGCGATCTCCAGGTCGTCGGCGATGGCCCGCATCTTGCCCACGTTGTAGTAGAGCTCGGCGTCGGTGTCGTCGAGCCCCGGCCACGGTTCGGGTTCGAGCCCGGCCATGATCCTCCCATCACCAGGCTCGGCCACCGCGCGGGTGGCCGAGCAGAAGATGTCAGCCGTCGTACCAGATGGACTTGTTGCGGTTCTCGGCCGCGCGGTAGTTCTCGTTCGCGATCTGGACGGCCTTCTGCAGCTCGTCCAGCTGCCCGCGCATCTGGGCGGCCGCGGCCTGCCACTTCTGCTCGTGCTGCCGGAAGAACGTCTCGGCGCCGTCCGGGCCCTCCCAATGGCCGGCCAGGTCGTTCTTCAGCCGGGCCATCAGGTCGTCGGTGGCCTTCTCGAAGGAGCCGAGGATCTTGATGAAGTCGCCCTGGGCGAGCTCCATGTGCCCAAAGTTGACTTTGGTGAAGTCGAGCTCAGCGGACACCGCGGTCCCCCTCCTACTTGATGTCGACGTTGATCAGGGACTCGACGCGGCCCATGCCGGCCTGGACGTCCTGGTCGGCCGCGGAGTAGACGACCGCGTTGACGCCCATCTTGTCGGCGATCCCCTCCAGGTCGGTCCGTACGTTCCGCATGGAGTTGTCCCAGTTGGTCATGGCGTTCTTGAACCGGGCCGCCGCCGGGCCGAGCCAGCCGGTCGCGAGAAGACCGTTGGCGGTCGTCTCCACCGCCGTCCTCAGACCCTCGATGTACTGGGCGGTGTCCACCACGTGGCCAGAGGCCACCTTGATCTGGCTCGGGCTTGCCCCAAAGAATTCGGACACTTGTCACCTCCGTAACGATCATTTCGGTCGCTAAACCATATAAGCACCAAACTGCCCAGGAGTAACAGCAGACCCAATGGCCAAGATGTAACAACTTCTCGACATGTCAGCAAACGCCCTGGTCAATCACAGGTCCAGTTCGCGGCGGATTCTGTCGAGTTCTCCCATTACGTCCTCAAACGCCCGCTCGTAGCTGGCCTCGGCCTTGCGGACCTCGCGCAGCGCCCGGTCGGGGTTCTCCAGCATGCGCATCGGGTTGCCGTGCACGCCGAAGATCTCGGTCAGCAGCTCGTCGGCCTGGCGTTGCAGGTCGGCGGTCGCCGCCGCGATGGCCTCCTTGATCCGCTCCGACAGCTCGGCGGCGCTCAGCCGCATCGCCTTCGGGTGGATGTCCAGGGTGCGCAGGCCCTCCTGGGCGTACTCGACGACGACCAGGTGCCCTTCGTCCTCTCCCCTGCCCACCAGGGCGGACATGGCCTTCTGCAGCTCCTCGGACTTGCTCAGCTGCTCGTCCATGCTGTTCAGGAGCCGGTCCATGTCGATGTTGCCGAAGTCCCCGAAATCCGTCACCGACACCATCCCTCCCATAGGGCACATCGGTGCGAGTTAACCACAATCAGGGCTTCGTGATGTTCACTTCGGGACGAGCCGGCTAACCGGCCAGGCCGCGTACCCAGGCGTAGACCTCCAGCACCCCGAGCGCCAGCGGCACCAGTGCGACGATCAGCGCCCATTCGAGGATGTCGGCGGCCCTCCCCCAGAACGGCGAAGGCCTGCCGCCGGGCAGCCACACCCCCATGCCGACGACCACCATGGCCGCCCACAGCAGCCCGAGCACCACGGCCACCGAGGCCACGCCGCCCACGCCGACCCCGACGGACACGGCCACCGCGCCGAGCGCGGCCAGCCCGACCAGCAGCAGCCAGAGCCGCTGCCCGACGCCCTGGAACACCCGGGCCCGCATGATCTGCGTGAACGCCAGCACCACGGACATCGCCACCGAGATCCACCGGCCGTCCGCGACGAACAGCGCGTGCGCCCCGGCCCCGACCAGCGCGACGCCCACGACCATGCCGGTGGCGTACCGCCGCGCCGCGCCGGTGCGCTCCAGCACCGAGGCGCTGTCGAGCCGCTGGTTGTCGCCGCGCAGCTCCTCGGCGTTGGTGGGCATGACCGGCAGCGGCACGCGGGCCAGCCGGAACGACAACACGGGCACCAGCGGGCTGAGCGCCATCACGACGGCCGCGCCCACGGCCGCCACGCCCGCGGGCGACGCCCCCGTCACCATGACGACGGCCGCGCAGACCGCGCCGGTCATCGAGGCGATGGCCGTGCCGAGGAAGCCCGGCACGCCGTCCGCGATCGCGGTGCCGCCGAGCGTGGCCACCAGCGCGGTGCAGGCCAGGGCCCCGAGCAGTTGCGGCGAGCCGACGGTCATCAGCCCGCCGCCGGCCGCCGGGGCCAGCAGCCCGGCCAGGAACGCGTACGGGAGGGCGGCGTACCCGATCAGCGCGCCGGAGCCGGAGTCGCCGACCGCGCGCGAGATGGCCATCCCCACGCCGACGATCAGCAGCGCCAGCGCCCCGGCCACGATCGCGGTCACCATGGGGGTCAGGCCGCCGAAGGCCAGCGCCACGGCGCCGGCGACGAGCAGCCCGCAGGCCGCCCCGCCGCCGAGCCCGCGGGTCAGGTCGGGTGACCACTTGCCCTTGCCCTCGCGCACGCCGGTGGCGACCACGTCGGCGACGTCGTCGAACCTGGTCGGCGGCAGCGACACCGCGCGCGGGCGCAGGTAGAGGATCTCGCCGTCCAGCACGCCCAGCGCGCCGAGACTCTGCCCCAGGTCGAAGGGCGGGCCGCCGAGCCGCTGAAGCGTCCAGCCGGGCGCGGTGGCGATGTCGCCGCCCAGCTCGCCCATGGCTCTGAGCAGCCCCGGCAGGACGTGCGGCAGCGGGATGTCGGCGGGCAGTGCCAGGTCGGCCTTCCTGCGCGGCCCTACCACCGTCACGTGGCACAGCGGCGGGAGCGGAGCGGGCACCTGGTGCAACGCGCCCTGCTGTGGAGGGGGGATTTCGGCCAGCGATGTCACAAACACAACATAGCGAGACAGAGTTAACTCAGACCTCAACTCGGACGTTAGGCACATCTGGTAAGAAGGTTCTTCCGAGCACCAGAAGGGCCTGTCACAAGGGTGAGCATCGTCGTAGTACGGCGCCCGGAGCGCCGCCCCAGCCCGAAGCCGCCGCGCGGTGAGATCCTGCTGGAGTCCCCACCGGAGATCCCAGAGGTCCAGTCGCAAGGCATGATGGCGGTGCTGACGTACCTGCCGATGGTGGCGGGCGCGGCGGCGATGGGCCTGATGTTCACCGCCGGGGGCACCAACGCCAACCCCATCATGTACGTCGCCAGCGGCCTGTTCGCGTTCTCGATGGTCGGCATGACGGTCGGCCAGATGGGCCGCCAGGCCGGCGAGCGCAAGGCCCGGCTCAACGGCGCCCGCCGCGACTACTTCCGCTACCTGGCGCAGATCCGCAAGAAGGTGCGCAAGGCGGCCATCCAGCAGCGCGAGGCCCTGGAGTGGAGCGGCCCGGCCCCCGACACCCTGTGGTGGACCGCGATGGGCCCGCGCCTGTGGGAGCGCCGCCCCCGCGACGAGGACTTCAGCACCGTACGCCTCGGCACCGGCATCCAGAAGCTGGCCGTCCAGCTCATCCCGCCGGACTCCAAGCCGGTCGAGGACCTGGACGCCCTGTCGGCCGGCGCGCTGCGCCGCTTCATCCGCACCCACTCGACCGTCGAACGCCTCCCGGTCGCCGTCGCGCTGCACTCCTTCTCCCGCATCAAGCTGGACGGCGACCCCGCCCTGGTCCGCGACCTGGTCCGGGCCATGATCGCGCAGATGGCCGTCTTCCACTCCCCCGACGACATGCGGATCATGGTGTGCGCGAGCAAGGAGTGGATGAGCCACTGGGACTGGGTCAAGTGGCTGCCGCACGCGCTGCACCCGGAGGAGACCGACGGCGCCGGCCAGGTCAGGCTCATGGCCGAGAACCTGGCCCAGCTCGACCGCCTGGTGGGCGCGGAGCTGAAGGAGCGGGCCCGCTTCAAGCCGGGCGCCTCGCCGGACGCGCTGCCGTACCACGTGCTCATCCTGGACGGCGGGCACGTGCCGCAGGACTCCCAGCTCGGCGCGGACGCCATCGACGGCGTCACCGTGATCGACCTGTCGAACTCGGCCGGGACCGTCGAGGAGCGCAGCACGCTGCGGCTGCGCATCGACGCCGCCGGCTTCCACATGGTCAAGCTGGACCACGCGGGCCGCGAGAACACCAACCGGCTCGGCGACCCCGACGCGCTGGACTACCTGCGCGCCGAGGGGCTGGCCCGCCAGCTCGCGCCGCTGCGCGCCTCCTCGGCCAAGGGCGGCGACGCCCAGGACGTGCTGGCGGTGAACACGACGCTGACCGAGCTGCTCGGCGTCGGCGACCCCACCCGCCTGGAGCCGTCGGTGACCTGGCGGCCCCGCGCCGGACGGAACCGGCTGCGGGTGCCGATCGGCCTCGGCGCCGACGGCCGGCTGGTCGAGCTGGACATCAAGGAGTCCGCCCAGGGCGGCATGGGCCCGCACGGCCTGGTCATCGGCGCGACCGGCTCGGGCAAGAGCGAGCTGCTGCGCACGCTGGTGCTCGGCCTGGCGGTCACGCACTCCTCGGAGATCCTCAACTTCGTGCTCGTGGACTTCAAGGGCGGCGCGACCTTCCTCGGCCTGGACGGCCTCTCCCACGTCTCCGCGGTCATCACGAACCTGGAGGACGAGCTGCCGCTCGTGGACCGCATGCACGACGCCCTGCACGGCGAGATGGTGCGCCGCCAGGAGCTGCTGCGCGCGGCCGGCAACTACGCCTCCCTGCGCGACTACGAGAGGGCCCGCGAGCAGGGCGCCAACCTGCGTCCGCTGCCCACGCTGTTCGTCATCCTGGACGAGTTCAGCGAGCTGCTGACGGCCAAGCCGGAGTTCATCGACCTGTTCGTGATGATCGGCCGGCTCGGGCGCTCGCTCGGCGTGCACCTGCTGCTGGCCTCGCAGCGGCTGGAGGAGGGACGGCTGCGCGGGCTCGACACGCACCTTTCGTACCGGATCGGTCTGCGCACGTTCTCGGCCATGGAGAGCCGGGTCGTGCTGGGGGTGGCCGACGCCTACGAGCTGCCGTCCGCGCCGGGCAACGGGTACCTGAAGTTCGACACGTCCGGCATGACCCGGTTCAAGGCCGCGTACGTGTCCGGTCCCCACCAGGTCGACCCGCGGCACGTCGCCACCACCGACGGCTCGGTGACGGTCCGGGAGATCGTCGAGTACGGCCCCGACTTCGTGCCCGTCCCGATGGTCGAGGAGCCGCCCGAGGACCCCGCGGCGCAGGAGGAGAGCAACAAGGCGCAGCAGAGCCTCCTGGACATCGTCGTCGGCCGCCTGGTGGGCCAGGGGCCGCCCGCGCACCGCATCTGGCTGCCGCCGCTGGCCGAGCCGCCCACGCTGGCGCACCTGCTGCCCCCGCTGACGGTCACGCCCGAGCTGGGGCTGTCCACGGCCGGGTGGACCGGCCGCGGCCGGTTGCAGGCCGTGGTGGGGATCATCGACCGGCCGTTCGAGCAGCGGCGGGACCCGTACTGGCTGGACCTGTCCGGCGCGGCCGGGCACGTGGGCGTGGCCGGCGGCCCGCAGAGCGGCAAGAGCACGATCCTGCGCACGCTGATCACCAGCATGGCGCTCACGCACACCCCCCGCGAGGTGCAGTTCTACTGCCTGGACTTCGGCGGCGGCGCGCTGGCCTCGCTGGAGGGGCTGCCGCACGTCGGCGGCGTGGCCTCCAGGCTGGACGCCGACCGGGTGCGCCGCACGGTGGCCGAGATCGCCTCGATCCTGCGCGACCGGGAGCGGGAGTTCACCGAGAACGGCGTCGACTCCATGAGCACCTACCGCAAGCGGGTCGCCGACGGCTCGCTCCAGGGCGACGGCTGGGGCGACATCTTCCTCGTCGTGGACGGCTGGCTGACGATCCGGCAGGACTTCGAGGCCCTGGAGCCGGTCATCACCGACCTGGCGGCGCGCGGCCTCGGCTACGGCATCCACGTGGTGGCGGCCACCGGCAAGTGGTCGGAGTTCCGGCCCGGCATCCGGGACCTGTTCGGCACGCGGGTGGAGCTCAAGCTCGGCGACGCGTACGAGTCCGAGATCAACAGGAAGAAGTCGCTGGCCGTGCCGGAGGGCGTGCCCGGACGCGGCCTGACCAAGGACGGCCTGCACTTCCTCGGCGCGCTGCCCAGGATCGACGGCGTGCAGGACTCCGACGACCTGGCCGCCGGTCTCCAGGGCCTGGTGCAGGCGATCGGGGACTCCTGGCAGGGCCCGCCCGCCAAGCAGGTCAGGCTGCTGCCGTCGGTGCTGCCCGCCGCGTCGCTGCCGGGCGTGGAGGAGACCGGCAAGTCGCGGATCGCGATCGGCGTGGACGAGGCCGCGCTCGCGCCCGTGCTGATCGACTTCGACGCCGACCCGCACTTCGTCGTGGTCGGCGACACCGAGAGCGGCAAGTCCAACATGCTCAAGGTGATCGCCGAGAACGTCGTCGCCCGGCACACGCCGCGCGAGGCCATGATGATCGTGATCGACTACCGCCGGTCGCTGCTGGACACGGCGGTCAGCGAGAACCGCATCGGCTACGCCGCCTCCAGCGCCGCCGCGCTCGAACTGGTCAACGACGCCCGCAACGCCCTGCTCAAGCGCCTGCCGCCGGCCAACCTCACGCCCGAGCAGCTGCGCGCCCGCGACTGGTGGAAGGGCTCCGACCTGTACATCGTGGTCGACGACTACGACCTGGTGGCCACGTCCAACAACCCGCTGCTGCCGCTGGTCGAGCTGCTGCCGCAGGCCCGTGACATCGGCCTGCACCTGATCATGTCGCGGGCCATGGGCGGCCTGGGCCGGGCCATGTTCGACCCGGTGATCCAGCGCATCAAGGACATGGCCAGCCCCGCGGTGATCCTGTCCGGCAGCAGGGACGAGGGCTTCCTGTTCGGCAACGTACGCGCCCAGCCGCAGCCTCCGGGACGCGGCTTCGTGGTGGACAGAAGGTTCGGCTCGCGGCTGGCGCAGACGGCGTTCTGGCCGCCGGCGGAGGAGGAGTGATGGCAGGACTGGACATTCACTTCGAGGCCCTGGACGACTGCCGCATCGCGGCAAAGACCGTGGCGGGCAAGTTCGGCGACCTGGCGGAGGGCTTCCCCGCCGGCGCCGCCGACTCCTCGATCTTCGGCAAGCTGGCCGACTCCGCGGCCCTCGCGACCGCCGTGGACCAGGTGGAGAGCGTCGCCGACCGCGAGTTCGGCAAGGCCAAGAGTCTCGTCCAGAGCGTCGAACGCGCCCTGGACCTGGTGGAGAGCAACGTGCGGAAGGCGAACTCCCCGGCATGAGCGCACCGGAGGCGATCAACGCCCTGCCCGGCGGTCCCACGCTGGCCGCGCTGGCCGGGCAGGTGAGCGGCGACCCGGGCGCGATCCGCAACATCGCCAAGCGCTGGCGTACGGCGGCGGGCAAGGTGCTCGCCGACTCCGGCCAGCTCGGCAGCGCCGTCACCACCGTGGACCTGGCCTGGGAGGGCGACTCGGCGGACGCGTTCGTCCGCTACATGGGGGACTACGGCAGGGCCGGGCAGGGCCTGCACGACGCGCTCAACTCCTGCGCCGACGCGCTCGACGCCGCCGCCGGCGTGCTGGAGAGCTCCCAGCGCCAGGTGGACGGCATCTGCGACCGCCTGCTCACCCGCGTCCAGAACCACCGGACGGCCAACCCCGACGCCAAGCAGGATGACCTGGACGCCGAGATCGGCCGCCTGGTCCGCGAGGAGACCGAGAACGCCAGAAAACCGGTCAAGGACGCCAAGGACGCCGTCACCGACGCCAAGAACGCCATCGGCACGGCGCTGGGCGAGCGCACGACGACCTTCGCCAAGATCAAGGCGGCCGGCGACCAGGAGTTCGTGCCGGACGCCGGGCACCGGTTCGACTGGCGGCGTACCCAGAGCTACACCTCGCCCTATTCGGGCACCGGCGGCAGCCCCATCATCGGCGGCTACGGCTCCAGCGGCCCGCCCCCTCCCGCGGGCGGCGGGCCGGCGCCCACGGGCAAGGTGAAGCAGTGGATCGAGGAGGCCGTCGCCATCCTCAAGGAGCACGGCTACCCGGTCGGGAAGATGAACGTCGACGACATCTGGATGATCATCCAGCACGAGTCCGGCGGGAACCCGCACGCGATCAACCTGTGGGACTCCAACGCCGCCGCCGGACACCCCTCCAAGGGGCTCATGCAGACGATCGACCCGACCTTCGACGCCCATGCCCTGGACGGCCACCGGGACATCTACAACCCGGTGGACAACATCATCGCGGGCGTGCGCTACTCGATCGAGCGCTACGGCAGTGTGTCCGCGGTGCCGGGGGTCGTCGGCATGAAGACCGGCTCCGGCTACCGCGGATACTGAGACCTGGCGCCTGTACGGGGTTCGGATCTCCCGGCCGCAGGAGGCTTCGGATCCATGAGGCGTCCGGCAGGTCACGTCATGCCCGATGGCCTACCACGGCCACCGGGCATGACGCAGGAGATCCGTCCGATCTCGATTCTGTACCGGGCCTAGCCGCAGTTCCCCCAGTCCGCACTGGTGTTGCCCGAGCCCGCGCTGCCCGCGTAACGCACGCACTTGCCCTTGGCGGGGAGCTTGACCGGGCCGGCGTAGTACTCGTAGTTGCCGCTGTCGGTGCTGCTCGGGCCGCCCTGCACCTCCAGGGTCGCGCTGACCGGGGTCGCCTTGCCGACGTCGGGGCCGGACTTGAGGGTGACCACGCAGTTCTGACCCGTGCTGCTGCTGTAGAGCTGGTACGTCGTGCCGCCGGCGAACGGCGTCGACCGCTGGACCACGAAGCCGGATCCGCACACCTGCGTCGGCGTGTAGGGGTTCGGCGTCGGCCTGGTCACCGGCGGTGCGGTGGTCTTGGCAGGCTCCGGCGCCCGGGTAGGCCTCTGGGGGTTGGGCTCCGGCGCCTTCGTGGGCGTCTGGGTCGGCGCAGCCTGGATGGGCTTCTCGGTCGGCTTCTCCGTGGGCTTCTGCGTCGGCTCCTCGGTCGGCTTCTCGGTCGGCTTCTCGGTCGGCTTCTCGGTCGGCTTCTCGGTCGGCTTCTCCGTGGGCTTCTCCGTGGGCTTCTGCGTCGGCTCCTCGGTCGGCTTCTGCGTCGGCTTCTGGGTGGGCGTCTCGGTCGGCTGCTGCGTCTGCGTCGCGGAGGGGGTCGGGGTGACCGTCCTGGTGACCGTGGCCGTCGGCTCGGGCTCCTTGGTGGTCTTCCGCTCCTGCACGGTCGGCTGGATCGTCGGCACCGTCAGCTGCTGGGTCGCCGTCGGCGTCGGCACCGTGGTCAGCACCGGCACCTGCGGGGTGTCGGCGGAGGTGTCGTCGTCCGGCAGCACCAGCGGGCCCACGCCGTCGTCGTCGGGGGACGGCGTGGTCGCCCAGGGGGCGGTGACCTCGGGCTGGGGCTGCGTGGGCACGGTGGTGACCGCCTTCTGGGCCGCCGCCGCCGCGCCCGAGCTGGGCGACGCCGAGCCCGCCGCGGCGGCGGGCTCGAAGGTGACGCTGGAGGAGTAGCGGCTCGCGCCCCACAGGCCGATCGCCGACAGCAGCATGACCGCGACCACACCGGCGACCAGGCCGATGGGGAACGGCTTGCGCGCCGGTCCGGTGCTGCCCGCACCGGCCATCGCGGGCTGCGCCGGCTCCACGGGCGGGTTCTGCGGTCCGGACGGCGGCCCCCAGGCGGCCTGCACGGGCACCGGCGGGTACTGCACCGGCACGCCCTGCACCGGCTCGTCGTTCACGGGAAGGTGCTGCATCGGGCCGGGCTGCATCGGGCCGGGCTGCATGGGGCCGGGCTGCATGGGGCCGGGCTGCATGGGCTCATGCCCCATCGGGCCCTGCGGCGGCACACCGGGCACGAACGGGCCGGGCTGCATCGGGTCGTGCGCCATCGGGCCGTTGGGGATCGGGCCGTTCGGGATCGGGCCGTTCGGGATCGGGCCGGGCTGCATCGGGCCGTTCGGGATCGGAGCGCCCTCGATGGCCAGGGGCAGCACCGGGGGCTGGCCCGGGACGGGCGGCTGGCCCGGGACCGGAGGCTGGCCCGGCACGGGCGGCTGGCCGTCGATCAGGGTGACGAGCTCCGCCGGGTCGGACGGCGCCATCGGCGACGGCGGCATCTGCACCGGCACGCCCTCGATCGGCGCCGCCGGCATGGGGGCCTTGTCGTCCCCCAGCAGGCGCAGCAGCGCCGTGTACGTCGTGGGCCGCCCGGACACGTCCTTGGACAGCGCCGCGAGGACCGTCTGGCGCAGCGGATCGGGCAGCCCGTCCACCTTGGGCTCGTCCGTGAGCACGGCGTGCGCGTCCTGGCCGAACGGCGCGGAGCCGGTGGCGGCGAACACCACGGTCGCCGCCCAGGCGAAGACGTCGGCGTAGGGCCCGTACTGCAGGCCGTTGAGCTGCTCGGGGGCGCGGTAGCCGACCTCGCCGGCCGGGTCGCCGATCTCGATGTCGGTGACGCGCAGCCCCTCGCCGGTGAGGATCACGTTGTCGGGGGTGAGCCCTCGGTGCGCGAATCCGGCCAGGTGCACCGCGGTCAGCGCGGTGAGCATGCCGACCGCCACGCGTTCGAGCGCGTCGCCGGTCAGCGGGCCGTCGGCGGCGACGGTCTCGGCCAGCGAACGTCCCTCGACGTGCTCACGTACGACGTAGAGCAGGCCGTCCTGGACGCCGGCGTCGAGCGTGCGGGCCACGTACGAGCTGGACACCCGGCTGACGTCCTTGAGCCGGGTCACGAAGTCCGGGTCGGCCGCGGGGTCCACGGTCAGCGTCTTGATGGCGACCGGATCGGCGTCCTCGGACTCCTTGCCCAGATGAACGGCGCCACGCGGGCCCTGTCCCAACAGGCTCACGATCTCGTGATCGCCGATCCGCTCCGGTACTGCTGCCTGGGGGGAGTCCTTCTCCACCATGACCGTCCTTTCAGGAGTCCGTCATGATCAGAGACATTTAACCAAATAAGCCCCATAAGCATCAGCAGTTTCGGGCGGCCACTCTTACAGTTAACCGTCAATTCTCCCGATATCCGGCGGCGAGCCAGGGCGCCAGCGCCGCCTGCGTCCCATGGGAACGAACACCCAGGCCGCCAACGCCACCCCGACCAGCGAGAACCCGCCCGCCGCGACCACCGTCGCGACCTCCATCGACCGCTGGTCCGGCGGCACGGCCTTGCGCACGACGGTCGCGGGCAGCGGCGGCGGCACCGGCGGCGCCACGGCCACCTGCTCCGACGGCAGCACCGCGGTCACCGCGAGCAGCGGGTTCACCATCCCGGCGCCGGTGCCCGTCCCGGACGCGCCGTCGGCGGTCAGCGTGATGCGCCTGCGCACCTGGAGCTGCGTCAGCCCGGGATGCCGCGCGCGGACGAGCGCGACCACGCCCGTCACGTACGGGGCGGCGTAACTGGTGCCCTTCAGGGCGGACTGGTACCCCTTGAGCGGCCAGGTCGAGCTGACGCCCTCCCCCGGGCCGAGCACGGCGACCGCGTTGGGGTTGGAGAACGTCGAGCGCCCGCCGTCCGGGGTCGCCGAGCCCACCGACAACACCCCGTCGTACGCGGCGGGGTAGGAGGGGGTCGAGGTGCCGTCGTCGTTGGACAGGTTGCCGGCGGCGGCGACGATCACCACGTCCCGCTCCAGCGCGTAGTCGACGGCCGCCTTCAGGTCGGGGGTGTTGGAGGCCTCCACGGAGACGTTGATCACGTCGGCGTGCTCGTCCACGGCCGTCTTGATGGCCTTGGACAGCAGGCCCACGTCGCCCCTGTCGCCGGTGACGTACTTGATCGACAGCAGGCTCACGCCGGGGGCGACGCCGTGGAAGGGGATGTCCTTGCGCGGCTGGCCGGCGATGAGCCCGGCGACCGCCGTGCCGTGGCCGACGCAGTCGCGAAAGCCGGTG
This sequence comes from Nonomuraea sp. NPDC004702, assembly GCF_053601695.1. Classification (NCBI taxonomy): domain Bacteria; kingdom Bacillati; phylum Actinomycetota; class Actinomycetes; order Streptosporangiales; family Streptosporangiaceae; genus Nonomuraea; species Nonomuraea sp. NPDC004702. Next base: position 15,571 of record NZ_JBSGCE010000099.1, read on the forward strand.
TTGGTGAGGTCGGCCTTGCCGCCCAGCCGGATCTGGGGGTGGGTCTCGTCCACGCCGCTGTCGATGACGGCGACCGTGACGCCCCGGCCCGTGGTCAGCGGCCACACCTTCTCCGCGTTGACCCGCCGCTGCGCCCAGGTCTCGGCGATCGCCATGGTGGCCTTCTTGGGCGTGCACCGCACGGGCGCGGCCTGCGCCGGCGCCGCCGCGAACTGCAGGGCGAGCACGCTCGCCGCCAAGGCGCGACCAATCATGGAGAAAGAGCGTAGCCTGCCCGATCCGGGAGGAAAGCTCCCCTCACGACGGAAGAAGCCCCGGCGGCGGGCCAGGGCCCCTGTCCGTGCTCACTGCGTGGCGGACTCGATGTTCCGCTGGTACGTGCCGATGACCCGGGAAGCCTCCTGCAGCTCCTCGGTCATGCGCTGGAAGGCCGTGCGGTAGTTCTGCCAGGCCTGACTGAAACGCTGGGCTCCGGGGCCCGTCCACGCGGTGCCGACCTTGGCCGCCTCGCGGTCGAGCGCGGTCATGATGGTGCGGAGCGCCTCTGACTGCTGCGTGAACTGGCTGGCCATCTGCTGCATTTCCGCGGGGTTGCCGCCGAGCATACTCTGGCTCATGCATACCTCCTGGAACTGGTGAAAGCGCCCTCACCATAAAGCGGGCCACCGCCCGTCGCCCCCGTTATGCCGAGCGGCTATGGTCGTCCAGAGGATTATTCGGATCTAAAGGAGTGATCCACTCATGCGCGAGGTCGTGGTGACGGGTGGCGGCACCGGCATCGGTTACGCGATCGCCGAGGCGTTCGCCGCCCTCGGCGACCGCGTCACGATCACCGGCCGGCGCGAGCACGTGCTGAAGGAGGCCGCCGCGCGGCTGGGGGCGGCGTACGTGCCGTTCGACGCCGCGAGCCCGGCCGCCGTCCAGGGCGCGCTCGACAGCCTGCCCGCCCACGTGGACGTCCTGGTCAACAACGCCGGGGGCAACACGAACCTGGAACGCGAGCAGTCCGGCGACCTGGCGGACGTCGCCGGGGCGTGGCAGGCCAACCTCAACGCCAACCTGCTGTCCGCCGTGCTGGTCACGACCGCGCTCGCGCCGCGCATGGGCGAGGGCGGCCGGATCGTCTCCATCGGCTCGATCGCCGCGCGCGGCACCGGGTCCGGCTCGTACGGCGCCGCCAAGGCCGCCGTCGAGTCCTGGACCGCCGACCTGGCCGCCGAGCTGGGCCCCCGGGGCATCACCGCCAACGTCGTGGCTCCCGGCCTGGTGATGGAGACCGAGTTCTTCCGCGGCAGGCTCACCGAGGAGGGCATCAGGGCCCGCGTGCAGAACACGCGTAACGGCCGCCCTGGCACCCCCTCCGACGTGGCCGATACCGTTCTCTTCCTGGCATCCGCGGGAGCCGGGCACATGACGGGGCAGGTGCTGCATCTGAACGGCGGCGCGTACCTCGGCCGCTGAGCACTCACGAGGACCACGAGGAAGGGACGAAGGTCGGTGCGGAAGGTTCTGATCGCCAATCGCGGCGAGATCGCCGTACGGGTGGCCCGCGCGTGCACGGACGCGGGGATCGGCAGCGTGGCCGTCTACGCCGACCAAGACATCGACGCCCTGCACGTCAGGGTGGCCGACGAGGCGTACGCGCTGGGCGGGCAGTCCCCCGCCGAGACCTACCTCGACATCGCCAAGCTGCTCGACGTCGCCGCGCGCTCCGGCGCCGACGCCGTCCATCCCGGCTACGGCTTCCTGGCCGAGAACGCCTCGTTCGCCGAGGCCGTCATCGAGGCCGGCCTCACCTGGATCGGGCCGCCCCCGGCCGCCATCGCCGCGCTGGGCGACAAGGTGCAGGCCAGGCACATCGCGCAGAAGGTCGGCGCGCCGCTGGTGGCCGGCACCAAGGACCCGGTCTCCGGCGCCGAGGAGGTCGTGGCCTTCGCCGAGAAGCACGGGCTGCCGATCGCGATCAAGGCCGCGTACGGCGGCGGCGGCCGCGGCATCAAGGTCGCGCGCAGGCTGGAGGAGGTCGCCGAGCTGTACGAGTCCGCCGTGCGCGAGGCCGTGGCCGCCTTCGGCAGGGGCGAGTGCTTCGTCGAGCGTTACCTCGACCGTCCCCGGCACGTCGAGACCCAGTGCCTGGCCGACCACGCGGGCAACGTGGTCGTGGTCAGCACCCGCGACTGCTCGCTCCAGCGCCGCCACCAGAAGCTGGTGGAGGAGGCGCCCGCGCCGTTCCTGTCGCCGGAGCAGATCGACATCCTCTACACCAGCTCCAAGGCCATCCTGAAGGAGGCCGGCTACGTCGGCGCGGGCACCTGCGAGTTCCTCGTCGGCCAGGACGGCACGATCTCCTTCCTGGAGGTCAACACCCGCCTGCAGGTCGAGCACCCGGTGAGCGAGGAGGTCGCGGGCGTCGACCTGGTGCGCGAGATGTTCCGGATCGCCGACGGCGAGCTCCTGGGCTACGACGACCCCGCCCTGCGCGGCCACTCGATCGAGTTCCGGATCAACGCCGAGGACGCCGGCCGCAACTTCCTGCCCGCCCCCGGCACGCTGACCGCCATGCGCGCCCCGGCCGGGCCCGGCGTCCGCCTCGACTCGGGCTACGAGGCCGGGATGACGGTGCCGCAGACGTTCGACTCGCTGGTGGCCAAGCTGATCGTGACCGGGCGCACCCGTCACGAGGCTCTCGACCGGGCCCGGCGGGCGCTGGCCGAGTTCGAGATCGACGGCATGCCGACGGTGCTGCCCTTCCACCGGGCGGTCGTGACCGACCCGGCGTTCACGTCGGAGCCGTTCGCCGTACACACGCGGTGGATCGAGACCGAGTGGGACAACCCGGTCGAACCGTACGCAGGCGAGGTGGCCACCGCGCCGGCAGCTCCGGCGGCGCGCGAGACGGTGACGGTCGAGGTCGGCGGCAAGCGCCTTGAGGTGGTGCTCCCGGCCGGGCTCGGCATGGCCGGCCCCGCGCCCGCCGCGGCCAAGGCGCCGCGCCGTTCCGGCGGCGCGCGCAAGCACGCGACGGCCGGCGGCGACGCGCTGGTCAGCCCGATGCAGGGCACGATCGTCAAGGTCGTCGCGAACGACGGCGACGTGGTGAGCGAGGGCGACACGGTCGTGGTGCTGGAGGCCATGAAGATGGAGCAGCCGCTGACGGCCCACAAGTCGGGCACCGTCACGGGCCTGTCGGCCGCCGTCGGCCAGACCGTCACGTCGGGCGCCACGATCTGCGAGATCAAGGACGCCTGAGCCCGCTCCCCTGTGCCTGCGCGCCGTCGCAGGCAGGTAACGTGCCCAGTGAGGAACTTTGCCGACCGCCCGTTCGTCCTCATGGGCGAAGGAGGCTTGCTGCCAATGACCCATTCGCTGCGCCGAGCAGGGGCCGCGATCGCGGCTCTGATCGCCGGGCTGTTCGTCGTTCTCACGCTGTCCCCTGCCGCCAACGCGGCGGCGGCGCCACCTGACGCACAGACTGTGGTGCAAAACTGGAAGAAGGCCCCGCTCTACGTGGTGTCGGGCTCCCCCTTGAGCTCCAGCCAGCAGAGTGACATCAACGACGCGCTGAAGGACGCCGACAGCAAGATCTACGCTGTCGCGCTGCCCGACGGCACCTTTGACAACTCCACCGTCGGGCCGTACCTGTCGTCGCTGGGCAAGGCGCTGGTCGAGGCCGGTCGCCCCCGGGTGACGGTGGTGGTGTTCGACGGCGAGACGATGTTCGCCGGGTCCAACGCCCTGCGGAACAACCTCGCCGGCCAGCTGGTCAAGCTCTCGGTGGACGCCAACTCGGGCGACATCGTCGCGGGCGTGAAGGACTTCGCGAACCGGGTCGACGCGGCGGGCAAGAACGACCGCAGCGGCGCCCTCAGCCCCAGCAGCCAGGCCAATCCCGGCGCCGGCGGCCAGTTCGCGCTGGTGGCCCTGCTCGGCCTGCTGGTGGTCGGCGGTGGCGGCTACTTCCTCTACTCCAAGAACAAGAAGAAGAAGCGCGCCATCCAGGAGGCCAAGGACCTCGCCGCGGTCAAGCAGACCGTTGAGGAGGACGTCACCAAGCTGGGCGAGGAGATCACCGAGCTCGACACCGACGTCACCCTCGCCGGCCAGGGCGGCGGGCACATCACCGAGTGGCAGCAGGCGCTCGACTCCTACGAGAAGGCCAAGGTCCAGCTCAACGCGGTCCAGCGGCCCGACCAGGTCCGCGAGGTCACCCAGACCCTTGAGGACGGCCGTTACGCGCTGGCCGTGGTGAAGGCCAAGGTCAACAACCAGCCGATCCCCGAGCGGCGCGCTCCCTGCTTCTTCAACCCGCAGCACGGCCCGTCGGCCCGTGACGTGCGCTGGGCCCCGCCCGGCGGCGCGGTGCGCGACGTGCCGGCCTGCGCGATGGACGCCGAGGCCGTCGAGCGCGGCTTCGACCCGCAGATGCGCGAGGTCATGGTCGACGGTCACCGTCGCCCCTACTACGACGCGGGCCCGGCCTACCAGCCGTACGCCTACGGCTACTACGGCGGCTTCGGCGACATCATGACCGGCATGTTCATCGGCACGATGATGGGCAGCATGTTCCACGGCGGCTGGGGCGGCGGCGGCTACGGCGCCGGCTACGCCGAGGGCTACCAGGACGGCGGCGGCGGCGACCTCGGCGGCGGTGACTTCGGCGGCGGCGGCGACTTCGGCGGCGGAGGCGGCGGCTGGGGCGACTTCGGCGGCGGCGGCGGCGACTTCGGTGGCGGTGACTTCGGCGGCGGCGACTGGTAAACCCCTGCGCCGCCCCTGACGGGCGCGCCCTCCCTTTCCGGGGGGCGCGCCCTTTTCGCGTTCCGGTGTCAACCTTCCCGGCCCGCTTCCGGGACAGGCACATGGCCGTCGCCGTCCTGCTCGCCGGCGACCGGCACCGGGCGAGGAGCTGCTGCAGGACTGCCTGGTGCGGCTGTACGTCCGTCGGCGGCGGGTGCGGTCCGCCGACCCGCACGCCTACCTGCGGGGGACGGAGGTCAGGGGAGCCGGCCTGGTTCGTCCACCACGCCCGCCGCCAGGTCGGCGCTCGCGTAGAACGTGCCCTTGCGGGCCAGCACCTCGCCGCCGAGGACCTCGTCCTGGAGGTTGTCCACGCGCCTGCCGAGGAAACGGTAGGTCGCGGCGTCCAGCACCAGGTACGACCGCGAGACGATCCGCCCCTGCGCGTCCCGCGTCGACCCGCCGGGGACGGAACCGGCCGGCTCGTAGGCGACGCCGATCCCCGCCCGGCCCGCCGCGTCCCGTACGCCGAGGTCCACCCGCACTCCGGGCAGCTCGGCGAGCGCGCGGAAGACGGCGGCCTCGACCCGCGGCGGCATGGGGACGCCCGCGTCGAGGTAGACCGACAACACGCGGAACGCCCGCGCGTCCGGCTGCTCCGCGTCCGCGCCCTTCGGCGAGGTCGACCAGTGCCGATCGCCCCTGACGTGGTCCAGCAGCGCGGCGGGATCGGTGGGCAGGTCGGCGAACTTGGCCGCGTACTGCCGGGGTGTCAGGTCGTCGTCGCCCGGGTCGGGGGTGATGTCCTGGAATTCCAGGGGGCCGCCGTTCTGGCGGAGGGCCTGGCGGGTGCCGTCGTACCGGGTCCAGTATTCCTGGACCGTGCCTCGCTCCTCGCCGGGCTGCTTGACCAGGTCCTTCCGGTACAACCACTGGTCGGGCCGCGGCTCGTGGCGCCGGCGGCGTCCCTCGGCCACCAGGGCGGCTTGGCGCAGCACGGTCTCGGCCCGTACCGGCATGGTGGTCACGGCGTCCGGCGGGGGCGGGGCCGGGGCGTGGGAACCGTTCACCGCCACGACGACGACGGCGGCGGCGGCGGCGGCTGTCGCGACGGCCAGCAGCGACGGCACCGCCCAGAACCGGCGCCGCCTCCGGGCCCGGGCTCGGCCCGACGCCGGGGCCGACGCCGGGGCGAGGGCTCGGGCGCGCACGGCGCGCAGGCGGTCGGCGTCGGGTTCGGGGGCGTCCGCGCGCAGCTCGCGCAGGAGCGTGAGGTCATCGTCCACGGCCGGGATCCTCCTCGTCGGTGTCGTAGAGGGCTGACGGGTCGATGCCGCCGAGGGCCGCCCGGGTCTTCCTCCTGGCGCGGTGCAGGCGCGACCGCACGGTCCCGATCGGGACGCCGAGCGCGCGGGCGACCTCCTCGTAACTGAGGTCCGCCCAGGCGATCATCAGCAGCACCTCGCGGTCCGGCGGCGACAGCGTCGCGAGCGCCCCCGCCAGCTCGCGGTGCGCCGCCCCGGCCGACACGCGGGCCGCCACCCGGTCGGCGTAGCTCTCGGCCACCGCGTCGAGGCCCGTCCTGGCCAGGGCGCGGTAGGCCCTGGTCTCGGTACGGCGGTGCTTGCCGATCAGGTTGGCGGCGATGCCGTACAGCCAGGGGCGGGCGTCGCGGTGGGCGGTGTCGTAGCGGGCGAGACGGCGGAAGGCGTCCAGGAACGTCTCGGCCACGATGTCGTCGGCCAGCGAATCGCCCAGGCGGCGGGTGACATATCTGTGGAGCGCGGGGGCGTGCCGGTCGTACAACGCCGAGAAGGCGGCGGGGTCGCTGCGGGCACGTCTGATCACCTCCGCGTCGTCCACCTCGGTGTCCTGCGTCAAACTCTTGGCTCCGTTCTTCGGGCTGAACACCCCCTTTCACCCGATAGCTCGGATCCGGTTCTCGTACAGGCCACGAAGGGCTTCGCCGATGGGCGCGCTTCGCGCGACGTGGGCTCAGGCTGCGTCCATGTGGGGGCAAGCCCCCACACCCCCAGCGGGGGGGGGGGGGGGGGGGGTGAGAGCCCCACAACAACAACACCACAAACCAAACAAAGCAAAAACACAAAAAAAAGACAGAAC
>NZ_JBSGCE010000100.1:0-22016 GCF_053601695.1 Nonomuraea sp. NPDC004702
CACCATCGGCCATCGCGGCCTGGGAGGGTCGGCACTACGGAGTGGTCGACGCCGTCGAGCCGCGTCGCATTCGAGTAGGTCACCCACCGGTGATCCATGCTCGGTTGGCCGCCGATCACGTCGGGGCTGAAGGCGGCGCGGTCTTGGCGCGCCAGGTCGGTGTGTTGTTCTCCACGACGAGGGCGGGGGCGAGGATGAACGCCACCTGGTCTTGGCGAGCGGCACCACGGGCGGCACGGTGGGCGCGCGGGGCGCCTCGGCGGTTGCTCCAGGGGCTAGCGTGCGCGGGGCGGCGGCTCGCCTATCTGTTCGAGCCCGGCATGTGGCGTTCGCGGCGTTAACGATCGCCTATCCGGGTTCGGCGTTTTGTGACCTTCGCTAAGTGATCTCTTTGTAGCGCACGTCGCGGGGCGAACTCAGGTCGCCGCATAGTGGAGGTCCAGGAGCGACGCGGGGCTCCTGGACGTTCTCAGCCTTCTCGCCGCTCAGGTGTTGATATGGAGTGCCCAGATAGATACGTGATCCAAGTCCTCCGGGCCGTGCGTGTAGAGCGCGCGGAAGGTCGGCGTGATCAGCTCGTACGCGCCGGGAATTGCGGCGTACAGGACGGCTTCGGGGGGCGTGGGGTTGTCGCCCAGATCCAGCAGCGCGTTGACGATTGACGCGCGCAGGGTCATCGGTGCCAGGCGCAGAGCGGCCTTGACGCCTGGGGCGAGGTGGACGGGGATCTTCACTTGGCGGCGTCACCGAGCCCGAGATCGGCGTACGCCTCTTCGCGCGACGTGTAGACGGTCATGTCGAGCTCCCCTCGGGCGGCAGCGTCGATCTCGGCGCGGACCTCGGCGGCCTCGCGCTCTTGCTTGAGTCGTACATACTCCTTGAACTCCTCCTCGGAAATGAGCACCGCGCGCTCGGTGGTGGATCGGCTGATGGTGGTGTGCCGGCGGCCGTGCACGGCGCGCGCTACGAGCGTGCCGAGCTGGCTGCGGGCCTCGGAAATGCCCAGGGAGTCATGCGTGGTGGCCATGCTGGTGTCACTCCTGTGGAGCCGGACCGGGTCGCTCTGTTCCGGTCCCTGCGGTTCTTGGTGGATGTCTCCACCATACGGGAACTTGGACAACCCGCACAGGATGTTCACCATGTACATGTTGCTCGACCGGCTCGCTTTCTTATGACCGGGAATGTCGATTCCCGCCGACAAACCCACAGGCTCACCATGAGCCCCGAACGGCGGCGGCAAGGCTGAGGACGCGATGAGTGAGCACCTCCCCGAGGCCGGCTAGGGCGGTTGCGCGGGACGGCGCGGTCACTTGGGTCGGGCACCGCCGCATCCTGGTCGGCGAATCCGCCTCGCCGCCCGGCCTTGCTCGAGGGGATCTGGCTGGACGCACGTGGCTCGACCCTGGCCGGGCTGTGGGGCTCTCGGCGGCTCGTATGCCTTCGTCGCGAACATGCTCGCCCGCCGCCCCAAGGCCCTCTGGCCAGCCGCGGATACTACCGACGGTCTACCGCTCGTCCCATTCACGGCCACCGATCCCGCCGTCGAGACGGTCGATCTCAGCGATACCGTTCGGCCCGGCCGCGGTCGGCTGGACCGGCGGCCAGGCCGAAGCGCGGCCAGCGCCGCGGGCGACCCGGCTGGGCCTGGGCCGCGTCGTCCGGCCAGGACACACGCCCGACCCGGTCATGCTGCGGGACGGGTCGATGGTCTGCCGGCCAATCGGCGTTCCCGGCACCGATGGGTACGAGCGGCAGATCCAGGCCTCCTTAACCCCGGACGACAACCCGGACGACGTCGCCCGGACGACGTCGCCCGGCTACGCGCCCGCGACCCGGTCACCGGCGAGCTCCTCGACATCAACGACGCCCGCCTCGTCTACACGCTGGAGTCGGACCTCGCCACCCAGACCGTCCAGCGGCTCCAGAGTTAGTGGGGCGACGGGCGGCCGCGGCCGGTGCGGGTCACGGGCCCCGGCGGTCGGCGAGTCGAGCGGGTTTGGAACGTCAACGTGCCGGCCAACCTGGGCATCGCGCAGCAGACGCGGCTTTGGTGGGGCAGTGAGCAGTCCGTGCTCTGGCAGCCCGGTGACGGTTTCGCCTCGGCCAACATCCCCCTCCTCGGCCTCCAGCCTGACGAGACGATCGCCCTTCACGCCGAGGTGTCCGCCCGCGCCGGGGACGACGGGCCGCCGGCCCGTCACCGGATCAACATGGGCTTCGCGCTCGACCGCCGCGAATCGACGGCGGGAGCCTCGACGTCGAGTACGCCTGGGTCACCGAGGGATACACCAAGGCCCGGGTAGCCAGCGGCATCGTGGGCGGCGCCACCGTGCCCGACTGGACGGAACTACGGGTCGTTCGGGTGGCTCTTGAGCCTCGCTGGTGCTCGTCGACCAGCCAGTCCCGCAGCCGTGGCGAGGCGCTCACCAGCACGTAGTGGGCGAGTTCGACCGTACCCGCCATCGCCCTTCGTCCGCGGTGGGCGCCGCGCCGGCCTCGGGCGCGAAGGGCGAGGCGGAACCGGCCGCCGCCCCTCCACAACCGGGGGCGGGAAGCCGTCGCCAACCGCGGGCCCCCCTCCGCATCAGCCCGTCCGTGCGGCGTGGACCAGCAGACGTCACGATTCGGTACGGGAATATGGCGATGATGCGCTGGCTGGTGGATGAGCCGATGCCGTCGAGGGGCCACCGCCCGAACTCTGAGCCCCATTTCGCGACAAGTGCACGGCCAACGCGATCAGCTGTGACGCCAGGATGTCAGTGCGCCAGAAGGCGATCACTTATCGAAAGTGTCGGCCATATCTGAATTCGCAATTCGCCAGACAGCGAGTCCGACGCGAAGGCTAGCGAAAGCGCGGTTACGCCCTTGTCGCTCACGACTGACAGACGCGCCGCTTCTTCCCTGAAGACGTCGAGCAAACAGATCTCTTGTCGATACCACTGAAGGCGAATCGAGCGCCCAGGAATGTCATAGATCAGGTGAACCTCGTCTTCCACGCCTGATCTGAGGTGGAGGGATCTCGTCCATTCCACTCCATCGACTGCCGCCGACGCGACACCGAACGCGTCAAGAATTTCGGCGTCGTCGGGAACCAGGAATTCATGATGGGCCATCACGGACCTCCGCGAGGAATGATCGTAGTGAGGCGGAAGCCACCGTCGGTGACTTGAAACGTCGACTCTACGTGCAAGAATCCGCCCGGCCCCGCGAGCAGCCCGTCCCGAATCTGGAAAGTCCCGAACCGGTCAGTGTATTCCTTCATGATGTTGTCAGTACGGGAGACCTGATTGTTGAAGAAATCCATCATGATCTTACGGCCTTCGGGAGTGTCGTGAATGCCAATCCGCTTGAGCTGAGCCAGGTTCTGGGCAGACCGTGGAGCATTGTGGCTCCCTTCCTTCACCCTACCGAAAAGATAGTCCCATTTAGCGGGATCCATAACGGCACGTCGGCAGGGGGCGAAGTTATGGACCAGAACCGGCGTTGTGTCGGCGAGTACATAGTAGGTGTGCGGGCCATCGACGGTGAGGTCGTGTGTGCGTTGCGACCCCTGCTGGTCCCGGACCTCGGTTACGGCCACGCTGGCGCCGTTCGCGGTGCGTAGTTCGTCACCAACCCGGAGGTCACCGGCGTTCTTCCACCGCTGCTCGTCAGCGAGCCAGAACGGGTGGTTGTCCGTCGCCGTGACGGTGGCGAGGCCTTGGTCGGTGGCGACGGTGAGCGAAGTGAAGTCTCTATCGCCTTCGGTGGTGAAAGTGTTGGTCACCGGCCGCGTGCCGGTGCGCTTCCCTCGCGGGTCGCTGGCGGCGACTCGGTCTCCGATTCGTATGTCCTCGATGGCCCGGGTGCGGCCGTCGGCGAGCAGCACCCGGGTGCCGGTCGGGAAGCTGTGTGGCCTGGCGCAGGTCGCGGTGTCTCGTTCCGACCTCGCCTGATTGGCGAGCTTTTCCGCCTCGACCTTGGCCAGCGCGCGTGCGTCGATCAGGGTGTTGGCGCGCAGTGGATAGGTGAGGCGGACGCTGCAGCCGCAAGCCTGGGCCTGGGCCTCGGCTTGTGCCTTGACGCGGGCCGCGACCGAGGCGTAGAGCGGCCCGGCTTGCGGGTTGGAGCACCGCAGGGTGCCCGAGACGCTGTTGCCCTGGACGGGGAAGGTGCGCTGGGGGCTGGCGCACTGGCCGGCGGGCTTGCCGTCGATGGAGAAGGTGGCGCTCATCACGGCGGTGACCACGCCCTGGGTGACGCGTTCCTTCCGGGCGATGGAGGAGACCTCACCGGTGAAGTTCTGGGTGGCGGTGCAGCCCGAGGAGCTGCAGTCCATATCGCCCGCGTCGTCGAGGGTGAAGGTGATGCCATGGTCGGTCGCGTTCTTGAGCTGGTCGGCGTACTCGACGAGGGTGTCGAACATCTTGTCGACGGCGGCTTCGGTGAGGATCGGGGTCAGGTCCATGCCCTCGGCGTCGCCGGGCGCCAGGGGCCCGATGGTCACCTTGCGGGGGGCGGTCAGCTCCTGTCCGCGCTCGATCTGTTCCCTCGCCCGGGCGAGGTCCTTGCGCAGGTCGTATGCCTCCAGCCGCAGCACCCGGTGCGGTTTGTCCTTCGTCACCAACAAGCGCCCGGCAGAGGTGTCGACGCTCAGCGCGGGTGTTCCGTTCACGCTCAGCGGCTGCTGCCCGGACGTGCTCGACGTCTTCGGCTCGTTCGCCAGCCGCGGTGTCTTCTCCAGGTCGGTCAGGGCCGTGTCCAGCACGGCCGCCAGCTTCGAGGGGGCGATGGTGCGGGCCAGCGCCTCGTCCATCAGCTCGGAGCCGTCGTCCATCCCCACGGCCCACTCGCTGGGCGGCGCCTTCTCGCCCGCCGGCACGTCCGTTCTGGGGGCGGGATCGACCTGCCAGCGCATGAACGTCTTGCCGCCGATGCGCAGCACGTCCTGGCCGTGGTCGTTGCGCCCCGAGGTGGTGGTGCCGAACTGACTGCCGCTGGCGGTGACCGTGATGTCGTTTTCGGTGATGCCGTAAGCCGAGGTGTCCTTGTAGCGCAGGCCAGGAGCATCGGCCAAGTCCGCAACGGCTTCCCGGAACGGCTGGAGGTTTCGCCGAGCCGCCTCTGCCTCGTCAGAATCGGAGGATGGGGACGTCAACGAGATGAGCCCGGCCACCAGCGCCACGATGACGACACCGATCACCCCGAGGAGTACCGCTCGTTGACGGCCGGTCAGAACCTGGATCCGCGACATCCACGGTGAGCTGTTTCGCGCCCCTGCAACGGGGCCACGCGCGAACGGGTGTTCACCGCTCGGGTTCGGTTCCGTCATGACTGCCTCTCCGTGTCCATGACGCGCCCTCGCAAGAGCTGAAGACGGACTACCGCGACTGGCCGACCCTGGGGTGCTGGACCTGGTTGCCGGTGTGGGCCAGGAGAACTGGGCACCAGTATTGAGGAGGGACGCCTCCGCGGAGCGAGGTTTATCGGAATCTGTCCATCGCCGCGGCGAGCGGTGCCAATGCGGCCGGGCCCGTACTGGCCGGGGTGGGCAACAGGACAGGGGGTTCCCCAGCGCCCTACCCACGGTCCAGTCGGTGTCCGGCCCCCTACGGCGGTACCGGCTCTTGTCCCGTCTCCTGGCCGGTCTCGGCCGCTAGACGTACTTTCAGCTGTCGCCCTCTTGGACGTCTCTCCACGAGGGCGAAGCAGGCCATGCACGTGGGCGGCCACATCACCTTGATGCCGCTGGCCTCGGCCCACCCAGGAGCATAGGCCGAACAGACGCTCCCCCCAGCGGCCAGGGGTGGCGCGTTGCGGGTGTCCTGGGTGCCGGAGCTGACGCTCGGCCCACACAGGGCTACCGGACTGTCGTCCGCGACAACTCCTCACACGAACCGCGACCTCGCCAGTCAGCGCAGAAGCGCGAACGGCACCAAGGGAGCCGGACCAGCTCCCTTGCCGTCGTCCGCGCGGTCAGCTGCCGGCGACTCGCTGTGAAGACCTGCCAACATGCCACATGCGGAAGACAAGAGCATCACGCTCTGACCAGCGGGAAAAGGCGATTCGCCCACGATGGCCAGCGGAGACCGAGTTGAGCTGATCGCGGGTGAACGGCTCGATGGTCAGCTCGCCAGGCAAGCGCTGGCCACGGTCTCCAGCCCGGTCACGATCGTCGCGGCACCTCTGTGGCGCTCCATGCCGCCTGGGCGCGCAGCTCCTCGATGTCGCCGACGTTGTCCACCCGCCGCCACGGCACCGCCTAGACGAGCGCCTCGGCGCCGTGCTGCTCGCCCCCGACCGACGGATCGGCCCGCGAGAGCTCGCGCGCCCGCTCTACCGGCCCGGCAAACGCCTACACACGGCGCTAGCTCAGCTTGCCCAAACCTCCGGCTGGATGGCGCAAGAAGCCGTCCAGGACGGGCGCGCGCAACGCTGGTACCACCTGGCGTTACGCGCCGCGCGCTCCGCGGGGGACCACAGCGTCACAGCCAGCATTCTGGCGTTGATGAGCAACCACGCCAGCGCACTCGGCAAGCACCGCGAGGCGATTCAACTGTCCGCCGCGGCCGCGCAGGCCGCCTCTCACGCTCCGCCCACCGTGCGAGCGCTGATCGCCGCCCGCGGCGCCCTGGCACACGCCGGCGCAGGCGACCTGACCGGTGTCCAGCGTGCCCATGACCGAGCGATGACCCTCCTGGCCGGCCCGGACGACGAGCGACCTCAATGGGCCCACTACGTCACCCCGACAGAACTGGACGCTCTGACAGGCCGCGCCCTCGTCATGCTCGCACGCCACCTCCCCCGACGTCGCAACCACCTCATCCAGCAAGCCGAACCCCTGCTACGCCAACGAGCCCTGGACGCCGCTGACGCTCACCGCCGATCAGCGCTGCGCCACAGCGCGCTCCTCGGCCTCGCCCACACCGCGGCAGGCGACCTCGAACAGGCCGTACACGCCGGACGCCTGGCGGTGCGTCGACTTCCGATGGTGACGTCAATCCGCTGCCAGTCCCTGCTGGGAGAACTCCGCTCCGAGCTGGCCGCACATGCCCGGACCTCCCAAGAGGTGCGAACCCTCATCGCGGAGATCGATGCCCACGTGCCGCGCCCCACTCGGCCTCACGAGAAGAAGCACAGCGAACTACCGGGCCGCACATGTTGAGAGCATCCACGAAGACCCGAGCGCCACACGCCTGAGAGCCTGCTGACTACCGATTTTGGTCGCGGGGGCTGAGGTTGGGGATGCCCTGGTCGAGGCCATTTTCGAGCGATGTGCCGCAAACACGAGCGGATTCCTGATAGCTGAGGTGTTGTCCACACAACTCGGCAACCAGGAGCCCGTGGTTGTCGGTCTACACGCCCGCGCCCCCGGGCGCCACCGATCGCGCTTCACCGGGGTGCCGATGTCGCAGCCGGAAACCAGCGTATCCGTCGGACCTGACCGACGCCGAATGGGCGGTGATGGCCGAACTGGTCGCGACCACCGGCAGGACGATGATCCATGACCCGCGCGCGACACTCGACGCGATCAACGAGGTCACCCGGTACGGGATCGAGTGGCGGGCCCCGCCGGTGGACTTCCCTCCGCATCAGGCGGTGTACGCCTTCTTCCCGCGCTGGTCCCGGCGTGCTCCGCCCGAACAGCTGGCGGCCGTCCGCGCGGCCGTCCGCGGGTGCTGGCCGGACGCCGCGAGTTGCCGGCCGCCGGGTGCATCGACTCCCAGACGGTCAAGGCCGCCGAGACCGTCGGGGCCGCGGCCCGCGGGTATGACGCCGGCAAGAAGATCAAGGGGCGGAAGCGGCACATCGCGGGCGACACGCTCGGGCTGCCGCTGTGCGTGATCGTCACCGCCGCCTCCATGCGGGACCGTGACGGTGCCCACCCGTCGCTGGCCCCGCTCCGGGAGAAGTTCTCCACCATCGCGCTGGTGTGAGCCCACGGTGGCTACGCCGCACGCATGGTGACCTGGGCCAAGCAGGTCCTCGGCCTGGCTGTCACGATCGTCAAGCGCTCCGCCGACGTGCGCGGCTTCCTCGTGCTGCCTCGTAGATGGGTGGCGGAGAGAACCTTCGCCTGGCTGACCCGCTACCGGCGGCTGGTGCGGATCTACGAACGCGAACCCGAACACCACGAAGCCATGCTCTGGTGGGCCACCGTGCACCAGATGACCCGCCGCCTGACCCGCGAACTGGCAGGCCAGCCATCCCAAGGCCGCTGGACCGGCCCTCCCCCACCGCCAGCCCTCCCCCGTCCCGACCGGCGTGGTAAGGTCCCGCGACCGCTGGCCACCCAGCCCTGGCGGGCTTGGAGAGGCAAGGAACTGGCCGCCATCCTCGGCCTCGATAACGTCAACAGCTTCCGCGTCCAGCTGTCCCAATGGTTCTACCAGGGCTACATCAACAAGATCGGACCAGCCCTCTACGGCCCCATGCCCACGAGCGCTTAGCCTTTGTCAGCAGGCTCTCAAGGGGAAGCGGCGTTACACCACCGTCGCGGCGAGCCCGGCAAGCCGCGCCGGGCACCGAACGCAAAGCGGTCCTGGACCTCACTGACCGCGCCCCGATCACGATCCTGAACCAGCACATCGTCACGCGCTCCACTCCCATGCTGTGGCAGGACCATCTCTCGTCCGCGCGTGAAGGATGTCGGCTGTCTTCTATAGCCTCTTTAGGACAAGGAAGGGAACGACCATGACCGCACAACCGCAGGACTTCATCTCCGTCGGCGCGCCTCTGTCTGAGAAGAACCTGCGGGCCATCCGTGCCGCGCTGGCTGTCCCGGAAGATCGCGAAGCTTTCGACGCCGGGCTCCAGGCTGTGCTCGACGAGGTCAGAGTGAGCCTGGATCTTGGGGCGCTGAACGCTTTCGTGCACCGTTGGTGGATCTCCGCGTGTGACACCGCGAAGGATCCCGAGGGGCGCCGTCAGATGCACATCCGCGCCCAGCAGGCTCTTGCCGGTGAACCCGTTCCTCAAGGGAGGCCCTGGCGGGAGATCCTCGCTGCTCATGGAATCGATGTCTAGGTGTTCAAGCTCATCATCGATCATGCAGCCGAGGAACAGATCGCCGCGCTGCCCGACCATGCACTGCGTCCGCTCGCGGATCTGTTCGCGCTGCTGGAGACCGCTCCTTTGGAGTGGAGACCCGTACAACTCCAAGAACCCCAGGGCGAACACGCTTACGCACGCGTTCGGAGAACGCGGTCTCGCCACTATGTGGTCCTGGACCGGCAGCGCGAGGTCTATCTTGTTCGCGTCGAATGGCCATAGGTGCGTGCCCGTTCGTGCAGCGATCAGCGGGGAGTCATGGAAACTGGCGGTCACTCCACCCGCAGATGCCCAAGTCAGCGTTCTTCCCCTGCTCAGAGGCCTTGATCTCGAGAGAGTTTCCCAGGCGCTGTCCGAGCACCGCGTTGATCCGGCGGGCGCGTGCCTCCGGGGGCGCCATACCACCTCGTCGAGCAGCACCTTGAGCGCTTGGTTCGGCTTCGACGGCCGGTGAGCGTCTGCGGGGCTGTGATCCATGTGACTGACTTTCGTCAGCGGCGAGGGCGGCGGAGGACATGCGAGCGTGTCCTCGAACTTACGCCCGCGACCAGCGGCGCGAACACGGCCTGAGAGCGCGGTCGCGCTCAGGGGCAAGAGCATCGATCGCCGCGACGACGCGCATGGCGGCGCAATCCTCGTTGACGGTCACGCGGATGGGATTGCCAGACAACCTGATTGAATCGCCCCGGCTTCGGTGGAGACGTGATCTCTTGAGAGGATCGAGTCCATGCCAGGCAAGTCCCCCTACCCCGCCGAGCTGCGTAGACGAGCGGTTCGGATGGTCACCGAGGTGCGGCCGGATTACCCGACCGAATGGGCCACGATCAACGCGGTGGCGACTAAGCTCGGCATCGGCATCGGCACCGGCACCGCGGAGACACCGCGTACCGGGGTCCGCCAGGCCCAGGTCGACGAGGGCAGCCGGCCCGGCCACACCAGTGACGAGTCGGTCGAGCTGAAGCGGCCGCGTCGGGAGAACGCCGAACTCCAGCGGACCAACGAGATTTGAAGGCCGTCTCCTTAGATTCAAAGAGTCAAGGCAACACATTGGGCCGGAGTTCGGTAGCCGAGGCACTTGCGCTCTCCACAGTCTCCGCGCTGTCCGGCGCGGACTCCGCGCGGCCTGTAACGATCGGTCTACTTGACGGTTGTGGCCACGCTCGGGAGGAGGACGACATGATGCGCCACCCGTCCCACATCTCACCCAAGGAACAGCTGAAGACGAGGAGTCTCCACCGAGGCAATCCGGTATTTACCGCGGCGACTGCTTGGGTGTCAGCTCGGCAGGTGAAGGCGTGCTGCCACGGTCTCCAGGAACCAATCTGAGCGTTCGTCGGTGGGGTCCAGGTCTGCGCGCGCCGCGGCCGACCAATCGTCGCGTCGCAGGATGGTCAGGTACTGGTCGAGCAGGTGGACTTGGTGGTCGGGTGGCAGGTTCGGGAGGTCGGGGTCGGCCTTGAGCAGGCGGTCGGCGATGTAGGCCGCGGTGTAGTAGCGGCGCGCGGTCGGTTGCTGGTGGGCCAGGTGGGTGACGTGGGCGTCCAGGACCCGGCGGATCGCGTGATAGCCCTTCCAGGTCTGGCCCATACCGTCGTTGTCCGCCATGAGGCTGAGCAGGCGGCCGGTGTGGTCGATGAGGTCATCGTCCGGGGCAGGTGCGGTGATGGCCTCGTGGACGTCGGCGGCTCTGGCGACGGCGCCGACGTAGTAGCCGTTGAGGATGTCGCCGTCGATGGCCTCGCGTAACAGCCAGGGGCGGGCGGCGATTCCGCCGACCTGGCACAGAGCCTCGACGATGTAGACCCGGCCCCACCCTGCGGTGCGCCGGGCGAGCCACAGGAGTGCTTGGTCGCCGCCCGTCCGCCGTTTCAGCGCGTGTGCCGCGAGGGGACCGAAAGTCTTCGATAGCAGGCCGATGTGCTTGATCAGGTCGATGTCCCGCTCGTCCCAGTCGGAGGCGAGCAGGGCGAGGCCGATGATCGTCGAGCATTCGTCAGGGCTGTTGCGGACCAGCCAGCGACCGGTCTCCTGGACTCGTTCGAGGTCGGCGCGCAGCGCGGCTGCGGTGATGTGCTCATTGAAGTGGATGGGGACGTCGACGTCGTGGAAGGCCCAGGTCAAGTCCCGTGGGACGGCGTCGGGGCGCGTGAAGAACGCATCCAGGATCGCGGCCGCTCCGGCACCCTGGCGTCGTCGGTCGTCTTGTGGCTCGCGGACCCGCCGGCGATGGGCATCGCTGACCGGGTAGGGCTCGCCGTTGTTCGGGAGCGCGGCATCGGGATACAGGCGGTGGAGCCGTAAAGCGTGGTCGTACAGGCTCGTCTGGTTTCCGAGCGGTCCAGGCTCGGGCGTCTCGCTCACAGGCGGACGGAGGACTCGATTCTCTTGATCATGCGCCCAGCATAGGCCACACGACGAACGAATGTCGCAGGAGCCGGCGCTCACCATCCGGACGGGACCTCGGCGCCCTCGTCCTCGGGGTGTTCACGAAAAGGGCTGGCCTGGGGCGCAAGAGGGGTTGAGAAGATCGCTTCCCGAGAAGAGAATGATCGCTTCCCGCGTAGGCAGCCCGGGCGCTGACCGTTCAGGGGGATTGCCACGTGGCGGGGCCGGCCGAGGGAGGGCTTGTCCGCGGCGGATGAAAGCATGTTCTCGCAAGATCTTCGTACAGGGGTGAGCAGGAGTCCGGAAAGCTGGCTTTTCAGCTGGCCCGGCCCAAGGTCACGGTGCGGGTTCCGGGGGTGAAGTCGCCGAAGGACTGTTGCCAGGACTCACCGGGCCAGTAGTACGTCACAAGGCCCTCGGCGGGCCGGTAGTGGGCGGTGTAGAGCGTTGCCGTCCCCCGCTCGTCGACGGATCGATACAGCGGCGGCTTGAGCATCGCCGCCACGTCCGCGCCCGCGGCGCGGATGGCTCGCAGCCGCTCCAGCGTCCGCATGGCCCGCTCCTGCTCGTCGGTCACCGGCAGGTGCTGGTGATTGGAGGCGCAGGCGTCCGGTGCCACCGTCGGCGGCATATCCGGTCCCACGAACACCGTCATCGCCTTCTTGGGATCGACAAGGGTGAGGTTCTGGGGGACGGCGACCGGCAGGGACCGCAGCCTGTCGACCGCCTCATCGACGGTGTCGCACGTCTCCAGCAGGTAGCGCACGAGGATGAGAATGGCGAAGCCACGTCCGTAGACAGAACGTCCGCCCCAGG
Organism: Nonomuraea sp. NPDC004702; assembly: GCF_053601695.1. Taxonomy (NCBI): domain Bacteria; kingdom Bacillati; phylum Actinomycetota; class Actinomycetes; order Streptosporangiales; family Streptosporangiaceae; genus Nonomuraea; species Nonomuraea sp. NPDC004702. The sequence goes on from NZ_JBSGCE010000100.1 coordinate 12,232, forward strand.
TGAGCGAGATCGCGAGACCGGCGTCGTTCATCCCGTCCAGCAAGCCCCACAGCATGTCCTGCATCCCGATCACGGGGCGCAGGAAGCAGGAGGAGACGATGGTCCCCTCGCACTGATCGGGCCGCAGGTCATAGTTGCGCAGCAGCGTGCCGTTCTGGCCGATCTGGGTGCAGGACTGGGAGAACGGCCGCAGTGCCGCGTGGGTGAGGAAGACTTCCGCCTCGGGCCGGTCGAGTTGGCCGGCCAGGCGGTCCAGAACCGGGACCAGTTCCGGCAGGTGCGCACGGAACAGCGCCCGAACACGATCCGCGCCCTCCGGAGTCCGGCCCTCCTCGGTCAGCAGGCCCTCCATGTCCTGCCACAGGGCCCGGGCGTGGGCGGCCCACCGCTCGTCGCCGCCGTCGCCGACCTCGATCGCCTGGAAGGTCTTGTGCTGTTGCCGCATGGCTTGCCACTTTCCCTGTGAGAATCGGACGAGGTGAGGGCAACCTAGCTAATTGTGCGGGTGATTCACCAGGCGGCCATCGGCGACGGCCAGGCGCTGGATCTGATGAAGCCGCTGAACGTGAGCGTGGCCGAATTCCGAGTAGGCGAACATGTCCCGCGTTGGAGAAGCCGGGAGTCAGGAGGGCCGGCGTTTAGGGCATCCATCGTGCGCGGAGCACGCCATCTATCGGGTGATCCGTACTCCGTGCCCTTTGACGAGTTGGCGCTGGATCGCCGTGGCCGGGTCGCGGGCCGTGGCCGCGTCGGCAGGGGACGCGCCGGCGAGGGCCGGTCCGGCCAGGGTTAGGACCGCGACCGTCGTCCATCGCCCCATCGGGTTCTCCTGGTGAAGGGGTCGGTACTGTCGCCGACACGGGCCGAAGCGATGGTCTTCGCGGAAGGAGGTCTCACCGTGATCACAGCATTCCGGACGAGTCCCACACGCTGGTCACTGGCCTGATCCACGGCCGTCGGCACGCCCGGAAGGCCATGGGGCGGCTCGGGCCTGAACTTGCAAATGGCTGTGGCTTCGTGAAGCGATTTTTTGGACTCCGCTGTACGAGGCCCGCTCTGAGGCCCTCCGGCGACGCCAACTTCCTGGTTTTGGTGAGCGAGTACGGGCGAAGCCCGTTCGGTTTTTGTTTGCGTGGCGCGTGTTGTTTCTGGCCAAGCCCGACGCCTTTACAATGTAGATTACGTCTGGCCGGTTCCAGCTCAGATGAGCGCCGCTTGAGCGTCACGCACGTTCCCATCGGGTGCGCAATTTCACCCTTCATTTCTATTGTCGCGGGTCAGGAGCGGCAGCTGGTGGCAATGAGCCCTGTGGGCTCCGGCGCGCCCGGAGCAACCGGAGCTGAGCTGGGCCAGTGGAGGGGATATCAGCCCCGCTCAGAAGAGTCGGCCAAAGGGGGTGAAAGAGGCTCAATTTTTTATGTGCTGACGGCGCCAGCCCTCAGATGTCGCCTGGCCCGACAAGGTCGCGCAGCCTGGCGGACCACCGTGATCGACACAGCGGAAGTGGAGCGCCTTGTTGCCCCAAGGGGCGAGGGGAAACGATCCCGCGAGAAATGATCATTACTTTGATACCCAGAGCGGCGTGCTACTCGCGCGCAGGCTCGGCATAATGCGGAGAGCGAACGGTGTAGAGCCCTCGTGGAGGCCATAGCCGGCCATCACGGCACCGGCCGCCGACCTGGTGCTCCGGCGCTGTCACTCGCCTGGAGCGCCAGCGTAACGACCTCCAGCACTCGAGAAGGCCCTGATGCCCACTGACCAGTCCATCTGCTGCCCCATCTGCAAGGGTGTGCTCATCGCCCGGCAGTTCGGCGACTACACAGCCATCCGTGGACGGCTCGTGGTCAGCAACGGCTACTGCCGGGGCCGCTGCCCAGCCTCCGAGCAGCTATCCGGGCCCGGGGACCCTGGCCAGGACGGCTCACGAGGTGACCGTCCTGCCCGACAGCCGAAGGACATGTCGTCATCGGCGCCCTGACGCGCGGGGAAGCGGGCATGCTGGTCACGGCCCTGACGGAACGCACCCGCGCACGAGCGCGTAAGCGGCTCGCGAAAATCGACCGTCATCAGCCGGTCCCATCAGGGGCCATGTCGGCGCCGGTGGGGATTGCGGCCCGGCGCGTCGGACGCCAGGACCGCCTTGAGCGGGGACACGGCTCGGTGTGGCACCGCGTTCGCCACGCGGGTCAGGATCACCATCGGCAGTGTGGGCCTGCCCAGCGGGCGACTTGCGCCTCGGCCAGGTCAGAGGTCGACGTGGCGGACGATGCAGCCGCTACCAGCGAGCCGAGATCGTCGCGGTCATCGAGCATCAGGCCCACTGCTTCGTCATCACTCGAGGTGATCTCACCTCCAGCGCACCTGGCCCATTTATATACGCCATCCCCACCGTTCGGCTGAAGCGCCTTCATCCCCCGTCACTGACACCCGCACTTGCTGGGGCCAGCGTGGTGACCACCGCCTGCATCCTTTCGGCGATCGCGGAGAAGCGGATACGTTCCTGCTCAAGGCGAATCGAGGGGCCGTACCTGTGAGCGCGTAGTTCATGCCACAGGGCTGCCTCGGCCACCGTCAGGTGGGCGAGGGGCTGGGTGACTTGGCTGGGTTCCGCGGTCCAGTGCGCTTGGTGGTCCATGAGGGTGTCCTGGTCCATCAGCATCGAAATGACGTGCGGGTACCGACTGCGGAGCCTGTCGAGGATGGCGAAGCCGTGGGTATCGATGTCTCCCCAATAGATCAGTTCGGTATCGGCCAGCCATGGCAGTGATTCCAGCACGCCGACGGAGTAGCCACTCCCGAAGATGGCCATGCCACCAGGTACGGCGGGAAAGGCCAGATAGCTGGTTTCGTTCTCGATGACGAACACGGCCGTCACCGAAGGAGGTCGAGCGACGAACTCCTCAGTACGTACGGTCAGGTCGGTGAAGCCGGTCAAACTCCTACCGTCCAGCAGGCGGAAACGGACCTGCTGGGGCTTCTTGCGGAAGCCGTATCGTCCTTCGAAGTCCGATCGTGGCAGATCGTCGCGGACGCGCGTCGGATCGAGTCGAGCGTCCAGGAGCGCGGTCAACACCCCTTTGTGGCGTTCGATGAACTTGGTGTCGACCCCAGGTACGTCGATGTGTCGCAGATACATGCCCGCGCGGGCATGCTGATCGATCCAGTGAACGGTCGCCATGATCGATGGCCAGGTGTCAGCCAGAGCCAGCACCTTCATCGGGTTGGCGGCCATCCACGCGGCGATCTGAGGTGATCCAGCGGCGTTGGCATGGAGCGCGCGGAAGGCGCGGACGTCGCCGGTGGTCTTGAGCAGGCCCCAGAGGGTGTCCGGGTCGTCGATCCAGGCGCGGGCGGGGATGGTGTTCACGCCGATGGTCCGACCGCCGATCGGTTTGTACTCCACGCGCAGCCGGGTCTGCTTCTCCCATTGGGCGACCCAGGTGCGGACCTCCTCGAACCGCGCCGCCAACTCGCTCGGGCGGGGTCCGCGGACCGGCACGTCGATGGGCCGCCAGGGTTCTCCGGTGGCGAGCCAGGTCAGGTATCTGCCGGACGACCAGCGCTTCGTGAGCAAGGCCCGGACATCGTCCGGCGTTGTCCAGGTCATGGGCGCGAACCCGCCGCGTGAGCGACCTGGCGGGCCTTGTACTCCTCGATGGTGAGGGTCTGCAATCGGGAGTACTGGCCGTTGACGTTGTCGACGTAGCCGACGGCCGACACGAATGGCTCGATGATATGGATCTTCTGCAGTGGTGTGACGATCATGAGCTGCAGTCCGAGGCTGCGAAACAGTTTGAGGGCGAACCTGGTCGACTCGTCCGAGCCCCGGCCGAACGCCTCGTCGATCACAGCGAACCGGAAGGTTTTGGACCGGGTGACGCCCCATTCGAGCTTGAACTGGTAGGCCAGCGAGGCCGCCAGAATGGTGTAGGCGAGCTTCTCCTTCTGGCCGCCGGACTTGCCGCTGCTATCGGAGTACGTCTCGTGTTCCGAATCGTCGAAGCGGTTGCGTTCGGAGGCCGAGAACACGAACCAGTTGCGGACATCGGTGACGCGTTTGGTCCAAAGGCGGTCTTCACTGGACAGGCCGTCACGGCCACGGAAGCGTTCGATGAGCCGACTGACTTGGCGGAACTTCTCTTCCGAGTACTGGTCGGAGGCATTGCCCGACAGCGTCCCGGCGGTGCATTCGCGCAGTTGGGCTTGGAAGTCGCGTACGTCGGTGTTGGGGCTCGGCTCGGCCTGCAGGCGGATGTAGCGGCCGGGGTTGTACTCGACGGCGAGCAGGGAGTCGTTGATGACACCGACCCGCTGGCGGATCAGGTCGGCTTGCAGGCTGAGTTTGGAGCTGAACCCGGCGATGTCGTTGATGGTGTTGGTGTTGAGGTAGGTCTTGAACTGTTCCCGGAACCGGGGCAGATCGTCGCCGACGAGCCGGTCATGCAGTTCTCGGTAACCAGGCGCTGAATGGACCGAGTCGTCGAAATCGGTCGTCTCGTTCGGGTATCTGCCGCGGAAGGATGCCATCTGGGTGGCGATTTTGCCAGCAAGGCTATTCTGCGACTTGAGCCGCCTGTCGACCTTCTCGCTCAGGGCGGTACCTGCCTCGGCCTGGGCCGAGTCACAGTCTGCCGGGTCACCGGTGCCGGGAAACGCTCGTTCCAGGTCACCGTAGTGTGTCACGGCCCCGGCAGCGGCCGGTTCGGCGAGGATCGTTGCGGACTTGCCGACCTCTTCGTTTGCTGCCTTCAGCTGGCTCTCCAGGCCACCGATGTTCTTAAGGCATGCTTCCTGATGGAGCTGGGCCTGTCCTAGGTCGCCGTTGACGGCATCGATCTCGCTGGCGAGGCGTTCGAGCTCGCTGGAGGCCCGCCGGAGCTTGGCCAGTTCCGCCGCCAGATCCTCAACCAGGTTGACCTGGCTGCGCCAGTCAAGTCCACTGAAGTCGGTGGTCTCGGCGAGCTGAGCCAGGACCCTCATGTGGTCCAGACAGGTGCCGTGTTCACCCTGCAGCAGGCCATGCCGGATGCTCTGGGCGTTCTGCTGTTCCTGGACGGTGGCCGCCTGTCGGAGTAGAGCGTCGATCTTCTGCGCGTTCGTCCAGCCCAGCACGTATTGGCTGCGGTCATCGATGCGCGTGCTGTCGTTCTTCTCGTGCCTGCCGCGACCGCTCTTGATCTGACCGGCAGTGGTGACCGCGTACGCGGCGCGGCGGAACTCGGTCATCGTCTCGGCGCACAGGTGACCCGCCCGCACCGCCAGTTCCCGCTCCAGCCACGGGTAGAACTCACTGTCCTTGATCTCGAGCTTGGCCGCCAGCACCGGACCATTCTCCCGGCTGCCTGGGCTCCAGGCCGGGAGAACGGCCGGGACCCGGTAGTAGACGATCCGGGTCCCGAGATGGTGCTCGTTGATCCAGTCCGAGACCGCCGTGTACAGGTCTTCGGCGACCAGCATCGACAGCGCGAAGGGACGTAGCAGTCGTTCGGCGGCGCCCTCCCATCGGTCTTCTTCCGGCCGGACCCGGACCAGCTCCCCGGCGAACGGCAGGTCGCTCTCGCGTACGTCGAGTTCCCGGCACAGCCAGGCCCGCAACTCCAGGCTTTTCCTGGGCAGATTGTTCTTGCGACTGCGCAGGCTGAGGATCTCCTTGCCGAGCTCATCGGCCCGCTCCGCGAGCCGCCTCCGTTCCAGCCCCAGCTCTTCCAGACATGTCTGGAGCTGCGCGCGCTTCTTCTCGGTGGCCTCCGCCATGCCAGTGATCTCTCGGAGCCGTGCGGTGAACTGCTGCGGGGTCTCCACGGGCGCCAAGCCGACACGGATCAGCCGGTCGGTGAACACTTTGGCCCGGCCGGCCCGGTCGTCCCGGTTCCGCCCGGCTTCGTCGATCAGCTTCTCCAGCTCACCGATCCGCGCTCCGCCCTTGCCGTCTCGTTCGGCGACGAGGCTGTCCAGCCGCCGTTTGAGGCCGCCGATCCGGTCAGCGAGTTCTTGTCTTTCACGTTGCCGATCGCTCAGCCGTTCACCGAGCTGATCGATCCGCTGCCGTAGCAACCGGGCCTTTCGATCGGCGAAGAAGTACCGCAGCGCCTCCCGCTGCTCCTGCAGCTCTCGGACTTCCGTCCGCAGGGCCTCATAGCGTTCGCATTCGGCCAGCAGCGGCGTCAAGGCCGCCAGCTGCTCCTCCGCCCGCTTCACCGCGTCATGCGCACGGGTCAGATCGTCGAAGTGGGCAATCAGCTTGGCCGTCCAGGCGGCGGCGTCGAACGGCTCCAGCATGTGGTCGCGGACGAACTCGTTCAGGTCGCTGACAGACTTCATGGACACTGTCTGGTGGAACAGTTCCATGGCCTGCTCCGACTCGATCCCCAATCGACGTCGGAAGTCCCGGCCGTATTCGGGAAAGGCGTCGTACGTACGAGCTCCTGCTCCGCGAAGCCTCCGCTTCAGCGCGGTAATGTCGGTACCGAAGTCCGAGAAGTCGGCGGTGACTGAAAGGTCGCGGTCGGCGATCACGTAGAACCGCTCCGGCTGGTTAGCGTCTTTCATCCAGAACACCTGCGCCAGGCTCACTGTCGCCTCGTACCCGTCGTTGGCGAACACGCCGACGATCACCGAGAACGAGTCCGTACCGCGTAGTGCCACCGGTTGAGAGGTACCGGTCTCTTCGTTGCGCTGTGACTTGTGAAAGCCCAGAACGTACGAACGCAGGCTGCGTTCTCTGGTCTCCGCACCAGCGGCCTTGTTGTAGGCGATGCGTTGTGCCGGCAACAGCAGCGTGGTCACCGCGTCCACGATCGTCGACTTGCCGGAGCCGATGTCGCCGGTGAGCAGGCCATTACGCCCGTCGATACGGAAGGTCCACACCTTGTCATGGAAGGTCCCCCAGTTGTACAGCTCCAGCCGGCTCAGCCGGTACCCCGCCAGGCTCTTCTCCTCCTCGCCGCTGAGCTCGACCGAGCTGAACAGTGCCTCCCTCACGGCCTCTCCTCCGTCCCCGACAGTTGAACCGCGTACGTGGCTAGGGCCTGCTCGAACCCAGCCAGCCATTGGCCGTCCACGAACGCCTTGAGGATCCGCCGTACCTCGAACAGATTGTCCTGACCGGTGACCCGCCGAAGAAAGCCCAGCTCGACCACCTTGTTGATGTGCGCGTCGACTTGATTGACCAGCCGCGCCTCGTTACTTCCCTCCGGCAGGAGGATCGCCAGCATCTCCACGATCTGATCCCTGGTCAGCATGAGCCGGGTATCGCCGCCGCGCGCGTCGAATTCGGCCAGCCGTTTACGCAGCAGCGCCAGCAGAAGACTGACGTGGAACGACAACGACCGGCGCGGGATCAGCCGCGGCGGCCCCTCCTCCCCCTCCTGCTCGGGCCGCGAGCGCAAGAACGCGTATCCTTCGGCCTCGTCGATTACCAGCAACAGCCCGAGTACCGCCACATGGTCGCGGACCTGCGCCTGGAGGTCGAGCAGGTGCCGCCACGCCTTCTCATGGGTGTCGCGGTACACCACTCCCTTCATCACCTGGGTCACCGCCAGCGACAGTTCCGCGCTCACGGGCTCACCTCCGTACGGGCGAAGGTGATCCGCGGCAGCTTCGCTCGCCGCTCGGTCCCCTCCTCGTCGATCCAGGCCAGCTGGTCGACGCGCGCCTCATCGAAGACGACGCAGAACGTGTCGTCGCTGAGTGCCAGGTAACTCACCAGTTCGGCAAGTCCTTGCGCCAAAGGTCGCTCACGTATCAGGTCAGCCAGCGCTATTTGCGCGCGGCCCCGCAGCGCCCGGCGTACGCCGGCCGCCAGTTCCGCCCGGTCGACGTAGAACTGCTCGAATAGCGCATCAGCCTCGAACTCCTGGCCGCCCGCCTCGATCGACGCGCTGTTGATCGGCCGCCTCAGCCGCGGCGCGTACAGAGGCCGCTCCATCGGCAACCCGAGCTCTGGAGCCGTCCCCTCCAGTTCCGTGGTCACCGGCAGGTCCGCGTACGCGCGCGCAGTCAGCGCATGCTTCTCGATGCTCCGGACGATCTCCACCACTCGCCGGTTCTCCGCCCACACCTGGTCGTCCAGGAATCGCCGCAGCTGCTCCGACAGTTGCCGCACGGTTGCCTGAGTACGTTCGCCGGCGTCCAGCCAGCCATGGTGTACGTACCGCATCCGCGGATCCGGTTCGGTGATCTCTTTCAACGCCTGCACCTGTTCCAGCAACCCGGCCAGCTCTTCCTGGCGGGTACTGGACAGCAGGAAGTCGTAGAACGCCTGGAAGCTCCTGCCCTGGTCGGTGTCGGCGATGCTCTCCCGGCTCCCGAGAATGTCGTCCAGCAGCGCGCCCTTGGACCCGTCCCAGGTGGAGATCTTCTCCCGCAAGCGCCGGTCGAGCGTCCGGAAGTTCGCCTCCACTTCCCGGAAATCAGCCAGCAGTTCTCGCGCCGTACTCGTGAACTGCTGGTAACGCTCACGCTGCGCGGTGGGTCCCAGCGGCTCGAAGTCTCCGGCTGCCACCCGCGCCATCTCCTCATCGATCTGCCGGCGCCGCCGCCTCAGCTCCTCCAGGCGAGTCTGCGGATCAGCTTCGGCCCCGAACACCATCTGCCGCAACAGATCGAAGATCGTGTTCAACCGCGATTCGGTGCCGACGAACGACCGGTCCGTCAGCGACCGCAGCCACGCCAGCGCCTTCTCCACTGCCGGTGTCGCGTCGTAGTGCGGCTCGTCTGACCCTTCCGGGTAGTACTTGCGCAGATATCCGGCGCGGGGATCGGCCCAGTCATCAAGGTAGGCCTTGGCGGTCTTTGGGAAAGCCCCCTCCCCCAGCCGCTCGTTCAGCGCGTACAGCTCATCGTCGAGTCGGCCCGCCAGATCCACCGCCGAGACCGACCGCGCGTTCTCCTCAACGAACACTCGCCCGAGGAAGCTCAGCACCAGGGCCGCGTGATCGGCACGCAGCAACCGCCACGCGACGCTCCGCCGTCGCAGCGCGCTGATGTCCTCGAACTCCATCTTCTCACCATCCTCGCGCACATGTTAGGCACGGAGAACGACAACGTCAGGCAGATCCGCCGAAGCCCACCGATTCGGAGTTCGAGGGATACCATCGAGCCGGCCTCGCCTCTACACCGCAGGGCCAGTCCGCCCAAGAGTCGGTCGGTGGACTGACCTGGCAAGAACATCCAGATGCCCACCGACGTCATCGCCAAGGGCGGCGAGGCTGAACTGCTGCCCTCGATTTCTGATATGGCAGGTAGAGCGGTCGTGATGCCCCAGTCTTCCCGCGATGCCTTTCGCTTGATCCAGCGCTGCCAGCGTGCGCTGCGCGTGAACTGCTCGGCGCCCCCTGCCAGGCGCAAGTCCGCCGTCGTGCAGGCGATTGGTCAGAGCCCACCGGTAAGCGATGGGGCGAATGTCGATCCACTGATCGCCGGGACTTGGGCCAGCGCTTGGCTCGGTCAGGCATGATGGGCCGCGGAGCTGGGCGACCACGAGGCCGAGCACCGGTTGTGCTTAAAGGTCACCGGCCGGGCGTGCGCCACGCCCTCACCACACGGATTTGGCCGCGACCTCCGCGCTGGCTGAGACGATCGGCGGCCTGGCCGAGACTCAGCCGCTACCCCCTGGCATAACGCCATGCCCGCCGGCACGGCATGGACCACGGTGGCGGCGTGGCGAGCGGCAGGCTGACATGCCCCGCGTTTTCCGGACACCGGAGCCTCGGCCTTGGCGACGTTGATGCGGGACCAGGGGCTCCGGCGGGCGCGCGGCGAGTAGCGCTGGAGGTAGTGGTCGC
>NZ_JBSGCE010000101.1:0-21535 GCF_053601695.1 Nonomuraea sp. NPDC004702
GCCCAAACTCACACACTTTTCCCAAGAAACTTTCCGGTATGCGTCCACGAGCTGAGCAATCGTCACGGGCCGGGGTCGAGGGGGTCTGGCGAATCGACCTCCTTCCACCATAACCAACGCCCTGACCTGCATTAACCGCTCATAGCCGGACATGCGAACGGCCCGGAACCGTCAGCCGGTCCGGGCCGTTCGCACACGGCGTTATTCCCACTCGATGGTGCCCGGGGGCTTGCTCGTGACGTCGACCACCACCCGGTTGACCTCGCGCACCTCGTTGGTGATGCGGGTGGAGATGCGCGACAGGACGTCGTAGGGCACCCGGGCCCAGTCGGCCGTCATCGCGTCCTCGGACGTCACCGGCCGGAGCACGACCGGGTGGCCGTAGGTGCGGCCGTCGCCCTGCACGCCCACCGAGCGCACGTCGGCCAGCAGCACCACCGGGCACTGCCAGATCTGCCGGTCGAGGCCGGCGCGGGAGAGCTCTTCGCGGGCGATGGCGTCGGCCTCGCGCAGCAGCGCCAGGCGGTCGCGGGTGACCTCGCCGACGATGCGGATGCCGAGCCCCGGGCCGGGGAACGGTTGCCGCCAGACCATGGCGGGCGGCAGGCCCAGCTCTTCGCCGGCTCGGCGGACCTCGTCCTTGAACAGCGCGCGCAGCGGCTCGACCAGCTTGAACTGGAGGTCTTCCGGCAGGCCGCCGACGTTGTGGTGGGACTTGATGTTGGCGGTGCCCGTGCCGCCGCCGGACTCGACGACGTCGGGGTAGAGGGTGCCCTGGACCAGGAAGTCGACCGGGCCGTCGGCCATGATGGCGCGCTGCTCGTCCTCGAAGACGCGGATGAACTCGCGGCCGATGATCTTCCGCTTCTCCTCCGGGTCGGTGACGCCCTCCAGCGCCTTCAGGAAGCGGTCGGCGGCGTCGACGACGCGCAGCTTGACGCCCGTGACGGCCACGAAGTCGCGCTCGACCTGCTCGGCCTCGCCCTTGCGCAGCAGCCCGTGGTCGACGAAGACGCAGGTCAGCCGGTCGCCGATGGCCCGCTGGACGATCGCCGCGGCCACCGCGGAGTCGACGCCGCCCGACAGCGCGCAGATGGCGCGGCCGTCGCCGACCTGCCGGCGCACGGCCTCGACGGAGTCTTCGACGATGTTGAGCATGGTCCACGACGGACGGCAGCCGGCCGCGTCGAGGAAGTGCTTGAGCACGGCCTGACCGTGCTCGGAGTGGAGCACCTCGGGATGGAACTGCACGCCGTACAGGCCGCGCTCGGGGTGCTCGAAGGCGGCGACCGGCGTCTCGCTCGTGGAGGCGGTGACCGCGAAGCCCTCGGGGGCCGCGGCCACGCTGTCGCCGTGGGACATCCAGACGGTCTGCGCGGCGGGCAGCCCCTGGAAGATGACGCCCTCGTCGAGCACCTCCAGCGCGGTGCCGCCGTATTCGGCGACGCCCGTGCGGGCGACCTCGCCGCCCAGCGCCTGGGCCATGGCCTGGAAGCCGTAACAGATGCCGAACGTGGGCACGCCGGTCGAGAACAGGCCGTGCGGCACGGGCGGCGCGCCTTCGGCGTAGACCGACGACGGGCCGCCGGACAGGATGATCGCCTTGGGCTTCTTGGCCATCATCTCCTCGACGGACATCGACGACGGCACGATCTCGGAGTAGACGTGGCACTCGCGCACCCGCCTCGCGATGAGCTGCGCGTACTGTGCGCCGAAGTCGACCACCAGCACTGTGTCGAATTCAGACACCGTGAGAACCCCCCAAAGGCGAAATGCGGTGCCTTCATTGTATCGGCCTCGGGTATTACGCCTGGCCTCACACCGTCACTCGTGCTAACACAGAACGGTGGATCTTGTCTGGCCGGCCTCGGCGTGGGCCCTGTGGTTCGCCGCGCTGGCCGCCGCGTTCGGGTTGACGACGCGCCGGGCCGCCGCGCCCCCGGCGGCCCCTGCTCCCCCGGCGCCGCCCGCCGTGGTCGAGCTCTTACGCGGGCTGCGGGCCGGTGAGGTCTTCCACGCCACGGTCTTCGAGCTGGCCAGGCGCGGGTTCCTGACGATCCGGGGCGACCGGCTCACGCTCTCCGCGACGGGCGAGGGGCAGGTGTGGCCGTACGAGCGATGGGTGCTCGACCGGGTGGCCGCGCGGATGGGCGGAGCGCCGCAGGCGCCGGTCGTCGCCCTGATGCCGGACAGCGGCGACCTCGACGCCGAGTTCGTGCCCCTGGTGCGGCAGAGCGCCATCGACCTCGGGCTGGCCCGGCGGCGCTGGCAGAGCATGCTCGTGCCGCTGCTGCTGGCCGCCGGGCTCGCCGTGCCCTGGTACGTCACCATCTCGCAGGCGGGCGTGTCGTGGCCCGGCTGGATCGCGACGGCGGGGGCGTTCGTGGCCGGGGCCGCGCTGCTGCTGGGCGGGCGCGGGTTCGTGCTGACGCCGCTCGGCCGCGAGGTCGCCGGGCCCGAGCCGGCTCCGGTGGACCCGCGGCAGGAGTGGATCTTCACCGGCGACGGGTGGCGCGGCGTCCTGGTCGAGCCCGCTCCGCGCGACGGCGGCGGACCCAAGCGGCAGGAGGTCGAGGGGCGGGTGGTCAAGCGCTGGATCGTGACCGAGCACGGCGACGACCTGTCCTCCTCGCGCACCTGTTACCTGGCGGTGCACGACGGCACGTCGGAGCGGGCGCCGGCGTACCGGGCCAAGGAGCGCGTCTACCAGGACGTGCTGCCGGGCGACTTCGTCCGGCTGCTGGTCAATCCGCGGCGCGGGAGCGTGGTGAGCGTGCTGGCCCACGAGCGCCGCTGGTAGCGCCGGGCAGTTCGCCGGCCAGCAGCATCTCGGTCTGCCTGCGCAGCCGGTCGGCGAACTCGGGGTGGGTCAGCACGAGGAACCGTTCCTCGTGGATGGCCCGCACGACCAGGGCGGCCACCTCGGCGGGCTCGACGCCGCGCGCCATGGCCGCCCCGACGGCCTCGCGGGCGGCCGTCTCGTCGTCCGTCGGGGTGCTGACCAGGTCGGCCGGGCGGGAGCGGGCCGAGTCGTCGATCCGCGTCCTGACCGCGCCGGGGCACAGCGCGGTCACGCGGAGCTTGGAGCCCACGGCGGCCAGGTCCTGGGCCAGCGACTGCGAGGCGGCCAGCGCGGCGTACTTGGTGACCGCGTAACCGCCCGCGCCCGGCGCGGCCAGCAGCCCCGCCACGGACACGGTGTTGACGACGTGCCCCTCGGTGTCCTGTGCCATCATCCGCGGCACGAACGCGCGCACGCCGTGCAGCACGCCCCACAGGTTCACGCCGAGCAGCCAGGCGAAGTCCTCGGCGGTCCTGGTCCACAGGCGGCCGCCCTGGTGGACGCCGGCGTTGTTGCACAACACGTGCACCGCGCCCAGCTCGCCGAAGCTCCGGTCGGCCAGGTGCTGCACGGCCGCCGCGTCCGAGACGTCGGTGACCTGCGTGAGCACCTCGCCCGGCCCGGCGGACGCCTTCCCCGCGAGCGCGGCCGTCTCGGCCAGCCCGCCGTGATCGACGTCGGCCAGCATCAACGCCATGCCCTCGGCGGCGAACCGGACGGCCAGGGCTCTGCCGATGCCGCTGGCCGCGCCCGTCACCACCGCGACCCTGCCGGACAGTTCACGCACCGCCTGAACCTCCCTAGCGCTCGCTCGGCTACCCCGACGCTACAGGATCGCGCCGATCAGGCCCAGGGGCGGCGAGCCGAGGTCGAACAGCGCCTTGTGGAAGCGCTGGAGCGTGAAGCCCGCTCCCCACTGCGTGCGGGCCTGCTCGCGCAGGTCGAGGATGAGCAGCTTGCCCCAGGTGTAGCGGCCGTACGTCGGGTCGAAGGAGGCGCGGCGGGCCTCCGACAGCGCGGCCGGACCGGCCAGGTGGGTGTCGGACTCGAAGCGCCGCGCGCCCTCCTCGACCGTCATCTGCCCGGTGTGCACGCCGATCGCGCAGGCCAGCCGGGTGACCCGGATCAGGGCCTCCACCCAGACGCCGATCTCGAACCGCGGGTCGTCGGGCGCGTAGCCCTCCTCGACGCACAGCTCCTCGGCGTAGTGGGCCCAGCCCTCGACGAAGGCCATCGACTGCAGCAGCCGCCGCACGTCGGAGGGGGCCCGGCGGAGCGCGCGGCCGTGCGAGAAGTGGCCGGGGGCCACCTCGTGCACGTTGATCGCGGGCAGCGTGGTGGCGCTGAAGACCTCCAGCCACTCCTCCTGGTCCTGCTCGCTCCAGGACGCGTCCGGCGGCGTGATGTGGTACCAGGACGGCCCCTCGGGCTCGCCCGGCGAGTTCCACGCCATCATGGCCATGGCCCAGCGGCGCGACTCCGGCGCCAGCCCGACCTGGCACTCGCCGTCGTGGTAGGGCACGAGGTCCTTCTCACGGGTGAAGGCGATGGCCCGTTCGGTGCCGATCCGGGCCGCCTCGATCACGCCGTCGGCGTCGGGGTGGTCCTTGACCAGCTCGCGGACGACGTCGAGGGGCCGCTCGGAACGTCCGAGCTTGGCACAGGACTCGGCGAGCAGGCCCATGAGCCGGTCGCGTTCGGCGTCGGCGCGCTCGGCCAGCCGGCCCAGGTCGACCGGCAGGCCCTCGGCGCTGCTCATGAGCTTGACCAGGGCCGCGCCGCCGAGCGCGGCGTCGGGGTCGCCCTCGGCGGCGGCGCGGGCCACGTGGGCCACGAGCCTGCCGTGGGCCTCGATCGCGGCCTCGTCGGTGATGCCCGCGGCCAGGCCCTTGACCGCGCCCAGCAGGGACGTGGCGACCGGGGCCGCGACCTGGTCGAGCGAGGCGACCGCGGCGTCCACGGCGGCCGGCCACTGCGCGAGGTGGGCGGCCCTGGCGGCGGCGCGCTCGGCCTCGGGGCCGTAGTCGCGGTCGTAGCAGGCCAGGTCGAGGTTGGACAGGTGGATCAGCGGGTTCTTGCGGTGCAGCTCCAGCTCGCCGAACTGGACGCGCATGGCCTCCTCGAAGATCTGCAGATGCTCGGCGTCGTGCGGGTCGGCCGGCGCGTCGCCCTTGCCGAGGCGCGCCAGGCCGTCCCGTACGCCCTCGGGCGACAGGTCCTGGATCTGGCCGTCGTACTCGTGCCTGCCGCCCCCCTCGCGCGCCTCGGACACCATCAAATCGGTGATCGCGCGCAATCTGGGGTCAAGTTCCGTCATGTCGCCGACGCTAGCGCACACCCCTGATCCTGAGGACCCCGACGGAGCCGACCAGCGAGATCACGATGCCCACGACGAACAGCGCCGGATAGCCGCCCGTCCCCACCACGACGGCGGCGAGGGCGGGCGCCAGGATCTGCGGCCCGGCGTTGGCGATGTTGAGGACGCCCATGTCCTTGCCCGCGTCGCCGGGGTCCGGCAGCACCTTCGTCACCAGGGCCATGTCCACGGCCATGTAGACGCCGAACGCGATGCCGTGCGCGACGTTGTAGACGATCATGCCCTCGAACGTCGGCATCGCCAGCGGGATGCCCAGGAACACCGCCGAGGACAGCCCGGCGACCAGCGCGAACAGCCGGAAGCGGCCGAGGCGGTCGGAGATCGGGCCGATCACGAGCACCGCGAGCAGCGTGGCGGCCTGGCCGATGAGCATCAGCAGGCCCATCGTGGCGACCACCTCGCCCTTGGGGATCTTGATGAAGTCCTCAAGGAGGAAGAGGTTGAAGGTAAAGATGACGAAATATCCGAGCATGACGCCGAAACGCGACACGAAGGCCCAGGCGAAGTCCGGGCTCTTCAGCGGCCGCAGGAACCCGGCCAGGAACGCGCCCAGCCCGAACGGCTCGCGCGCCATCCCCACCGAGGACGTGTCCGGCGTCGCGACCACGACCAGCACCGCCGCGACCAGCAGCAGCGCCATCACCACGTAGTACGCCCCGCCGGCGGCCAGCTGCGGGAACACGATGAACATGATCGCCGCCGCGATCGTGGCCAGCGGCGTGCCGAGCCCGAACAGGCCGGAGTAGGTGCCGTACCGGCTCGGCGGGACCCGGTCGGGCAGGATCGCGGTCATGGCGGCCTGGTAGCCGTTCATGATGGTCTGCACGCCCGCCCAGCTGAGGCCGAGCATGAGCACGCTGCCCGCATTGGCCTGCGCGAACAGGGCGAGCACGCCGAGCAGGACGCAGCCGAGTATCCACGGCGAACGCCGGCCGAAGCGCGACCTGGTCCGGTCGGAGATCTGGCCGAAGACCGGGTTGGCGAGCGTGGCCATGAGCGGGCCGATCGAGTTTGCCAGGCCCAGCGCGGCCACGTCGTTGACGCCGGTGATGCGCTGCACGTGAACGGGCAGGACGAACGCGCCCACGCTCAGCCACAGGAACATGACGGCGACGTTGGCCAGCGGAAGCGTCAGGTAGAGCGGCCCGAGGCGCCGGGTGTCCCGGTGCGCGCCGCTCAGAACTTCAGCCATGGGGGGACCTCTCCGAGCGATGGTGATACGTATCACCGACGATTGCTCTGGACTGTAGGTCGCGCGGGAAGGGCTGACAAGACGCGCGTCCAACTCGTTACCCGCCTCAGGCGCCGGCCCCTCGATACGCGCCTCAGGCGCTGGACCGGACCACCAGCCGGGGCTCGAACCGGGCGACGACCTCGCCCGCCACGGACGGCCGCACACCGCGGACGATCCCGTCGATCTCCTCCGCCAGATCGGCCGGGCTGGCGGTGGCGTCGAAGTGCACGCTGGTCAGCCGGGGCCGCATGAGCGTGCAGATCGGCAGGTCGTCCGCGCCGACCACGGCGACGTCGCCGGGGACCCGCAGACCGGCGTCCTGCAACGCGCTGATCAGCAGCATCGCGTACTCGTCGTTGTAGGCGAAGACGCCGTCGGGCAGGTCGCCCGCGCGGACGATCCGCCCCGCCTCCTCCTCCGAGAAGGCCAGGTCGATGCGCGCGGCCCCGGGGACGACCTCCCGCACCCCCGCCAGCCGGGCCCGCCCCATGGCGTCGACGCCCTCCTCCCGGGGCACGACGGCCGCCAGCCGCCTGCTCCCCCGCGCGACCAGGTGGCGGGCGGCCACGGCGCCGAGGGCCCGGTGGTCGAACACCAGGGCCGGCACCAGCGGCGAGGGCTGGTCGGACAGGCCGACGACGGCCCGGACGCCCGAGGCGTGCAGCAGGTCCACGGCGGGCCTGGTCAGCCGCGCGGCCTCGACGAGGACGGCCGAGGGCCGCAGGGCGAGCCAGCTCCTGGCCGCCGCCACGCCCTTGAGGGTGCGCTCACCGTACTGGACCAGGGTGTAGCCGCGGGTCCTGAACTCCTCCTCCAGCTCCTCGGACACCTGCTGCGCCAGCCGGCCCGTCCTGGCCCGCGACAGCGGCATGAGCACGATGTCGCTGCGGCCCGTACGCAGCGCGCGGGCGGCGGCGTCGGGGACGTAGCCGAGCCGGGCGGCGGCGTCACGGACCCGCCTGCGGGTCTCCTCGCTCACCCGGGCGTGGGGGTTGTCGGTGAGCACGTAGGAGACCGTGGCCTGGGACACTCCCGCGGCCCTGGCCACGTCGACGCTGGTCGGCGGACGGTCCCCCCTTGTCGTGTTCACGGGGTGGATGGTATCAACTGCTTATACGTATAATCAGGAGAGGCCGCCGCATGAAGCTGCACACTCGTGAATGGGGTTCGGGCGACCGCCTGGCCGTCCTCGTCCACGGCATCATGGCCGACTCGCGATGCTGGTGGCGGGTGGGCCCCGAGCTGGCCGCGCGCGGCTACCGGGTCATCGCCGTCGATCTGCCCGGCCACGGCGAGAGCCCCCGCGCCGACGCCTACCCGCCCGAGCTGTTCGCCTCGTCGCTGGCGGAGTCGGTGCCCGCGCGCCCCGAGCTGGCCATCGGGCACTCCCTGGGCGGCCTCACGCTCGGCCTCGCCGTCGAACGGCTCATGCCCGGACGGGCGATCTACTCCGACCCGGCCTTCCGCCTGCCGACGCTGGAGAGCGGCGCCCTGGAGTCGATGGCCGGCTTCACCGACGAGACCGGCGAGCTGATCGCCGCCCTGCACCCCGGCTTCTCGGCCGAGGAGGTGGCGGTCGAGGTCGAGATGCTCGCGCGCTGGGACCGGCGGTCGGCGCTGTCGCTCGTCGAGGCGTCGGGCATGGACTTCACGCCCGCTCCCGTCGTGCCGTCGCTGGTGCAGGTGGCCGACCCGAGCTTGCTGGTGCCGCCGGCGTTCCAGGAGGAGTTGCGGGGCAAGGGGTTCGAGGTGCGCGTGGTCACGGGGGCCGAGCACACGATCCACCGCCACCTGTTCGAGGACTTCCTGGCCGGGCTGGAAGGCTGGATCAGACCCGCTGCCGCAGCTCGGTGAGGCGGCCGGCGACGTCGAGGCCCTTGCCGGCGGCCCAGGCGTCGTCGTGGTACGTCGCCAGGTGCCGCTCGGCCGCGTCGCCCACCAGCGAGACGATCGTGCCGCTCTCGCCCCTGGCCCGCATGCGCCCGGCCAGTTCGAGCGCGGCCCACAGCGCGGTGCCGGACGAGCCGCCCACCGGCAGCCCGGTGACCTCCCTGATGCGCCTGGCCGCCGCCACGCTCGCCGCGTCGGGCACCGGCACCACCAGATCGACCAGGTCGGGCCGGAACCCCGGCTCCACGCGCGGACGGCCGACGCCCTCGATCCGCGAGGGCATGCCGGTGGCGTAGTCGGGCACGTCGAGGGTCCAGCCCGGGAAGTAGGCGGAGTTGTCGGGATCGGCGACCGCCACCCGGCAGCCGTGCTCCCCGGCCGCGGCGCCGAGCGTGGCCGAGGTCGCGCCGGTGGCCGCGCCGGTCACCACCCAGTCGGGACGGACCTGGGCGAACAGCTCTTCGGCCAGATCGTGCGGCGCGGCCCGGCCGAACTGGTCGAGGTAGTGGCCCCCGACCTGCCCGGCCGCCTCCCTGGCCGCGTCGTAGATGGCCAGGGGCGGCGTCACGAACCTGCACTCGCCGCCCAGCGCCTCGACCGCGCGGGCCCGCGCCGGGTCGGGCGCGCCCGGCATGACCACGACGTAGGGCAGGCCGAGCCGCCGGGCGAACCACGCCTGCGCGACCGCGGCGTTGCCGCCGGTGGCCTCGACCACGGTGGTGCCCTCGGTGATCGAGCCGTCGAGCACGGCCCGCCGGAACAGCGCCCTGGCGTGCCGGTGCCGCAGGCTGCCCGTGGGCTGACCGGACTCGTCCTTCAGCAGCAGGCGCACGCCGGGGACCCGGACGGGGAAGTCGATCAGCCTGGTCGGCGGCCCGGCGGCCAGCGCGTCGAGCGCGCGCGTGCTCCAGCTCACCGGACCACCTTGTCAGGACGAGCTCAGGAAAGCTCGACCTGTTCGCCAGGGGCGAGCAGCACGAACCGCTCGCCGAGCCCCGCGAACGCCTTCTCCAGCGTGTCGCGGCCCTGCGTGAAGTGCGCCCAGTGCTCGAAGTGCAGCGGGACGACGTGCCGCGCGCCCAGGATGTCGGCGGCGGTGACGGCGTCCTCGCTGGTCAGCGTCAGGAACCCGGCCACGAGCGGGGTGCGCGCGCCGCCCGCGAACAGCAGCGCCACGTCGATCCGCGGGAACCTGGCGGCCACGGCCCGCACGACGTCGAGCGAGGCGTTGTCGCCGCTCACATAGACGGTGGGCAGGCCCTCGCCGCTGAGCACGAAGCCGGTGACCTCGCCCGTCAGGTGCTCGGTCCCGTCGGGGCCGTGCTGGGCGGGCACGCCGGTCACCCGCAGCGGGCCGACCTCGGTCTCGCTCCAGTTGGGCAGGGCGCGCACCGGCTCGCCGACGCGCTCGGCCGCCGAGGCGGTGGACAGCGCCAGCGGGGCCGCGGCGAGGAACGCGCGGCCCGCGTCGTCGAGGTTGTCGGGGTGCTGGTCGTGCGAGAGCAGCACGGCGTCCACCGGGCCCACCTCGTCGGGGCCGAAGGCGGGGCCGGCCGTCTTCTTGAGCACCCTGGCGCCGACCGGGTGGTCGCCCGGCGCGTCGAAGGTGGGATCGACCAGCAGCCGGACGCCGCCCAGCTCGATGACGGCGGTCGGGCCACCGACGTAACGAATCTTCATGTCCGTCAAGGACACGGGGGTACATAAGGTTTATTCCGTACGCCGTTGAGCACGCGGGTCACCGTGCGGTGGCACAGGGCGCGGAAGTCGGGCTCGGCCATGCTCATCCGGCCGCTCAGGTACTGCTGGACCAGGCCCTGGGTGCTCGCCGTGACCGCGAGCGCGGTCTCCAGCGGGTCGTCCTCGCGCAGCACGCCCGCGCGCATGCCCTCCTCGGCCAGCGCCACCACCACGCTGAACGGCGGGCCCTGACCGTCGCGGAAGTCGTCGGGGAAGCGGCGGGCCCGCGCCCAGGCGTCGGAGGTCAGGAAGTTGTACAGGTGGGGGCTGCCGAGCGCGAAGTCGAGGAAGTCGTCGAGCGCCGCCATCATGCGCTCCTCCACGTCGCCCGTGCCGGGTCGGCGGGTCCACGCCTCGGCCAGCTCGCGGGCGGCGGCGTCGGCGACGGCGCGCAGCAGGGCCTCCCTGTTGGGGAAGTGCCGGTAGATGGCCATGGCGGTGACGCCCACGGCCTCGCCGACCCGCCGCATGCTGACGGCGTCGGCGCCCTCCTCCAGCAGGATCTGCCGGGCCACGGCCTCGATGCGCGCCGCCGTCCCTCGTTCGCTCACGTTTACAGTGTATACAGACGGAGTGCTCCCGGCGCCCGCTCCGGCACGGCGGGCCGGCGAGGCGCCACCGGAGGCAGCCGGACGTACGGCGAGCCCGTGGCAGGCCTGGGATCGGGGTCGCCGGCGTTGGGCCACAGGGACATGGCCCGCTCGGCCTGCGCGGTGATGGTGAGCGACGGGTTGACCCCGAGGTTGGCCGACACCGCCGAGCCGTCCACGACGTGCAGCCCCTCGTGGCCGTAGACGCGGTGGTAGGCGTCGATCACGCCGGTCTCGGGCGAGTCGCCGATCACGCAGCCGCCCAGGAAGTGGGCCGTCGTCGGGATGTCGAACAGGTCGAGCCAGGTGCCGCCGGGCACCCCGCCGATCTCGGCCGCCGCGTGCCGGACGGCCTCGTGCCCGGCCGGGATCCACGTCGGGTTGGGCTCGCCGTGACCGCGGGCCGACCGCAGGCCCCAGCGGGTGCGCCGGACGGTGATCGAGTTGTCCTTGGCCTGCATGACCAGCGCGATGACGGTCCGTTCCGACCAGCGGCGCAGGTCGAGCAGCCGCAGCGCCTCCAGGGGCCGCGCGGCGATCTCCCGGAACAGCGCCGGCCACCTCGGCTGGCCGCCGTCCACGAGCAGGGTGCGCAGCAGGCCCATGGCGTTGGAGCCGTCGCCGTAACGCACGGGCTCGATGTGGGTCTCGGCGTCGGGGTGGATGGAGGAGGTGATGGCCACGCCCTTGTTGAGCTTCTCGCCGCCCGCCGACGTGCGCTCGAAGCCGAGCAGGGCCTCGGAGTTGGTCCTGGTCAGCGTGCCGAGCCTGGGCGACAGGCGGGGCAGGTCGCCGGTGGCGCGCAGCTTGTGCAGCAGGCGCTGGGTGCCGTACGTGCCGGCCGCGAAGATCACCTGCTTGGCCGTGAACGAACGGCGGCGCAGCGCCGACCCCGTCCGGCGGGCGACGACCCGGTAGCCGCCGGAGGGCAGCGGGCGCACCGAGGTGACCGTGCACTCGGCGTAGACCCGGGCCCCCGCCCGCTCGGCCAGGTGGAGGTAGTTCTTGACCAGCGTGTTCTTGGCGCCGTGGCGGCAGCCGGTCATGCACTGCCCGCACTCGATGCAGCCGCGCCGCTGCGGCCCGGCGCCGCCGAAGTACGGGTCTACGCCGTCCTCGCCGAAGTAGACGCCGACCGGGGCCAGGTGGAAGGTGTCGCCCACGCCCATCTTCTCGGCGACCCGGCGCATGACGTCGTCGGCGCGGGTGACGGTGGGGTTCGTGACCGCGCCGAGCATGCGTCTGGCCTGGTCGTAGTGGGGGGCCAGCTCCGCCTTCCAGTCGGTGATGCCGGCCCACTGCGGGTCGCGGAAGAACGGGTCGAGCGGCTCGTAGAGGGTGTTGGCGTAGACCAGCGACCCGCCGCCCACCCCGGCTCCGGCCAGCACCATCACGCCGGTGCCGCGTTCGCCGCGCAGCACGTGGATGCGCTGGATGCCCTTCATGCCGAGCCAGGGCGCCCACAGGAAGTCGCGCAGCTTCCACGAGGTGGCCGGCAGCGCGGAGTCGTCGAACCGGCGGCCCGCCTCCAGCACGCCGACCTTGTACCCCTTCTCGCTCAGCCGCAGCGCCGAGACGCTGCCGCCGAACCCCGACCCGATGACCAGAACGTCGAACGTCACTTGATCCGCAGCTTCCGCATCGCCTTGAGGGTGCCGGCCAGGACGTCGGCCCACGTCTCGTACGTCAGGTCGAAGGGCGGCTCGAAGCCCAGCCAGGACGCCTGCGAGGCCACGGTCTTGGACTCGGTGTAGCGCAGCAGGCCCTCCGCGCCGTGCCGGCGGCCGAGGCCCGACGCCTTCATGCCGCCCATGGGCGCGTCGTAGGAGGCGTAGGCCGAGCCGTACCCCTCGTTGATGTTGACCGTGCCGGCCTTGACGCGGGCGGCCAGGGCGCGGCCGCGGGCCGGGTCGGTGGTCCAGATGGAGGCGTTCAGGCCGTAGATGGTGTCGTTGGCCAGCTCGATCGCCTCCTCCTCCGAGTCGAAGGGGTAGAGGGCGACCACGGGCCCGAACGTCTCGTTGCGGCACAGGTCCATGTCGTCGCGCACGCCGGTGAGCACGGTCGGCTCGTAGAACAGCGGGCCGAGGTCGGGCCTGGCCCGGCCGCCGGTCAGCACGGTCGCGCCCTTGGCCACGGCGTCGTCCACGTGGGCGCTGACGGCGTCGAGCTGGCGTTGCGAGGTGAGCGAGCCCATCTGGACCGACCAGTCGTGGCCCGCGCCGAGCTTGAGGTTGCCGACCTGCCTGACCAGGCGCGCGGCGAAGTCGTCGAACACCGACGTGTGCACGTACAGCCGCTCGATGGACAGGCAGAGCTGGCCGGCGTTGGTGAAGCAGGCCCGGATCGCCCCCTGGACGGCGAGCGGCACGTCGGCGTCTTCGAGCACCACCATCGGGTTCTTGCCGCCGAGCTCCAGCGAGCAGCCGATGAGCCGCTTGGCCGCCTCCTCGGCGATCTTCCTGCCGCCCCTGGTCGAACCCGTGAACGCGACGTAGTCGGCGTCGTCGAGCAGCGCGTCGCCGATCTCGGCGGGCTCGCCCAGCACGACCTGCCAGATCTCGCGCGGCATGCCCAGCTCGGCCAGCAGGTCGATGGTCCACAAGGTGGACATGGCGGTCTGGGTGTCCGGCTTGTGCACCAGCGCGTTCCCGGCCAGCAGCGCCGGCACGGCGTCGGTGACGCCGAGCGAGAGCGGGTAGTTCCACGGGGAGATCAGCGCGACCACGCCCTTGGGCTGGCGCAGCTCGGTCACCCGGGTGGCGCCGGGGAAGATGCCCTTGCGGGTGCGCGGCGCGAGCAGCCCGGACGCCCGCCGGGCGTAGTAGAGGCTGCACCCGGCGACGTCGAGCACCTCCTCGAAGGCGTGCTTGCGGGCCTTGCCGGTCTCGTTCTGGACGATGTCGAGGATCTCGTCCCTGCGGTCGAGGATGGCGTCGTGCAGCAGCAGGAACGGTCTGGCCCGCGCCGCGGCGGACCTGGCCGCCCACTCGGCCTGGGCGGCCCTGGCGCGCTCGTAGGCCAGGCGTACGTCGTCGGCCGTGGAAATGGGCAGCTCGGCGAGCGGCTCGCCGGTGAAGGGGGCGGTGATCTGCCGGGTCTTGCCGCTGGACGTGACGTGCATGCCCGAAGGATATTCCGCTTGGCTACCGGCGGGTAGTTTTTGCGGATTCGCGGGGTGGGGTCAGAATCCTCTTATGCCATCGTTCGCTCCGCTACGCCCGGGAGATCCGGCGAGTCTGGCCGGCATGGACCTCCTCGGCAGGCTTGGCGAGGGCGGCCAGGGCGTCGTCTACCTCGCGAAAGATCATTCCGGCGCGCACGTCGCCGTCAAATGGCTGCGCCCCGACCTGTCCGGCGACGACGTGAGCGTCGAGCGGTTCCTGCGCGAGGTCCAGGTGGCCCAGCAGGTGGCGCCGTTCTGCACCGCGGCCGTCCTCGGCACCGGCGTCGAGCTGGACCGGCCGTTCATCGTCAGCGAGTTCATCGAGGGGCCCTCGCTGCAGCGGGTGGTGCAGGAGGAGGGGCCGCGCACCGGGTCCACGCTGCACCGGCTGGCCATCGGCACCGCGACCGCGCTGGCCGCCATCCACCAGGCCGGCATCGTCCACCGCGACTTCAAGCCCGCCAACGTCATCCTGGGCGCGGACGGCCCGCGGGTGATCGACTTCGGCATCGCGCGGGCGCTCAACGCGACCTCGACGATCAGCAGCATGGTCGTGGGCACGCCGTCGTACATGCCGCCCGAGCAGATCATGGGCCACACCGTCGGGCCGGCGGCCGACATGTTCTCGTGGGCCAGCGCGATGGTCTACGCGGCGTCCGGGCGGGCGCCGTTCGGCAGCGACACCATGCCCGCGGTGATCAACCGGGTTCTCAACCAGCAGCCCGATTTGGGCGTGCTCGACGGCGCGCTGCGTGACGTCGTGGCCGCGTGCCTGGCCAAGGACCCGGCGCAGCGGCCGACGGCCGAGCAGGTGATCATGCGCCTGCTCCAGCACCCGATGCCGGCGAACTCGCCCATCCTCGCCGCGGCCGCCGCCGAGGCCGGCCCCGCCGGGCCGCCCATGACCGGGCCGATGGCGGGGCCGATGGCGGGGCCGCCGCAGCAGCACCCGCAGGGACCGCCGCACGGGCCTGCACAGGGGCCTGCACAGGGGCCCGCACAGGGGCCCGCACAGGGGCCTCCGCACGGGCCGATGACCGGGCCGGTGCCGGGGGGCCGGCAGCCGTACCCGCAGCAGCAGTGGCACCCGCCGGGCCCGTACGCGCAGCCCACCCACCCGGGCGTCCACCCCCGGCAGCCGGCCGGCAAGGGCAGGGCGCCGCTGGTCATCGGGGCCACGCTGGCCGTCGCCTTACTCGTGCTGGCCGGGCTCGCCGTGCTCATCGCCAACAACAGGACGACCCTGGCCGCCGACGGCGGCGTCACGACGCCCGCGTCCGGCCGGCCGTCCGGGCGCAGCGTGCCGCCCGCCACGCCGTCGGTCGCGGCGTCGGTCGCGCCGGTCTCCGTCCCCGAGGAGGGGCCGCGCAAGGCGCTGCCCGGCGCCGCGATCGGCCTGTACGAGAACACCTCCGACGCGATCGTCCTGACCTCCTACGAGATCTACGACAAGAAGAAGGAGGACTGGATCGACCACGCCAGGGACTCGCTGCGCGGGCCGTTCCGCAAGTACGCCGGCAACTGGGAGTCGAACGTCTCCCCCGGCGGCCGCTACCTGGCCACCCGCGGCCGCAAGTACACCGACGACAACTACGACTACATCATCGTCAGCGACCGCCAGACGGGCGAGCGCACCACGATCAAGACCGTCCGCGGCCCGCTGATCGCCAGCATCCGCGGCTGGTCCGAGGACGGCTCCAAGATCCTGCTCAACATCGAGCGGAAGAGCGGCGACACCTGGACCTACCCCGGCTTCGTCATCGTGGACGTCGCCACGAAGAAGGCGAAGACCGTCATGGTGGACGACTCCGCCGTCCGCAAGACCGCCTTCGGCTGGGACGGCGAGGGCACGGGCGTGATCAACATCTTCGGCCCGGAGAAGAACCGCAGCCTGCGCTTCTTCGACGCCGACGGCAAGGCCACCCGCGACCTGCGCTCGATCGGCACGCTGCCCGCCGGCACCCAGGACGTCTTCTCCCCCTCGGGCGAGTCGTTCCTGTCCACCTGCCCCAACGGCAGCGACGGCGACACCTGCGTGTGGGACGTCAAGTCGGGCGACCGCACGCACAAGTTCGCCTCCGACTGCGACAAGGTGCTCGGCTGGTACGACGAGACCCACCTCTACTGCTGGGAGCAGGACAACAACACCAGGGACGAGATCCAGGTCGTCGACCTCAAGGGCACCCTGCTCCGCAAGATCCTCGACGTGCCCGAAGACGTCGACTTCAGCCCGGTCTTCACCGCCAACCCGGCCAAGGGCTCCTGAACCATCCGGCCCGCGCAGCCGTCATGGAGGTCATGAAGACGCTGTTCCGTACGGCCGTGACCGCCGCGGCCCTCGCCATGGCCACGACGGCCTGCACCTCGGCGGCCACCGGCCAGGCGCCCGTGCCGAAGGTCACGCTCGACGCCGTCCGCCTGGTCGCCTACGACAGTTGCGACGACATGCTGTCGGGCCTGCGGGAGCACGCCGCGGAGAACGTCGGCCCGTGGGGGTTCGGCGGCCCGCAGATCATGTACATGGAGGACACCGCCGCCACCGCGCGGGCGAAGACCACCTCCGACACCCCCGAGCACTCCACCACGAACGTGCACGAGGCGGGCGTGGACGAGCCCGACCTGGTCAAGACCGACGGCAACCGGATCGTCACGGTCGTGGACGGCACCCTGCGGGTCATCGACACCGCGACCAAGAAGGTCACCGCCTCGCTCAAGCTCACCAAGAAGGACGAGCCGACCTTCGCCCCCGCCGACCTGCTGCTCTCCGGCGACCGCGCGCTGGTGCTGTTCCGCGGCGGCGACATCATGGTGAAGTCCTTCGCGCCGCCCGGCGAGACCCGTTACGTCGTGGTCGACCTGGCCGGGCAGCCGAAGGTGCTCAGCACGATCCGGGCGCAGGGCTCGTACGTGGACGCCAGGATGATCGGCTCCACGGTCCGGCTCGTCACCCGCAGCCAGCCCGACATCACCTTCCCCGAGCCCAAGAGCCCGGACGCCTCCGAGGCCGACCGCAAGAAGGCCAACCAGGACGTCGTCCGGCGGGCGCCTCTGTCCGCCTGGCTGCCCACCGTCGAGATCACCGGCGGGTCCGGGGCGGTCAAGAAGGACACGGTCAAGTGCGAGCGGGTCAGCCACCCCGCCGACTACACCGGCACCTCGCTGCTCACCGTCCACAGCATCGACCTGACCCAGGACGTCGCCGCGACCGGCACCGAGCCCATCAGCCTGGCCGCCGACGGCGACACCGTCTACGGCAGCGGCACGAGCCTGTACGTCGCCAGCAACCCCCGCTGGTGGTTCCCGGTGGTCACCGAGCCGATGCCGGTCGAGCCCGTGCCGACGGCCACCGACGGCGCCGCCCCGGCCGTCGAGCCCACCCCGAGCGACCCGGCCGTGACGAGCAGCGCCCCGGCCACGCCCGCCACCTCCGAGCCCGTACCCGACCCCACTCCGACGGCGCCGCCCGAGGAGACCGAGGTCCACCGGTTCGACATCAGCGCCGCCGGCGCCCCCTCGTACGTGGCCTCCGGCAAGGTCCCCGGCCGCCTGCTGAACCAGTACTCGCTGTCGGAGTACGAGGGCCACCTCCGCGTCGCCACCACCCTCACCGCCACCGACGGCGGTAACAGCGCCAGCAGCGTGTACGTGCTCGACGCCGCCACCATGGCCAAGGCCGGCGAGGTCGGCGGCCTCGGGAAGGGCGAGCGCATCTACTCGGTCCGGTTCATCGGCCCGGTGGGCTACGTCGTGACGTTCAAGCAGGTGGACCCGCTCTACACGCTCGACCTGCGCGACCCGGCCGCCCCCAAGGTGACCGGCGAGCTGAAGATCACCGGCTACTCGGCCTACCTGCACCCCGGCGCGGACGGCCGGCTGATCGGCATCGGCCAGGAGGCCAGCGACAAGGGCAGGACGCTCGGCACGCAGGTCTCGCTGTTCGACGTCAGCGACCCGGCCGCCCCGCGCAGGCTGTCGCAGCTCTTCCAGAAGGAGTCGGGCTCCGAGGCCGAGTGGGACCCGCACGCGTTCCTGTACTGGCCGAAGACCGGCCTGTCGGTGCTGCCGCTGATGACCCCCAAGGAGTCGGGCGCGCTCGTGCTGAAGATCGACGACTCGGCCGTGAAGAGGCTCGGCATGATCAAGCACCCCACCCACCAGGACAAGGACTACACCTACCAGCCCGGCATCCAGCGCTCGATCGTCATCGGCGACGCCCTCTGGACGCTGTCCTGGGACGGCCTCCAGGTCAACGACGCCACGACGCTGGCCCGTCAGGCCTGGATCCCGCTGCGCTGACCCCCGTGAGGGCGGGTGACCGGTCCGCCGGAACGGTCACCCGCGCTCCGGCGCGACCACGGGCACGATCTCGGGGGCGCCCAGCCGGATGGCGTCGGCCTCCTGGTCGGAGTCCTGCTCCTGGGAGCGCCGCTCGGCCTCGACGCGCTTGGTGTAGTACTCCACCTCGCGCTTCACCTGCTCGGCGTCCCAGCCGAGCGGCCCGGCCAGCAGCTCGGCGGCCTCCTGCGCCACGGCCAGGCCGCGGTGGAAGGTCTCGATGGAGATGTGGGTTCGCCTGGTCAGCACGTCGTTGAGGTGCCTGGCGCCCTCGTGGGTGGCGGCGTAGACGATCTCGGCCCGCAGGTAGTCGTCGGCCCCGGCCAGCGGCCGGCCCAGCGACGGATCGTCCTCGATCAGCTGGAGCACCTCGTCGATGAGCGAGCCGTAGCGCTGGAGCAGGTGCTCGATCCTGGCGACGTGCAGGCCCGAGGTGTGGGCGAGGCGGTAGCGGGAGTTCCACAGCGCCTGGTAGCCCTCGGCCCCGGCCAGCGGGATGCGGTCGGTGCACGAGCGCGGCACCCGCTGGTCGAGCCCGTGCGCCACCGCGTCCACCGCGTCGCGGGCCATGACCCGGTACGTCGTGTACTTCCCGCCGGCGATCATCACCAGCCCCGGCACCGGATGCGCCACGACGTGCTCGCGCGACAACTTCGACGTCTCGTCGGACTCCCCCGACAGCAGCGGGCGCAGCCCGGCGTAGACGCCCTCGACGTCGTCGCGGGTCAGCGGCACCGACAACACGGCGTTGACGTGGTCGAGCAGGTAGTCGATGTCGGCCCGGGAGGCCGCCGGATGGCCCTTGTCGAGCGTCCACTCGGTGTCGGTGGTGCCGATGATCCAGTGGCGGCCCCACGGGATCACGAACAGCACCGACTTCTCCGTGCGCAGGATGATGCCGGTGCGGGAGTGGATGCGGTCGCGCGGCACCAGCAGGTGGATGCCCTTGGAGGCCCGTACGTGGATCTGGCCGCGCCCGCCGACCAGCTCCTGGATGTCGTCGGTCCACACGCCCGTGGCGTTGACGACCTGCTGGGCGCGTACGTCGAACTCGGCGCCGGTCTCCAGGTCGCGCGCCCGCACGCCGGTGACCCGCTCGCCCTCCCGCAGGAACCCGACCACCTGGGCGCGCGGCGCGATCCGGGCGCCGTACGTGGCGGCGGTGCGCAGCATGGTCATCACGTAGCGGGCGTCGTCGACCTGGGCGTCCCAGTACTGGACGGCGCCGGTGAGTGCGCTCTTCTTCAGCGCCGGGGCCAGCCGCAACGCTCGTGACCTGGACAGATGCCGGTGGCCCGGCACCCCGCGGGTGACCCCGGAGGCGAAGCCGAGCGTGTCGTAGAGCGCCACGCCGGCGCCCACGTAGCCGCGTTCCCACCCGAAATGGGTCATCGGGAACAGGAACGGCACCGGCCGGACGAGGTGCGGCGCCAGGCGCTGGAGCAGCAGCGCCCGCTCCTGCAGCGCCTCGCGCACCAGGTCGAAGTTGAGCTGCTCCAGGTAGCGCAGGCCACCGTGGATGAGCTTGGACGAGCGCGACGAGGTGCCCGAGGCGAAGTCGCGGGCCTCCAGCAGGGCCACGTCGAGGCCCCGGGTGGCGGCGTCGAGCGCGGTGCCCGCCCCCACCACGCCGCCGCCGACCACGACCACGTCGAACTCCTGGGCGGACATCTCCGCCAGCGCCGCCGCGCGCTCGGTGGGCCCGAGCCGGGCCACGCTCCTACCCGCCGTCATCGTCTCCCCTTGCGTCGACTGCGGTCAGTACCTACCCGTACGCCCGGTTCCATGTAACGCAAGGGACGGCTCAGGCGCGTACGACCTTGACGCCCGCGTCGGTGAGCCGGCCGGTGAGCTCGTCGGAGAGCCGCTCGTCGGTGACCAGCGTGTCGATCTGCTCGATGGGGCAGATGCGGGAGAAGGCCCGCCGGCCCACCTTGGAGGAGTCGGCCACCACCACGACCTGGGCGGCGCGGCTGATCAGCAGGTTGTTCACGCTGGCCTCGCCCTCGTGGTGGGCCGAGGCGCCCAGCTCGACGTCGATCGCGTCGACGCCGAGGAAGGCCACGTCGAGGGTGACCTGTTCGAGCACGCCCGAGGCCAGCGGCCCGATCAGCTCGTACGACTGCTGCCTGGCCACCCCGCCGGTGACCACGATCTTGACGTGCTGCCGCACGGTCAGCTCGGCGGCGATGTTCAGGGCGTTGGTGACGATCGTGAACCCGCTCTCCAGCGTGGACAGCGTGGCGAGGGTGCGGGCCAGCTCGGAGGTGGTGGTGCCGCCGTTGAGCCCGACCACGGCGCCCGCGCTCACCAGGTCGGCCGCCGCGGCCGCTATGCGGTGTTTCTCGTCGGCGTGCCTGGCCGTCTTGTAGCGCAGCGGCAGGTCGTAGCTGACGCTCTGGGCGACGGCTCCGCCGCGCGTGCGCATGAGCATCTGCTGCTGGGCGAGCTGGTCGAAGTCACGCCGGATCGTGGCGGTCGAGACGTCGAGCGCCTGGGCGGCCTCCTCCACCGACAGCCTGCCCTCCTGGGCGAGCAGCTCCAGGATGGCGTTCCAGCGATCGTAGCGGGACACGAAGCCTCCAATGAGATCCGGACGGGATCAAGCGTGGCACAGGCGGGGAGGTGAGAGCGACCACTGCACAAAACTGCGCTTTTACTGTATAAAAAAGGCAGAAACAAACACCAACGGGGAGGAACGCGGTGACCACCCATACCGAAGCCGAGATCGAGTCCCAGCCGTCCTGCTGGCGCCGCGCGGTGGCCGACGTGCCCGCGGGCGCGCTGCCCGAGCCCGGCGAGCGGGTGGCCGTCGTCGGCTGCGGCACGTCCTGGTTCATCGCGATGGCCTACGCCACGCTGCGCGAGCGGGCCGGGCTGGGCGAGACCGACGCGTTCGCCGCGTCCGAGGCGCCGGTCGGCCGCTCCTACGACAGGGTGCTCGCGCTGACCCGGTCCGGCACCACGACCGAGGTGCTGGAGCTGCTGTCCAGGACGAGCGCCCGCACGACGGCCATCACCGCCGACCCGAAGACGCCGGTCATGACGGCCGCCGACGAGGTCATCGTGCTCGACTACGCCGACGAGAGCTCCGTCGTGCAGACCCGCTTCGCCACCACCCAGCTCGCCATGCTCCGCGCCAGCCTCGGCGAGGACCTGACCGGCGCGATCGCCGACGCCGAGCGGGCCCTGGCCGAGCCGCTGCCCGCCGGGCTCGTCGAGGCCGAGCAGTTCAGCTTCCTCGGCAGCGGCTGGTCGGTCGGCCTGGCCCAGGAGGCCGCGCTCAAGATGCGCGAGGCGTCCCGGTCGTGGACGGAGGCGTACCCGGCGATGGAGTACCGGCACGGCCCGATCAGCATCG
>NZ_JBSGCE010000102.1:0-21409 GCF_053601695.1 Nonomuraea sp. NPDC004702
GCCTGGAGAACCAGGCGGCCGACGCGTTCTGTCTCACGAAGCCGACCCAGGGCGTAGCCGAGCCGGTAGACGCCCACAGCGGCGAGGAGGGGCCTGTCCGCTTCTTGCGTGGCGGCCAGCGAGCGGTCGGCGGCCACCCGGGCGAGTTCCGCCTCTCCCACGCGGCGCAGGTTCGTGGTGGCGGAGTGGCGGGTCAGCGAGCGAAGGTCCTGGCACGCCCGGCGCTGAGTGGCGGGGGCATGGCGGCTGCCCAGTTGGGCGGCCACGATCAGGCGAGGCAACCGCCGGCCGACCTCTTCGTTTGGGTGGCCTGGTAGAGCCGGTTCACGCGGCGGATCTCGTGCCGGAGCCACACGACGCTCTTGGGGAAGCCTTCCGGGCGCCGAGGACCGATGAG
This sequence comes from Nonomuraea sp. NPDC004702, assembly GCF_053601695.1. NCBI lineage: Bacteria > Bacillati > Actinomycetota > Actinomycetes > Streptosporangiales > Streptosporangiaceae > Nonomuraea > Nonomuraea sp. NPDC004702. Next base: position 398 of record NZ_JBSGCE010000102.1, read on the forward strand.
CGAGGAGAGGCCGTCGTAGCCCATCATCGCTTGCCGGATAGGCGATGCTGCCTGGCAGCGCCATCGCGTTCGTCTTCTTTCGCGGTCAGTTCGGTCACGGGCAGGCCGAGGATGTCAGCGAGGGCAGTAATCACGGTGTGGTTGTCCACGGTGCGCTGTCCACGCTCCACCTGGCTCAGCCAGCTCTCGGAACGCCCGACGAGACCGGAAGGCCAGCCTGGGACAGTCCACGGCGACAGCATGCCCAAGCGATTCGCGGGCCGATCTCCTTGTGGGCGTCCATGCCACCACCTACGCGTTTGTCGCTCCCCGGCTACGGCGTGTAGCTCTTGCATGACGCGTTCCCAGGATGGCATGCGAGACTGCGGCGGAGCGGCTGCATCGAACATGACCTGCACCCCGATCTTTCGAAGTGTGTCCAGGCTCCATGGGAAGGCGAGGTGCCGGGCAAGCCCGTCCTTAGGCAGCGGCACGGCCAGGATCGGGACGCCGAACCCCATCACCTCGCACAGCAGACTGACGGCGAATGTGTCGGCGATGCCGTTCGCCCATTGTTGATCGTGTTGAACGTGGCCGGAGCGACGATCACGGTGTCGGTGAGAGGCATCCCCTTGGGGGCCTGCGGCATACGGTACGTGCTGCGGACTAGGTCACTGGTCAGGTGCTCCAGCTCTGCGACATTGACGAAGCGTTCGCCCCTCGGTGTGGTGATCACATGCACCTGCCATCCGGCCGCCTGAGTCATGGGGACCAGGCGGTGGAGGTCGGTGGCGGCAGGTGCGGCACATGCGATCACGGAAAGAACGCCGCGCGTGCCCTCGTGGGGTGCTGATATCCGCTCGCAGTGACTAGCCTGTGATGGGCCCCAACCAGTGGGAATGGTTTCGCCGGTGAGTGACGAACTGAGTGACAATCGCCTTGAACGGGCTCGGACGACACGGGATCTCAGCGCACCGACCTTCCAGGTAGGAGCACGAATCGGCCGCCGTCCCGCCCCTGCCATGGCTGCCTGAGATCGTGTGGGCGATCTTCGAGCGCGTCCCTTCCAGGACGGTCCTGGGTGGCGAGATCGTCCGTTGATCCTCTGGCCGCCTCGGCTTCAGCGCGCTGCACCGCCGGTACATCGCGGGGCGCTGGCGCGCCGCTTCCCTGGTCTGAGCGAGCCGTGTCACTTCGCCGTGTTCGACGTTCTCTGGCTCGACCGCCATGACGTCACCGGCCTGCCTCTGTCGCAGCGCCGGGCCCTCCTAGAGGGCCTTTTCGCGGACATCCCGGCGGCCGGGGTGCTTGCGCTGGGCATGCAGACGCGCGACGAGGCGGAGGTGCGGGCCTGGTACGAGACGATGCACGTGGCTGGCGTCGAGGGCCTGATCATCAAGCCCCCGGTCAAGGTACGAGGGCGGGGCGCGTGGGTGGCTGAAGCTGAAGCGGAGGGTCAGCGCCGATGCGATTGTGGGCGGGTTCGTCGGCTCGCTGCGGCGGCCGAGCGGGCTGCTGCTCGGTCGGTACGAGGTCGTCGGGCGACTCCGCGTCGTCGGCCACGCCACCCAGCTCTCCAAGCGGGCCGCGGCAGCGCCGCCGCTCACTCCGGCTCGCGAGGGCCATCCGTGGCCGGAGACGCTGCCGCTCGGGTGGGCGTCGATCCCGTTCGGTCAGCGTGTTCCCATCGCCGGTACGCGGGTCCAGCCAGACTCGGTAGTGGAGGGTCCGGGGACAGAGCCCAACACGAAGCCATTCCCTGATCACCGGTCAGGTTCGATGTCACTTGACACCGACCACCTGATGCGAACGAGAAACGGGAGAATACCTCACGCCTCATATACAGCACTGGTACCAGCGCCACGCACCGATATCGACCCGGCGGGCATGGTCGAGACGCGCGATGTGGCAGGCAGAGCATCGGCGACACGGGACAGGCTCTGACGCTGGTTGATGGCAGCTGGCCACCGGCCCAGACTGTGTCGTGTTGCGCTTCCAGGACCTGACGTCGTGCTCGGTCCTACGATGGGCCGGTGGCCGAAACACTGCGTTCCGGAGGCGTGGATCTCTTCGATGTTCGCCAGCTGCGCCTGGCGGAGGTCGAGGCACCGGCGCCCTCGCCCGAGGAGGAGCTGGCCAGAGACCGCGTATGGGACGCGGCGGTGAAGGCCAATCCGAGCTTGTTCGACGGTCCTGTGGTGGCGTGCTCGGATTGGGCGTGGGAGGGGCCGCACAGTCTCCTTCTCTCGTGGGCGCGGGTGACCTACCGGCACTACGCCCTGCGCCGTGTACCCGGCGCCGTGGTGCTGCCGTCGTTGTTCGTGAACGTGGTGCAGCCGGCCGACGATGGGCGTGTGCTGGTGGCGCGGATGTCATCATCCACGGCTACTCCAGGACGGTGGCAGCTACCCGGCGGGGCCGTGGAGCCACCTGAGCGCCATGAGGAGCTCGATGAGGCCGCCGTACGTGGCCATGCCGCCCGAGAGCTGGCCGAGGAGACCGGTGTCGTTCTCGCGCCGGCCGAGCCGCGCCTGTTGGTCATCACTCACGGCGAGAACCAGAGCATCGGCCTGACCTTCCTCGCCCCACCGCAACCGGCGGCGGTGTTGCGCGAGCGGTTCGCGGCCGTCACCGCCACCGAACTCGCCCTGGGGCATGCCCCTGAGCTGGACCGGATTCACTTGGTGCGCTCGCCGGTGGAGCTCGCGGACCTCGACGGCCCGCACGCCGATTACCTGGAGCCGGTCGTCCGCCGGTACACGGAAGTATCGCGTCGGAGCGCTGCCCGCGACTCGATGTAGTAGCCGAACCGCTTAGGCGCTGCTGAGGAGGTCCCGGGCGCGCGTCGAGCCTCGGCCGCATATCGCAGACCGCGGGCCCGGCCGCGGGCGAGGTCGCCGCCTATTCTGGCGACCGCCTTGAGGGTCCTCAGCGACCGTACGCCGTCCACGCGATCCATGGCCTCGTCGCGGAACGGGACTTCGTCGCCGGCGCGGCGGTGATGAGCACGCGTGCACGCTCGGCTCGGCGAGGGCGGCACGTCGCTGCCGGTCTTGGCCACGGTGTGGGCGTACATGACTCCGAACAGGGCCTCGGTCTGGGCGTCGGCGTGACCCTCGGCGCGGTTCAGGCCCGCCTCCGCGAGACCCAGGCAGTACTCGGGGCGGCGAAGCTTCAGCCTTCGCATGGCCGCGAGGGCGCGGTGATCTCCGCGATCTCGACGTCCTCGACCGGTTACGCCCGGCGGCTCGGTTGGGAGGCTCCCGTGCCGTGTTCGCCTGGGCCGTGGCCGCCGACCTCAAACGGTCATTGACCAGCGACGACTTCGAGTTCGAGTACGGGTTCGCCCCTGACGCTCAGGACTTCCAGCGGGGCCTGGCTCGGCAGTGGAAGCGGCGCCGTGGAGCGGCCCGACTGGTGGGAGCCCTGGAAGCGGAAGAAGAGCTCCCTGACCTGGTACCGCTTCCATGGGCCGGGGCACGGGAACGCTGCCGATGGGAACTCGCAGGCGGCGGGAGATAACGAGCCTTTCCCGATCCTCCACATCGGCACCATCGTGGTGAAGCCTGCCGGCCCACCGCTGGCGCTGGAGCCTGCGCCTCCCGGCTGGTGATCGGGCCATCGCATCGCCTCGAGTGGGTGAACGTCACGTGGGGTGAACGTGTCAGGCGTCGACGAGCTCCGCGTGTTGGAGCCGGTCGAGGGCGACGCTGATGTCCGCTTGCCGGAAGAGGCGCCGTTTGCGCTCGTTCCAGCCGGCGATCTGGCTGGATATGGCCGGGACGTTGGTAGTACCCCCGGGACGGGTGGCCAGGTAGTGGACGGTCGCCAAGAGCTCCATGCCTTCGGGGTATTCGAACCCGACGATGGCCCGCTGAACGGTGTTCCATGCTTGGTTGAACGCGACGTCGTCGGAGGTGGTTAGGGTGACCTTCCGCATCGTGTCCGCCAAGACCTCCAGGTCCGCGCGCGCCCCTCCGGTGCCATCGCCATACCCGATCACGTAGTGGCCTTCGAGCGTGGCCAAGATGCGGTTCAGGTCGGCCGAGAAGGGACCGTACAGGTGCGGGTCGAAGCGCAGGTTCAACTCGAGGCCACTGCTTTGCAGCAGGTAACTGACCTTGTGCGCTTCCAGAAGCGACAGCCGTGGCGTGTGGGTGACGCCGGCGTCGAACGCCGCGGTGACATAGCGGGCCAGACCGGCGATCAGGTACAGCAGCGGCGTGGTCAGAGTAGGCGGCGTCGTCCGGGTGATCATGTCGCGGGCGGCGGGCGTGCCGGGACGGTACAGCCGGATGTCAATGTCCAAGGGAGCGAGTTTCTCGACGATGAGAGGCCGGACGACCGACCATTCCAGCCCACCGTTGCCGCAGCCCAGCGGCGGCAACGCGACGCTGGTGATGTTCAGGTCCCCGAGGAGGCGCGCAAGGTCGTCGAGGCCATCGCGGATGTCCTCCAGCTGGGAGGGCTGACGCCAGTGCCGCTTGGTCGGGAAGTTGAGGACCCATCTTTGGCCGTCGGCGATCGGCACGGGGAAGATGTGGCCGGGCCGGACGCGTCCTTGAGCGCATGCCTGGGCATAGGCGGCGAACACTTCGGGAAAGGCGCGCTTAAACTGCAGGGCGATGCCCTTGCCCATCACCCCCACCGTGTTGACGGTGTTCACGAGAGCTTGAGGGTGGTCATGCAGCAGGTTTCCGCTGGTCTCGGTGATCACAGCCGACCTCCCTTCAAGCTCTGCCATGATGTTTATGGTACACATTTTCGGATAGTTGATCAGTAGTACCACTGGGAGCGCACCGCCACAGTCGGTTGATGAGCGTGCGTGTTGATGCTTTGACGCACGCGGTCGGCCATCTCGTCATCGTTGGTGTAGATGTGGGAGAACGAACTCCAGGGGACGTGCTCATGGACGAGCAGTTCGGCCATCCGCCGCTGCATGCGAGAGCCGTCCTCGAAGGTGTTGGCCCAGTAGTGGGCCGCCATGATCTGCCAGTCGACATGGGTGGGCAACTCCTCGGCCCGAGCCGCGAAGCGGGCTGTGGCGACGGCCGCGTCGCGGTCGGTGGCCACCCACACACGCCCGGCCGCGATCACCGTGTCGAGGCGTGTCACGAGGTATGCCAAGGGGCGCTGACCTTGATCGTAGCCGGTCACCCTGTTGCTGTGGATGCGGTGCAGCATGGGGGAGCGGGGAGCGAAGTAGAACGGCACGTAGTCGGCCACCACCCCGCCAGGATCGATGGTGACGGGCAGCAGCCGACGGCGTTCCTTGATCCCCGGCTCGGCGCACTCCACAGACGTGGCGGGCTGCCGGTTGTCGGCCAGCAGGCCGGTCATGGCGATGCCCGCGATGTTGTCGGCATGAGTGAAGTGCGGCAGCCACGGGTTCGTCTGGGCGTTCATTGAAGCCGCCAGTGTAGCGGCCTGCGACTGTTTCGGCCGAGACGGATTGCCGTCCAGCCGCATACAGGGCCGCGAGACGTCTCTACGCCGTGCAAGATATCGACATCAAGGCAGTTCACGTCGACGCCCTCGGACAGCATCCTGGCCGACGACAGCACCGCCAGCCCGTCCCCAGCTCCGGCGGATAGCTGTTGCGGTCGCCGGCGGTGCACCGCGGCGATCGTAGCGGATATGGCCGGCCCACAGCGCGGCGGGCCGGGCGTCTGCCGCCACCAGGCCGGCGACTTCTGACAGGGGCGTGGCGAAGTGCTGGGCATCGTTGTTGGTGGTGTGGAAGGTGATGGTACGCCCGAGGCCGTATGTGGCCGCGGCGCCCCACATCGGCGATCCGCGCGGCGATCTTCTTCCCGCCTACGCGCGTGGCGGCGCTGCCGTGGGTCTGGTCGATGATCGCGCGGATCCGCGCGTCGCTCACCAGCGACACCACCAGGCGGTAAGGGGGCGACCAGCTCAAGCTCCCGGGCGGTCCCGTATCCCAGCCGGTAGACCGTCGGCCCGTACACCGTTTCGTCGTCCGTGCCCACCACGTCGGCGTCGCGGTGTTCGTTGCGGTGTTCGCCGGCGAGCCCGCGCGGGGCGGCCGGCATGTACAGACGTTTCCTGACCGGCCAATGGGAGCCGTCGTGGACACGCCGCCAGTGCGGCCCGCACACGGCCCCGTGGGCTTCATCGGCGATCGGGATGTCCACCGGCGGCATGGCGTGCTCGCCTGGCCCCGGCTCAGCGTCGCCACGCTGGCGTAGGCGGACATCATCGTCACCGGGCCGGACCGGGACGCGATTACCGCGATCATCATCGGGTCGGTGGTGACGCGGACGTGCGGGGCCCGCGATTCCTCGACGCCGGCTCGTTCGGCGGCGTCGAGGACGGAGCGGACCGCCAGGACGGTGCCCAAGACGGTGCCCAAGACGGTGCCCAGGACGGTGTCGCCGAAGGTGGGGCGGCACTCGCGCCGCGGCTGGGCGAGCGGCATGACGGTCGGGGCCCGAACCAGGCCCAGCCCGGCCCGGGCGAGCGCGGCCGCGACGACGGCGCCGATGCGGGTCTTGCCGGTGCCGCGGGACAGCACCTGGGTCCGCGCGGTCGCCGTCGGCGAAGGCCTTGAGAGCTTGCCCGACCGCTTCGAGCTGATGCGGCCGCGGCGGCCGGCCCACGGTGCCGACAACGGCAGGCGGCCCGCGCGGATCGCGGTGTCACCGAAGTCGGGTGGCGTGCAGTGCCTTCTGCACTTCTGGTGTCACTGCCCGGCGAACCTCATTTGCCACGTGTGTGATGTGCCACGCCACGCTGCCGAGATCGCATTCGGGGTCGGCCAGGACGGCTAGGCCCAAATGGTCGTTGATCGTCTGGGTGAGCAGGACTCCCCCGCCCATTTCGATCATGACCTGGTGCGCTGAACCGGCGTTGAACTCCTTGGCCGCGCCCCAGGCGAGTTTCAAGAGTTCACAGGCGTACGACGCCAGTAGCTCGGCCCGCCCAGGGGCAAGGTTCAAGGTGGTCGCGAGTGGCCGCCCGTCGGTGGAGATGACGGCCGCGTGAATGATGCCGGGATCGGCGTCGACAAGCTCAGAGATCATCAAGTCGATTCCGAGTGCCCCCTGTTTCAGGTTGTTCATGTGTCCTTGAGTCCGTCCTCGGAATCAGCGGCGTTGATCTTGCCTGCGCTGATGTCGTCGCGTGCCGCTCGGCAGCCCTGCTGGAAAGTGGACAGGCGGTCGCGTACTGCCTCGGGCGAGGCTGGCGGCTGGGATTCGACTTCTGGGGTGGCCGTGGTCTTGGCCGCGCCTGGCACGAGGTTGGCCTTCGGCACCCGCTTGGGCAGGCCGGAGGTTGTAGATCCGGCGCCGATGGATCTGGCTACGGCCTCGGCCGCGCTCCACCCCGCATCGGTTTGGGGAGAACCCCAACGGCTGTTGTCGCTGTCGCCGCGGTGGAACCAGGCCGATTCGACGGAGGCGAAGATCGGCAGGTAGTCGTCCCCGATGGAGGCGGGTGTGATCGTCGGGATCGGGCCGGTGGGCGCCGCCTCTGTGTCGCGGCCGCCGCGTCCCGGCGTAGGGGGTGAGGTGAGGCTGGGTCCCCGCTCGGTCCACTCGTGCGGCCGACGCGGTAGAGCTCTTCTGGGGTGTTGCCGCTCGTCGGTGACCGGTTCCAGCGAAGGCCGCCACATGCTGACGGGAGGGGTGGGCTGCCCGTCAGGGATTGAGGGCTGTGGGCTAGGCGGTTGCGGCGCCCAGGGACTTGGGGTGTCGGCGTACCGGTAGTCGACGGGCGCGGGATGCGCCCCGGGGGACGTCTCGGTGTGGAACGGGGTGCCGATGGGTCTCGGGGAGGTGCCGGTCGGTGGGGCGAGCAAGGCCAGGGGGAGCAGGACGGTGGCGGTGAGCCCGGCGGGAGCGTGTGGGCGCAGCTGTACGCGGATGCCGTGGCGGTGTGCCAGGCGGGCGACCACGAACAACCCCATACGGCGCGAGACCTCCACATTCACGGTGGGGGCGCTGGTCAGCCGCTCGTTGGCCTGAGCGATGTCCTCGTATGTCATGCCGATCCCGGCGTCGCTGATGGACAGGAGAACGCCGCCGCTGTCGATCGTGTTGCAGGAGACGATGACTTGAGTCTCCTGGGGGGAGAACGACAGAGCGTTCTCGAGCAGTTCGGCCAGCAGATGGACGACATCGTTGACGGCGTGGCCGGCGACTAGGTTGTCGTCGGGGATGAGGATCTGGATCCTCTGGTAGTTCTCGACCTCCGACAACGCGGCCCGGACGACATCGATGAGGGGGACCGGCCGGCCCCACAGGCGTGGAGGGTCCTGCCCGGCCAAGACGAGCAGGTTTTCGCTGTTGCGCCGCATGCGGGTGGCCAGGTGGTCGAGCTTGAACAAGTTCCCCAGTCGCTGCTCGTCCTGCTCGCCTTGCTCGAGCCCGTCGATGAGGGTGATCTGCCGCTCCACAAGAGTCTGGCTGCGGCGCGAGAGGTTGACGAACATCGCGTTGACGTTGGAGCGCAGCCGGGCCTCTTCGCCGGCCAGGCGTACGGCCTCGCGGTGGACCTCGTCGAAGGCGCGGGCCACCTCTCCGATCTCGTCGCGGGAATCGACGCCTATGGGGGTGATGTCAGCGTACGGGTCGGCGCCCTGGTCGCGGAGCAGTTGGACGGTTTCCGGCAGATGGCGGCCAGCGATTTGCAGGGCCTCGATCCGGAGTCTGCGCAACGGCCTGACCAGTGACTGGGCCATGAGGAAGGTGACGGTGAGTACCGCGAGCAGGAGCACAAGCATGAGGGCCGCGGCCAGCTGCGCCCGATGGCGGGCGTCCTGTTCCAGGGTGCGGCTCTGCACGATGATCGACTCCGTCATGCGTTTCTCGACCGTGCGCATGGCGTCGATGGTGTCGGTCATGGCCTCGAACCAGCGGCCGGCGTCGTCGCTGCCGGTGCTGAGATCGAGCCTCGCGTTCTCGGTCGCTTGGGCGAGCGCGCGCAGCCGGAGGAGCTCGGCGAGGTCGATGTTGGGACCGGCGACGGTGTCGTCGTAGAACTGCTGCTGATCGAGGGTGGCCATCGATCGGAACACGGCGACTTCGCTGTCTTGCTGGGCGCGGGCGTCGGTGAGGGCGTTGAGTTCGCCGCCCTGGAACCGTCCCGCCGCGGCGACGCCGGCCAGCAGGCCGCGCTGTTGCGAAGCGGCGTCCTTGGCCTTGGTGAGGGCGGACAGGGCCCGGACGCTGTTGCTGAGCGGTTCGTCTTGGAGCCCCTGGTTGATTTGGACGTGAATGAGTAGGAAGAGGTCGCTGATCTGTGAGTACTTGGTCAGCGTCGGTAGCGCGGGCAGCCGCGAGGTGAGGGCGGTGTCGCGGGTGGTGGCGATCTCGGGTAGGCGGGTGAGGATCTGCTGGGTCAGGGACCACGCGCCCTCGCCGTGCTCGCGGGTGATGGCCGCGGCCTTGTCCTTGACCATGGTGATCGCCGCGTCCACTGGTGCGAATTGCTCGCGCAGCGCTTTCTCGCGGGTCTTGCTCCGGCCTGCGGCGACAAAGTACACGGCCTGGTCTCGCTCCAGTGCCAGCTGGTGGGTCAGCGTGGTGATCGCGGCGCTGAGCTCGGCCTTTTCCCGAATGCGCTGGTATTGGGCGGCGCTGCCGATGGAGGAGGCGATCTGCAGGGCACCGACCACGACACCCACGGTGGTGGGGATGACGATGAGGGCGATAAGGCGCCACCGCACCCGCAGGTCACGCAGCCGGAATCGGCCGCGGGTAGCTTTCGTTCCGCGCGGTGCGGCTTGTCCGGGGGGCGGCAGGTGCGGCCGCGGATCGCCAACGGTCGTCGATTGAGTCCTCAACAGGGGTTCCACCTTCACGTGGTGATGCGCCAGGGGTGCGGGCGCGCGCGAACACGCGCGGCACAGGGTGAGCACCCGGGTTCCGACAGGGCTGAGATGGGCCGTGAGACCGCGCTGGCGCGCGGCCTCACGGCCGCCGCCCCGCGCAGGCCAGCCCGGGGCGGGAAGGCTGTGGGCCTGGCCGAAGGCGGCGCCTGGTGGGTCCGCGGCATGGAGGGCGGCCGCCCACGCCGGACTGAGCGCCGAGCACGTGAGTCAGGACTGCAGCTCGGGCTGGCGCTGGAGGGCGCGTCCGCCCGAGTTCGCCAGCGGGCCGAGCGACCCACGCGCTGATGTCGTCGCCGGTCCTCGCCGTCGAAGGCGGGGGGATCGACGCCGCGGTATCGGCTGGTTACGGCCGCGCTACGCATGCGTCCTCCACGCGAGGTGGCGCCGTTCCAGGGCGACGAAGGTCGCGTTCAGCACGATGCCGAGCACGCCAAGCAGCGTGATAACCGACCACATGGCGGCGACGTCGATATTGCCTTCCGCCTCACGCAGCCGATAGCCCATCCCGTCGGTGCTGCCGGCCATCTCCGAGACCACCATCATGATCAGCGCGAGGGAGACGCTGAGCCGCAGCCCCGCCAAGATCTTCGGCAGCGCGGCGGGGAGCACGATGCGGAACAGCCGGTGACCGAGCCCCAGCCGCAAAACGGCGGCGGTGTCGAGATAGCCAGGGTCGATCGAGCGAACGCCCTCCATGGTGTTGATCAGGATGGGCCAGATCACTCCGAACACGATCGACGCTACCTGCAGGGGCGTGCCGATTCCGAATAAGAGCATGAACATCGGAAATAGCGCTGAGGGAGGCATGGATCGGGCGAAATGCAATGCTGGCTCCAGCAGCGCGGACATCACCCGCAGGCTGCCGATCACTACCCCGAGCGCTATCCCGACCCCGGCGGCCATACCCCACCCGGTCGCTAGCCGGGCCAGGCTGGGCAGCAGGTCACTGGCGGCCTCCGGGGTGAGAAACCCGTGGGCGGGCGGACCACTGAACCACATCTCGTACATGCGGGCGAGAATCACGCTCGGTGGCGGGAAGAAGAACATGCCAGCCGTGCCTGCCCCCATCTCCCAGCCCACGGCGACGGCGACAGGCAGCCCGAATCGGCGTATCGAGGCGTTCACGATAGGTCCGTTCTCGCGCGGCGCCAAGGAAACAGGCGTCGCTCCGCCATGCCGCACAGCGCGTTGGCCGCCATGCCGAGCACGCCCGTCCATAGCGTGCCCGCCAGCATGCGTTCGACGTCGTTGGCGCTGCCCGCCTGAGCGAGGAAGGTGCCGATGCCGCTCATACCTCCGGCGACGATCTCCACGCTGACCGCCACGATGAGCGTGATCGAGACCGCGATGCGCAGCCCCGTGGCGATGAAGGGTGCGGTGCTCGGCAGGGAGACACGCAGCAGCACGGCCAGGGGGCCGAACCCGAAGCTGCGCAGAGTCTGCTTGGCCAGCGGGTCGACCTCCGCCAGGCCGTACATGGTGTTGATCAGCAGCGGCCACCAGCTGGCGTAGACGATCAGCGCGATCTTGGCATCCTGGTTCTCCGTCCACAGGAAGATCGCCAGAGGGGTCAACGCCAGGGCGGGGATGGGGCGCAGGAACTCCAGGAGCGGCCGCGCCGCCCGCTCCACCGCCGGCACAGATCCCAGAAGGAGCCCCATCGGCACCGCTGTGAGGACGGCGATGAGCAGGCCGACGCAGCAGGCGGCCAGCGTAGCGCCGATGTGCGTCCAGAACTCCTGGTCCAGGGACAGTGTGACTCCGGTTACGGTCACGGCGGACAAGCGCGGCAGCAGGCGGGGGTCGATCAGGCCACTCCAGCTGGCCATCTCGATCACAGCGGCGCTGCCGACGATTCCCGCCGCGCCGAGCAGGATGCGTTTCCGCGGCGATATCAAGGCTGGTGCCCTCATCGCGGACTCCTTGGAAAGGTGAGGTCGGCCGGAGGCCTCGGGCGGGGCCCACAGGATGTGGCCGACCCGAAGGCCCCGAACATTCGGGAGGCGGCCAGGACGACGGTGATCAAGATCAGCGGAGGCTCGATCGGTATTCACAGCGGACCCGCCCTGGCAGGACCACAGTTCGGTCGGTAAGCGCGCCCGCCCCAATTGAGGTCGAGCCGGAACCGATACGCGTGGTGAACCACTTCCGGGCGCCATGGAGAAAGGCGCTGTCCGCTGGGAAGACCGATCGAGCCGCCATGGCCCATAGAGGGTGAGCGCAAAGGAGGCGGCAGGGTAAGGAAGGCGGGGCGTGTGACTCTCAAGACCCGCCGACCGCCTCCCGAGGCTGCCGCTAGTCGCCGGCCTCCGCTGGAACGGCGATCAGCAGCGTCTGACCGTGGGCCAGCGGCAGGGTCGTACGGCACCGCAGCCCCGCCTGGTCCATCAACGCGAGCAGTTCCTCCAGGGTGCGTTCCTTGCCGCCGGGGAACAGCGCCATCATCCGCAGCCCGAGATCGATGGTGGGGCTGTACATCCCGGGCCGCGCCGGCTTGATGGCCTCGACGCACCACAGCTCCGCGTCCGGGCCGCTGTCGCGCATGGCGGCGCGGATGAGCGCCAACACCGTCACACAATCCAGGTCGGACCAGTTGTGCAGAATCGAGGACAGCAGGTAGCGCTGGGCGCCCGGGTGGATGACGGAGAAGATGTCGCCCACCACGACCGTGGTCCGATCGCTGAGGCCCTGACCATTCAGGTAAGCGCTGGCTCGCGGGGCGACATCCGCTCGCTCCACGAGGGCCCCCCGCAGGGTGGGGTGGGCGTGCAAGATGGCGGCCAGCACGCCGCCTTGCCCGCCGCCGAGATCGGTCACGGTCCGCGCGCCGACGAAACCGTCCGCCATACTGGCCAGATCGCGACCGACGGCGGCGCTGCGAGAGACCATGAACTGGTCGAACAGCGCGGCCAGTTCGGGCTCGCCGGCCAGGCGCTCGTACGGGTCGCGCGCACCGTCCAGCACCGCGGGATGACCGGTGCGGACTGTCTTGTCCAAGGTGCCGGCCGCCTGCCACCACAGCGGTGAGCCGGTGACCCTCACCGCCGCGTACATCGAGTCGTCCGCGTCCGGCAGCAGCGCCATCCCCGTCGGGGACAGCTGGTAGCGGCCACGATGAGCTGAGACGATGCCGTAGCAGTGCAGAGCGGACAGCAGTTGTCCCATCATGGCGGGGTCGGCTTCACAGCGTGCGGCTAGCTCCTCACTAGGCAGTTCCCCCGCGGCGGCCAGATGCTCCGGGCCACCCAATGACACGAACGCGTGCAGCGCGGCGGCCCGCAATGGGGCGTTGATCATGTCCTGGATGATGTCGCGTGGCGACGTGGAAGACGGCGTCATCGACGGCGATCGTGGACCCTCTGGGACACGTTGAGTGAGTAAGGAGGACGCGTCGTCGCCTTGTGGTTGGCGTGTCATGAGCGGCTCGTCCTCGCCGGAGGTAGACATGGGCGGCGCCATGGCCGGCGCCCCGTCGCTGTGTTCGGAAATCGTCATGGGGTCGCTCCCGCGGATGAAGAGACACTGGGGGAAGAGCTGGCCAAGGGGCTGCGCCAGATCACGTTGTCGGCGTTGATCGCTTTGCCGCTGGTGAGGTAGCCGAACTGGAGCATGGCGTCCGCGACCCGCTGATAGCGGCGACCCTCCAACGTGGTCGGGAAGGAACCGAGCGCGATCACCGACGCCTTGGCGGGCTCGATGTGCGCGTAGGTGGGCAGGATCGCGGTGACAGCGCTGCGGTCACTGGCCGCGATCTGCTGCCCGCGGCTGAGGGCCCGCTGAAAGCGGGCCACTACGTCCGCGCGCTGACGCGCTTGTCCCGGGTCGGCGCTGGCCCAGGTCGTCGACACCGCCCAGCCAGCGATCGGGAACTGGTCGGTTGGCCCCGACGCCGCGTCAGCCAGCTGCCGGGCGCTGTACTGCGAGGCGCTGTCGGTGATGTAGGGCTCGACCTCCCAACCCACATCCACCAGACCGCGCTCGACCGCCTGCGGCATGTCGGGCAACTTGATGAAGACGAACTCGATGTCGTCCTTGGTGAGGTTTTTCTCGGTCGCGAGCGTTACCTCGGTGGTGAGCGTCGCGACCGACTGGGGCGTCGCCACGCCGATACGTTTCTTGGGGCCACTGCCGCTCCACTGCAAGTCCTTGAGACTCTTCAGGGGCGAGTCCTTCTTCACCATCAGGGAGAAGGTGTTCTCCTTGGCCGCGTAGGCGTCGGCCACCAATCGAAGCTTGCCAGGCTGCTTTTCTTCAACCTGAAAGAATGTCACATAGTTGGCCAGCGAGAACTGCCAGGCCCCGCTAAGAAGCTTGGGGACCGCCTCGGCGAGACCTCTGATCTCCTTGGGCTCGATCTCCAGGCGCTCTTGGGCGAAGAAGCCGCGCTTCATGGCGATGAACAACGCGGCATTGTCAGGGACGGGCATATAGGCAACGGTGATCTTCTCTAGCTTGTTCGGCCGCGGGGCTTCGGCGTTCGTGCAGCCGCTAAGAGCTAAAGACAGCGATGCGAGTACTGAAAGCGTTCGTCTCAAGAACATCTCCAGAAGGGAGGGGGCGGCGTGGGAAATGGGCATCCCACGGTGAAGTTCGCGCCCACGACGATGAGTTGTTCGTCGTGGGCCGCGAACAGGGACATGCGGGACGGCGGGGAGCTCTCCTGCCGCCTTGTCGTTCAGGTGGGCGCCGATGGCGCGTGAGGAGCGGTGATCCGCGCCCTTTCGCGGCTCAGGAGGCGGACGGCGTTTGGCAGGGCCCACGTGGCACGCAGCTTCGCGGGCTCGTCCGGGCGGATAGGGGGGAGCCATACGAAACGGGTGGAGTCGGTCAGCGCGATCACATCGCGGCACACCCCGATGGCCGTCACCCAGCGATTGATCGGTATGGCGGTGGCTCTGTCGTCGAACGGGGAATTCAGTGCCTCGGCCAGCGCCTCACCGGCGGCCAGGGCCGGAGAGGCGCGTTCGGCGTCGGTGGCCATGGCGAGGGACAGCTCGTGGATGCGCAGGGTGCCGCACCGCAGCGCTTCGCAGGCGTGCTCGAATTCGGCGCTCGCGTTGTGCGCTCGCGAGCTGGGCGCGTCAGCTGCTGGTGCGGTGAGGGCATGTCGGCCAGTGGTGGGGGGCACGTGCTCGTCTGGTGCGCCAGTGCCGAGCTCTTCCCCCATGGCCCGGGTCGTCAGGCGACCGACGAGAGCTTCGTTGATGGCGGCGGACAACGCGGCGGCCGCGGCGTCGATGTCGTTGGCCACATGCCGCCCCGCCCAGTGCGCTGACCTAGGCGGGCTGGACGGCCGCCAGGCGAAGTGGTCGCTGTCCAGCCGCACGAGCATCGATGCCTTGTCGATGAGCAAATGGGGCTGGCCGTCGCGGAACACGATCGAGGCTTCCAGATGATGGTCGGCCAGAACCGTTCGCAGGTCATACAGGGCGGGCATGGCCGGTTCGTGGCCCCGGCCGTGTGAGGCGATGTCTTCCACGGTGGCGCTCACGCGGCTTCCCGCCGCTGGTATCGGCGTGGGATGGCTACGCCGCCGAGGAAGTTGGCGGCCATCTCAGGCGGCGGCGCCTTGTCGTCCGGATCGAGCTGCCAACGATGAACCAGTACCAGGCCAGGTTCGCGCCACGTCCACTCGTCGCTGAACAGGCCGCGGACGCCGGCGCTCGAACGGGCTGTCATGGTCGCGGTCGCGCCGGAGAAGACCGCGGACGTCTCCTTGGCGGCTCCTTGTTCGAGTCCGTCGGTGCGGGCATCGCTGAAGATCAGCGCGCTTGCCGGCGAGAGCGCTTCCCGCGGCGGGGCCACGATGGCCGCCGGGTCATCGGCGTCGGCGAGGAAGCGCGGCGAGGCGACCATGACGACCGCGATGGGCTGCCCGAAATCGATCAGCCCGCGAACATCGGGATGGTCCAGGATGGCGCCGATGTCGCGTACGTCCGCTTGGGCGACCTCGGTGCCGGCGTCGCCGACGAGGATCGCCCAGGCACGCACGAGCACCACCGAGTCGATGTCCACGTACACGACGAAAGCGCCCGGCCGCACGCGCTGAGCGACCTCGTGCGCGTTCTTCTGCGTGGGAAGGCCCGAGCCGATATCGATGAACTGGCGTACGCCGCCGGCGGCGACGGCCTCCACCGCACGCCCGAGGAAGGCGCGGTTGCGGCGAGCGGCCTCGCGCGCCCACGGCGACACGTTGAGAAGCCGCTCGGCGGCCTCCCGGTCGGCGGCCCAGTGGTTCATCCCGCCGAGGAAGTAGTCGTTCATGCGGGCGACGTTGGGAACGTTCGGGTCCAGCGCCCGTTCCTCATGCGACAGCTGCCTGCCCAGTGATGGCGTGCCCCACGCTGTCGAGTCCTGCTTCGCCGCGGTGGTCGCGGCCGGCGGCCTGGTCATCGGCGCTGCCTATGGGGGCCGATACGAAAACAGCGGTGGGCGGCAGTGGCATCCACGACTACCGTAGTCATTCAGATCGGACCTCCATCCGATCAAGGGCTCGCCACACTCAACGCGACATGGAGTGTGGCGGGCCCGTTCTCTTTTGTTCGGGGCGATATCCGCTGGCCCATCACAGCGCGGAGCATGGTGCTGGCGGAAGGAGACCGGGCAGGAGCGATGAGGAGTAATGAAGGGCGATTCCTCCTGCCAGACGGTGATGAGAGGCGCACATGCGGAATCTGCCGACATTTCACACGCGGCGTCGACGGTCGCGTGATCGTTGATCGACGGCAGTTCGTGCCCTCTACCTAAGCTTGGCTGGCACCGTCGCAACAGTGTTCAAAAGGGGTTCACTCTTCGGCGGGGGGTTCACAAGGGGTACATTCCGCCACATCGGCCGAGGAATGACTAAAAGCACGCCTGAGCTGGATGGATGAGAGATTGACGCGGCATGTCAGCCGTGAGCCGCGGCGGCCGCCCGTAAGCTCACGATGCCTGGCAAGGCGGGAGGTGGCCGTCTCCATCGAGGCGGCTGGCAGCGCGCGGGCGGGTGTAGGAGGAGGCACTGGTGTGGGGCGATCAGGCGGAGAATCCTCCTGCGGCAAGTTCCGTAGGGCGAGGTGACCGACGGGTGGGACGCTCGCGTGGTGGCAGCGGCTGAGCGCGGCTCGGGCGGACAAGCAGCTGACGCGGGAACAGCTCGTCACCAGGCTTCACGCCCTGGCGGGGCACGCGGCCTCGTGATCGAGGCCCCTCGATCTGGCACGCGTAATCCGCTACTGGGAGTCCGGCCGGAACGTGCCTCGTCCCATGTACCGGACGCTGCTCAGTGGTGCGCTGGACGTGTCAGTGGGCACCCTGTTCGGCACGAATCCTCGTCGCTGGTCTCCGCGGGCCACCCAGCCGGCCAGCGCGCCGCAGCTGCCGGCCGATGAACACCTGGGTGACGTCTTGGACCATCTGACCAGCCAGTGGCATCTGCTGGTACAGCGCGCCAACCTGCTGGGCCCTCGCCACACCATCCCGGGCGTACGAGAGCAGCTTGGCCTGGTGACCGAACTGCTGGCGCCCACGCGTGGCGAAGATCGGCTGAAGGTGTTACAGCTGGCCGCCCGCTACGCCGAGTCCGCCGCCTGGCTGCGCGAGGATGCGGGCCAGCCGGTCGAGGCGCTGCGCTGGACCGACCAGGCCGCCTCGTTCGCCTATGAGGCTGACGATGAGCTCATGCTCGCCTGGACCATGTTCCGCCGCGGCCAGCAGGCCGTGACCGGCGCGCGAGCAGGCGAAGTGATCGGCCTGACCGAGGCGGCCTTGCGCCGCATCGAGCGGCCACCGTCCCAGGACCACCCAGGACTTCTGTAAGTGCGACAGGAGTCGCCACGATCCTTATAGCCTTCGCCACTACCAAACACCTGGGCTGGACCGCGCCGTACTGGCAGGCTAAAGACATGCGCGCGGGCCTTCGCGCTGTCCGGCGGAAACACCTGTACAGGCACACCTGGAAGCTACGAGAAACGGATTCAATCGGTGCTCGCAACACTTCGTCGTTGGAGGTGATGCATAGGCGCGGGCACGAAACAGCACGTTGTCCGGTTGTCTCGCGGTCAGATCCCCTCGCGGCACGCTAGCATCTGGGTTTCGTCCGAGTGACACAGCGCGTAATGACCCCTGGCCGTGGGACTGTGCCTATGCCAGTCTGGCAAGCGAAGCCGTCGGCCACACAGGATGCTAGGACGCCTGATTGGGGTAACGTGACCGCGATTCTCGCCAGTATGCTTTCCAAGTCTTTCGGGCAGATCCATGCTGTCAGTGATCTGAACTTACGGATCGAATCCGGACAGATCTACGGCTCGCTAGGGCTCAACGGCACGGAAAGACGACCATGACGCCATGCTGCTCGGGCTGGTCAGACCGACGTCGGGAGAGGCGAGTGCGCTGGGCCTCAAGCCCGGTCATCGCTCGCTCACCTATCGGATCGGGGCGCTGATCGGGGAGCCCGCCTTCTTTCCGTGGCCGCCCTCACCGGCGGCGGCCTCGGCGACCACACGCGCGGATCCTGAACCTGGTGAGGCGCCAGCAGCGGGGACAGGGCTTCTTCGGCTCGGCCAGCGCACTGGGCTTCACCGTGACGCTGCTGGTGATCGCGACCGCCGTGCCGCTGGTGTGGTGGCTACCGGGCGGGGAGGTGACGGAATGAGAGCGGCTCGTGACCTTCCCGGCCCACCGGGTAGGAATGGGACTACCGCCATGCGCTTCGATCGCGAGGCCGGACATTCTCTTAAAGACCTAAAACCAACAGCCGAGTTCTTTGCCGCTCCTTTGGCGTAGCGTTGGCCGAACTTGTCTATTGGCGAGATTTTCAGTCTGATGCGCGATAAATGACTACAAGAAAGTCGAGATAATGACTACAATTTTCCTCGTTCGCCACGCACGCACCGACTCGAACTCTCGTGGTCGCTACATGGGGTGGATCGACGAGGGTATTGATCCTGCCGAAGCCCAAGCCGCAGCGGCAGTTGCCCGACACTTGTCGAACAAGAAGATCAGTACTATCTACGCCAGTCCGCTACTTCGCGCGCGGCAGACCGGCCGCCCTTTGGCGGAGCGCCTCAATCTCGAGATTGTGACGCACGAGGGCTTTGGAGAGATGCGGATGGGCGTCTGGGAGGGTATGACACAGTCGGCCATCGCCGAAAAATACCCGTCGGAATGGCGCATCTGGCGTAATGATCCGGCCCGATTGACGCTGCCGGGTCGCGAAACCTTGGACGCTGTACAGCGTCGCGTCGCCCAGGCGATGGACGATATCTCAAAAATCGGAGATGATATTGTAGCAGTATTTACACATGATGTCGTTGTGCGGCTCGCGGTCCTACACGTCCTAGGGGCGCCAGCGAGTTTCTATCGAAGAATCGCTGCGGACAACTGCGCCATCAATATTGTGCACTACGGGCGGTCGAAGCAGGAAATCCTCCTGCTCAACGACACCTGCCACCTATCGCGAGAGTGAGGAGGCACGTGTACGCGCGTGGAGCTGGTAATAGGGCACTGAGCTTTTTCATCCTCTCTGCCCAGCTCTCCGGAGCAGGACTGATGGCGCACCTACCGGCCCGGCCCGGCTGCCGGAGGTCTGGGCCTGGCCGCAGGCCACAGGGTCCATCTTGGCCGGCCAACCCTCCTGACCCGCGGAAATAGGATGAACGGCTCGGTAGCCCGCACAGCGTGACATCCGTGCGACGATCGCTGCCTGTCCGAAACTCGTGGCCGACCTTGTCGAACTCATCGCCGAGGCTCAGAAGATCGCGAAGCATAGCCCGCGCTCTGCCGAATAGTTCTTGTAGGTATCAAGCGGCGGCGCGCCGTGCCGCCGTACGCCCCGCGCCATCGCTACTGCTCCGCGCTGCGCCTGGGGACCGGTCACGGGGCGGGCGCCGCGCGAGGCATCACCGCACCACGGACCCACCAACCCCGCCGACCTGAGCGCCACACCGCCGCCAGAGGATGTCGCAGTGAACGATGCCGAACGCCAACCTGTCCGCTGACGACCCTGACCTACGCGCAACCGCTGCCGCATATGTTGGCGAGTGGCTCGGCTTCGTCCTCACCCAAGGCGAGGACGGCACGCACCTAGGGAGGATCCTGATCGCGCAGTTGGAGCACGAAGACCACCCGGCGGTCCAGGACGAAATCGCACACGCTCTCTTGTGGGGGCTGCCAACGGCATCCGTCTCAGCGAATCCGGCGTACGAAGGATGCAGGAGATCGCCGCGGGCCCGCAATCGGAGATGGCGGCCGTCCTTCACGACGCGATCAAGGAGAGCGATTAGGCAATGCCTCCGATGAGGAACTCAGGCTCCGGGATGATCGTCGCGTCGGTTGTGAGCTCCGCCGGTGGCTGAGGTGGAAGCCTGTTCATCCCGTCCGCCATCGACTCTCTCGCGATACTCGTCCTCACCCCGAAGGCGGGTCTCTGTCCACGTCCGATTCACGCACTTGCCCTCCGCTTCGACCCAGTGGCCGGCCTCGCACTCGTTGTAGATGCCAAAGACCTCCGGCAGAGTGGCTAGCGCGGCCTCCTCGCGGTTTTCCGGACGAGCTCGCGGACCCGGATCACGAGAATGCTGCTCACCCTGGACCCATTCGAGTGAGCGGCACGGACCATCCTGCCCCTGCCAGATATCGTCCATCAACACATCGCACCACGGGCAGTTCAGCGGCGGAACCGGCAAGTACCTGTCGAACATCCCCATGGACATCAATCTCCGATAACCGGCCTCCGGCGGGGGCGCTCCGGCTCCGGGATGACCGCCGCGCGGGCCTGAGGTTCGTGGGTGCTTGAGGTGGAAGCCTGATCATCCCGCCCGCCATAGACTCGGGAGAAGCCGTGTGGCTTCTGGCCAGGTGAAATGCGTGCCGATGTGCCAGCCGTCCAACGGCGGGCCCGCCTTGGAGGCGCGCCACAGACGAACACGGCGACTGGTTCGACAACCCCACGTTCTGCGGCTTGTGCGCGTGTGTGTAGCCGAAGGCGACGACTATCCAGTCGTCGCCTGGCGCGCCGCTCGTGCCGCGTTCGACAAGGGCGTGTTCGCTTCGGTCTCCGTCGCCGAGCTCGCCATCTTGGACTTCGCTATCGCACTCGCGCGAGGCCGGTTCGAGTTCCATCTCATGGACGGTCGGCGGCGCGACCTCCTCGTCGAGGCCAGCGGTTGGCGCCATCAATTCCGACCGTACCCGGCGGC
>NZ_JBSGCE010000103.1:0-20869 GCF_053601695.1 Nonomuraea sp. NPDC004702
GCGTCAGCGCCGCGGTGGACTCCGGCTCGTCCATCTCGCCGTCACCCAGGAAGGCCCAGACATGACTGTGCGAGGTGTCCTTGATGCCGCGGTTGTGCAGGTAGCGGTTGAAGCGTGCCTGGTAGACCGCGTTGAGCGGGCCGATGCCCATCGACACGGTCGGGAACTGCCAGAAGCCCGACATCGCCCTCGGGTGCGGGTACGACGGCAGCCCGCCCTGCGTCTCGCGCCGGAACAGGTCGAGCTGCTCCTCGCTCAGGCGCCCTTCGAGGAAGGCCCGCGCGTAGATGCCGGGGGAGGCGTGCCCCTGGAAGAAGACCTGGTCGTCCGTGCCGTGGAAGAAGTGGTTGAAGCCGACCTCGTACAGCCAGGCGGCCGAGGCGTAGGTGGCCAGGTGGCCCCCGAGGCCGAGCTTGCTGCCCCGGCTGACCATGACGGCGGCGTTCCACCGGTCGTAGGCCGCGACGCGTTCTTCGAGCTCCAGGTCGCCGGGGTAGGCGGGCTCCTCGGCGGTGGGCACCGTGTTGAGATAGCGCGTGCTCGTGGCGAGCCTGCGCAGCAGGTAATCGGCCCGATCGGGACCGGCCGCCCGCCGGACCGCCTCAAGCGATTCGAGCCATTCGGCGGTCTCCTGTGGATCCAGGTCTTTCTCCATGCTTCCATTAAACACCATATGATCGATCATCCGATGAAAGGATTATCTGTGGAGCCCGTGGTGCGGCCGCCGTTGCGCGAGGAGATCAGGAAAGTGCTGCTCGACGGCCTGATCAGCGGCCGCTGGGAGCCCGGCGAGCGCATCGTCGAGCGCCGCCTGGCCGCCGAGCTCCAGGTCAGCCAGGCCCCCGTACGCGAGGCGCTGCGCGAGCTGGAGGCGCTCCGGCTGGTCGAGTCGGCGCCCAACCGCGGCGCCCGCGTGCGCGGCTTCACCCTCGACGACCTGCGGGAGGTCTACCAGGTCCGGGCCGGGCTGGAGGAGACCGCCACCCGCCTCGGCCGGCCGCCGGTGGCCGCGCTGCGCGCCCACGTGGCCCGCCTGCACGCCGCCGCGGCCGCCGGCTCCCTCGACGACCAGGTCCGCCACGGCGTCGCCTTCCACCGGGAGATCGTCGCGGCGTCCGGCAACGCGCTGCTGGCGTCGGTGTGGGAGTCGCTCGGCGTCGAGGTCTGGACGCACGTGTCGATCCGGCTGTTCCGGATGCGGCCGCACGAGAACGCGGCCGACCACGAACCCCTGGTGGAGGCGTTCGAGCGGGACGACCCGCGGGCCGGCCGCCTGCTGCACGACCACGTCCTGGCCTACGCCCCCGACTGACCCGACGGGCCCGTCCCTTGAAGCCGTGCGCCGGTCAGGCGCGTTGCGCGGCGGGCTCGGCCCGCGGGGCGCGCAGGCCGGCGGCGGCGACGGCGACCAGCGCGCACAGGCCGAGCATCGTCAGCCACACCCCCTGGTACGCCCCGATCGCCCCGAGCCGGTCGCCCGACAGCACCAGCACCAGCGCCGAGACGCCGATGACGGCCCCGACGGCCCGCGAGGTCACCGACAGGGCGGTGCCGGTGGCCAGCCGCGCGGGCGGGATCTCGGCCACCGCCGCGCCGCTCAGCGACGTGATCAGCACGGCCACCGCGACCCCCGACAGCACCACCGCGGGCAGCACCACCGTCAGGTACGCCGGGGCGTCCCCCGTCGCGAACGCCAGGTACGCCGTGGACAGGGCCAGCAGCGCCACCCCGCACAGGGCGAGCAGGCGATGGCCGGTCCTGGCGGCCAGCCGCCCGGCGAGCGGCGCGGTCAGCACCTGGGCGAGCGCCCCCGGCGTGACGGCGAGCCCCGCGGCGGCCACGGAGTACCCCCAGATCCCGGTCAGGAACAGGATGTTGGCCAGCGGCAGCGCGAACATCACCAGCCCGACCAGGAACATCGCGAGGTTGGCCCGCTGCGTGCCGCGCGCCCGCAACGCGCCCAGGTCCACGATCGGCGCGGGATGCGTGCGCGCCCGCCGGACGAACAGCACGGCCACGACGACGCCCGCGACCAGCGCCGCGATCGTGCCGGGGCTGCCCGGCCCCCACGCGTCGCTCTGCACGATCGCCAGCGAGGGCAGCCCGATGGCCCCCACCAGCAGCAGCAGCCCGGCGATGTCCGGCAGCCGGGACGTGGCCGTCTCACCCGCCCGCTTGGGCACGATCCGCCAGGCGCCCGCCAGCACGGCCACCCCGACCGGCAGGTGCAGGAAGAACACCGTCCGCCAGTCCCAGACGCCGACCAGCATGCCGCCCAGCGACGGCCCCGACGCCGTCGCCACCGACTGCGCCGCGCTCCACAGCCCGATCGCCGTGCCCCGGCGCTCCGGCGGGTAGTACGGCAGGATCAGCGCGAGCGTCAGCGGCGTGATCACCCCGCCGCCCACGCCCTGCACGACCCGGGCGGCGATCAGCGCGCCGGCCGACGGCGCGACCGCGCACAGGGCGGCGCCGACCACGAACACCGCGAGGCCGGTCAGGAACACCCGCCGCGCGCCGAACCGGTCGGCCAGGCCGCCGGCCGGCAGCAGCGCCGCGGTGAACACGATCGCGTAGCCGTTGAACACCCACGACAGCTCCGGCAGGCTGCTGCGCGGGAAGCTGAGCAGGATGTCGGGGAAGGCGATGTTCGCGAGCTGCACGTCGATCGCGCCGAGGAAGGCGCTCCCGCACAGGACGGCGAGCGGGAGCGCCCGTGAACCGGCCACCTCAGTCCGACGCCGCGCCGAACCGCTCCCGCAGCTCGACCTTGCGGATCTTGCCGGTGACGGTCCGCGGCATCTCCTCGACGATCTCCAGGCGCTCGGGCCAGAACCAGTCGTTCACGCCGGCCTCCTTGAGGTAGGCGCGCAACTCCTCCAGCGTGGGCGGCTCGCCCGACGGCGTGACGACGGCGCACACCTGCTCGACCAGCGCCGGGTCCGGGATGCCGATGAGGGCGATGTCACGGATCGCCGGATGCCGCCCGAGCAGCGCCTCGATGTCGCTGACCGGCAGCTTGAGGCACATGTTGGCGATGATGACGTCCTTGGTCCTGCCGGAGATGCGCACGCCGCCGTAGCCGTCGTCGCGGGCCAGGTCGCCGGTGTCGAACCAGCCGTCCGGGGTGATCGACTTGGCGTAGATCTCGTCGCGCAGGTAGTAGCCGAGGCACTGGGCCGCGCCGCGGACCTGGAGCGCGCCGATCTCGCCCTTCTCGACCGGCTTGTTCTCCTCGTCGACGATGCGCACCTCCATGCCGGAGATGACCGTGCCGTCGCTCTCGCCGGCCCGCTCGGGCGGGTCCTCGGGCCTGGTCATGGTGACGCCGCCGTTCTCGGTCATGCCCCACAGCGCGTACACGCGCACGCCCAGCGTCTCGGTGACCCGTTCCACCAGGTGCGGCGGGACGGGGGCCGAGCCGGAGACGAAGACGCTCAGGCTGGGCAGCTCGCGCGGCCGGGCCGCCTGCTCCTCGCTGATCTCCCGGGCGAACGGCGGCGAGCCGTAGTACATGGTGACGTCGTGGTCGGACATCAGGTCGAGGTAGACGCCCGGATCCCAGGCGTCGGCCGTGACCGCGGTGCCGCCCAGCGTCAGCGCCGTCAGGTACGCCATCACCAGGCCGACGTAGTGCATCGACGTCTGGGCCGTCATGATGACCAGGCTCGGGTCCAGCCCGAACGCCTCCGCGTAGCCCTTGATGTCGGCGTACAGGGTGTTCTGGCTGTGCAGGGCGCCCTTGGGCTCGCCGGTCGTGCCCGAGGTGAACAGGATGAGGAACGGGTCGTCGGGGCCCAGCTCGCGGCCCTCGATGTCGGCCGGGTCGCCCGGTTCCGGGTTGAGCAGGAGCTCGTCGAAGTCGAGCGAGCCGGGCGGGCCGTCGCCGCCGACGACGATCACGTGCTCCAGGCTCGGGATCTCCCTGGCCAGGGTCATCCCCGTCTCCGCCGTGTCCAGGTGGCCGATCCGGCTCGTGGTGACGAACAGCTTCGCCTCTGTCAGCCGGATCATGAAGTCCAGCTCGCGGTGCCGGTAGATGGGCATCTGCGGGGCGATGCGCGCGCCGACCTTCATGCACGCCAGCGCGAGGGGCAGCGTCTCCCTGCGGTTGGGCAGCTGGATGGCGACGAAGTCGCCCGGCCGCACGCCCAGCCGGACCAGGCCGTGCGCGATGCGGTCGGTCATCGCGCCCAGCTCGGCGTAGGTGACGACGTCGGTGACACCGTCGGCGACGCGCCGGCTGATCAGTGCTGCCTTGTCGGGAGACGCACCGATGTTGCGGCGTAAGTCGTCCAGAAAGGTCTCGTCGCGCCACCAACCATTGCGCCGGTATTCCTGGCTCGTGTCCGACACGGTCACCGCCTTTCGTCGTTCTCGTTCTACTCGATTGCTATGAAGTGGGAAATACGGTGCTTTCCCCGGCTGGGGTGACCAGGTAGAACAACCCCGGCAGATGCACCGCGACGCCCTCGTACACCTCCGCGCAGACGGCCACGCCCGGCCGGGCGAACGTGCCGGGCGGCGGCTCGGCCACCCGGATCACCGAGCGGCCCGCGTCCAGCAGTCTGGCCGCCACGGAGATGTCGCCGACCAGGGCGTCACCGGGGGCGACCCACCGGTTGCGGCTGACCTTCATGCCGTTGCCCTCGGCCAGCTCGGCCAGCAGCCCGCCCCGGCCGATCAGCCGGTGGTAGTAGTCGCGCGGGTTGACGATCATCGCGTGCGGCGTCGCGCCCGACTGCTCGACCTCGTCGCAGGCCGACAGCACGCCGTGGACGTAGTCGTCGTACGGCAGGCGGGCGATCTCCGGATGGCCGAGCAGGGCGGTGGTCAGGGCCAGGTTCTCGGCCGTGGCCAGCCGGACCAGCAGGCGGTAGTCGAGGAAGGTGGCCAGGGCGTCCGGGTCGGCGGCCAGGCCGTCGGGGATCTGCACCCACGCCCGGATCGGATGCACCTTGGCCTCCGACATGCCGAACCTGAAGGCCGCCTCGCGGCGCACGTCCGAGTCGCGCACCGACCGCCGCTCCTCCTCGCCGGGCGGCGACTCCGTCCAGAACCGGGCCGTGTCGCCCTCGACGGGAACGACCTTGAGCAGGTTGCGCACGGTCAGGCGGGGCCGGTCCTTGGTCGGCTCGTGCGCCTCGGTGATGGTGTAGTCGAAGGTCACTTCCGCGTGGCCGGGGTCCTCGGCGTAGGCCCGCGCGAACAGCCGGCCCGGTGACTCTGACATGGATGCTCCCTATTCGTCCTGGACGAGGCGCTGGTAGAAGGGGAGGTGGTGGTCGTAGAAGGCCCGCAGGGCCGGATGGTTGTCCACGGTCGCGGCGTAGACGTTGCCGCGGTCCTCGAACCCGGCGCTGCCGCTCGCGTCCAGGTGCCAGCGGCGGGTCCGCCCCCACTCCGGGCGGTCGCCGGCGGCCCAGCTGAGCGAGCCGGGCAGGAAGGGCAGGCCGGTGTAGGCGCAGAACTCCTCGACGACCGCCGCCGGCTCGCGGATCAGCCGTTCGGTGCGGATCACCAGCGGCCGCCGGCCGGTCGCCTCCCGGACCAGCTCGTGCAGCAGGAACAGCCGCTCGTAGCCGATCTCGTCGCAGGTCACCGCCGGTTTGATCGCGTAGTGCGAGGCGATGGTCGGCCGCGGGTCGCGCACGATGAACGTGTGGACGATCCCCGCCAGGTCTTCCGGATGCTTGAACAGGTGCGGGTACTCGTAGTCGAGCACCTCCTTGACGAACACCGGCCGCGACCGTGCCAGCTCGGCCAGCCGGACCAGCAGGTCCTTCTCCGAGCGGGCCGTCACCTCGCCGCCGTCCGGCGCGGGCAGCGTCAGCGAGCCCTCCTCGGTCAGCGCCAGGAACGGCTCGTGCAGGACGGCCACGTCGCCCCGCTCGATCATCATGCGCAGGAACGCCGTCGAGGCCGAGCGCGAGTGCGCCCACATGGCGACCAGCGGCCCGCTCACCCCGACCACCAGGCCGGCACCCGGTCCCAGCGGTGCCGCCGCAGCTCGCTCAGCAGGTCAGGATCGAGCGGACGCCCGTCGGAGACGCCGAGGTTGGCCCGCACGTGCGCCGGCCTGCGCATCCCCGGGATCACCGTGCTGACCGCCGGGTGGTGCAGCACGAACCGCAGCGCGACCTCCGGCAGCGAGAGCCCCTCCGGGAGCGCCGCCTTGAGCCGTTCGGCCCGCTCGACGCTCGGCCCCAGGTTCTCCGGCCCGAAGTAGGTGCTGCGCCAGTCCTCCTCCGGCCACGTGCTGTCCGCGGTCAGGGTGCCCGTGAGGGTGCCCTCGTCGAACGGCACCCGGGCGATGATGCCCACACCATCGCGCAGCGCCCGGTCGAACAGCTCGTCCTCGGGCGCCTGGTCGAAGATGTTGTAGATCACCTGGATGACGTCGATCAGGCCGGTGTCGAGCGCGGCGAGGCAGTTGGCCGGCTCCCACCGGTTGACGCTGATGCCGACCGCGTCGATCAGGCCCTCGCTCTTGAGGTCCCTGATCGCCTCCTGCCACCGCTCGTCCCGGGCCCAGCGGTCCTCCCAGGTGTGGAACTGCATGAGGTCGATGCGCGAGACGCCCAGGTTGTCCAGGCTGCGGTGGGTGTACTCGCGGATGTGCTCGGCGGGGTAGGCGTCGTCGAGGGTGTCGTCCGGTTTCGGGGGCCATTCGCGGTTCTTCGGCGGGATCTTCGTGGCCACGTACAGCCGGTGGCCGGAGTGGCGGCGCAGCAGCGCGCCGAGCAGCTGCTCGCTGACGCCGCGGCCGTAGACCCAGGCGGTGTCGAAGAAGGTGCAGCCCAGTTCGACGGCCTCGTCGAGGCACCGGGGGGCGACGTCGTAGTCCCAGCCGGTGAAGCCGCCGGGGCCGCCGCCGATGCCCCACATGCCGTAGCCGACCTCGCTGACCTCCCAGCCGAGGTTTCCCATCTTGCGGTAGCGCATTCCTGACCTTTCCTGATCAACCGGTGGGCACCCGCTGCCCGGCCGTGCCCGCCAGCCGGGCGTGGTAGGCGGCGATCGGGCCGTCGAGGGTGCCCTCGCCGAGCCGCCATCGCTGTTCGAGCCTGTGGCACTCGTCCTTGCGGAACAGCGCGGGGTTGTCGGTGAGCAGCCCGCCGAACGCCCGGCGCAGCTCCTCCTCGTCCGCCGCGGCGGGCAGCAGGGAGGCGAGCGTGATCAGCTCGCGGTCCCCGCTCGCCCGGCCGGTCTCGCGCACGAGCCGCGCGAAGTCGCCGCACGGGATCGGCGTGACCGGCACGCCCGCCCGCGCCGGCACGTCGTCGATGCGGACGCTCTCGGCGCGGAAGACGTGCAGCGTACGGCCCCAGACCTCGGGATCGGCCACGGCCGCCCCGACCCGCGCGGCGACGTAGTCGACCGGGGTGTAGTCGGTGCGCGTGGCGACGTCCGGACGCACGCCGAGCCGCACGAACGCCGACAGCAGCAGGTGGGTGAAGGCGACCGGGTTCGGATAGCCGTTGTCGGCGCTCGGCATGATCTCGCCCAGCCGCAGCACGGTCACCAGCGCGCCCCGGCGCCGGGCCTCGGCCAGGTAGCGCTCGGCGATCCACTTCGACCGGCTGTACCCGCCGCCCGGCGGCCTGGCCAGCGCCGGGTCGCAGTCCTCCGGGACGCGCTCGCCCCTGTGGAGCGCCTCCGTCTGCAGCGCGCCCAGCGTCGAGACGTAGTGCAGCGGCACCGGGTGGTGGGCCATCGCCAGCCGCACCAGCTCGATCGTGCCGCGCACGTTGGCCTGACGGTGGGCGCGGTAGTCGAACAGGAAGTTCACCATCGCGCCGTTGTGCAGCACCAGGTCGCAGGCTCGGGCCAGATGCTCCCAGGTGGAGCCGTCCAGCCCGAGGCCGGGTAAGGACAGGTCGCCCGCGTAGCCCTCCAGCCGGTCGGCGAAGCGCGGCTCCCACAACCCCCGCTCGGCGAGCGCCGCGACGACCCGGGCCGTGGCCGCCTCGTCGTCGGCCGCCCGCGCCAGGCAGCACACCCGCAGCCCGCCGCGGCTCAGCAGCTCGTGCACCAGGCGGCTGCCGACGAACCCGGTGCCCCCGGTGACCAGCACCGTGCGCAGCCGCTCCGGCCTGGACGCCCGCCGGATGGGCTCCCCGTCGGGCACCACGGAGTCGCGCGCCATCAGCACCGACTCCTCCTCGATGGCCTCGTGGTCCTGCCGCCGCCGCTCGATCAGCCGGGCCAGCGCGCCGGCCGTCGGGTGGTCGTACAGGTCCTTGACGTCCACGCGCACGCCGGTCTCGGCGGTGATCATGTGGACCACGGACAGGGCCTGGATGGAGTCGCCGCCCGACTCGGCGAAGTGCGTCTCGGGGGTCAGGCCCGGCCAGCCCAGCGCCGAGCGCATCGCCCGCAGCACCTGGTCGCCCAGGCACGCGGTCGGCGCGCTCTCGGCCAGCAGCGCGGTGTCCTCGGCCAGCCGCCCGTCGAGGATCTCCTGGAGCCGGCCGCGGTCCACCTTGCCGTTGTCGTGCAGCGGCATCTCGGCCAGCGGGAAGAAGTAGCGGGGGACGCTGGTCCGCGGCAGCGTGCGGCGCAGCTCGGCGGCCAGCGCGGCCTCGGTCAGGCCCCTGCCGGAGGCGAACAGCGCCAGCGCCTTGACGCCCGCCTGCTCGGCCACCAGCACCTCGGCCTGCAGCACGCCGGGGCAGCGCTGCGCCGCCGCGGCGATCTCGCCCAGCTCGATGCGCACACCGTGGATCTTGACCTGGAAGTCCTTGCGGCCGGCGAAGAACAGGCGGCCGTCGTCGTCCAGGTGGCCGAGGTCGCCCGTGAGGTAGAGGCGCTCGCCCGGGATCTCGCCGGGGAACGGGTTGCCGACGAACGCCCTGGCCGTCGCGGCCGGGTCGCCCAGGTAGCCCACGCCCAGGCAGGCGCCGCCGATCGCGATCTCGCCGGTCGTGCCGGGCGGGACCGGGCGCAGCTCGTCGTCCACCACGACCGCGTAGCAGTTGTCGATCGGGCGGCCCAGCGGGACCGCGTCGCCGTCGGCCGCCGACACCCGGTGGAAGACCATCCCGATCGACGCCTCGGTGGGGCCGTAGCCGTTGGTCAGGTCGAGGCCGGGCAGCAGGGCCATCAGGCGGTGCACCGCGCGCGGGCTGACCGCCTCGCTGCCGACGACGAGCCGGCGCAGGGACGACAGCGCGCGCAGGGCGGCGGCGTCGCCGTCCACGATGGCGACCAGGGCGTTGAAGACGCTGGAGACGAAGTCGGCGGTGGTGATGCCGTACCGGGCGATCAGGTCGATGGTGTGCCGGAGGTTGAGGAAGTCGCCCTGCACGGGCAGCACCGTGCGCCCGCCCGTGGTCAGCGGCCAGAACAGCTGCCACAGCGCGGAGTCGGAGGTGTGCCTGCTGTTCTGCAGCACGACGTCGTCGCCGGTCGCGGCGAAGTAGCGGGTCATGAAGCGCAGCCGGTTGGCCAGGCCGCCGTGCCGGTTCATCGCGCACTTGGGGGTGCCGGTGGTGCCGGAGGTGAAGTAGCCGTACGCCAGGTCGTCCGGGCCCAGCTCGACCGCCGGGCGCTCGGCGGTCGGGACGATCGTGTCGATCCCGACGATCACCGCCCGATCGGCCGCGCCCGGCGGCAGCGGCTCGCCGCCCGCGCACAGGATCGGCCCGTCCGGCAGCACGTCCAGCGTGTCGCGCACGCGCTCGACCGGCCACGACGGGTCGAGCGGCACGAACGCCGCGCCCAGCTTCATCAGCGCCAGGTACGCGACCGGCAGCTCCAGCGAGTTGACCAGCAGGGCGGCGACCACGTCGCCCTTGCCCACGCCGTGCCCGGCCAGCGTCGCCGCCAGGCCGTTGACCAGGTCGTCCAGTTGCCTGTAGGTGAGGGTCCTGCCGTCGTAGGTGACCGCCGGCCGCTCCGGGCACCGGTCGGTCTGCTCCTCGATCAACGCCGGGACGGGACGGAACGGGCCGAAGTCGACCGCCCGGCCGGTGAAGCCGCGGGTGTTGCCGGTCATCTCCACCTCTCTGTCAGGAATGTACGAACGGCGACCGGCCCCTTTGCCTCACACGCCCCCGTCGCCTTCCTCATAGGCGTTCCAAGTCGTTCCGGAGCCGGCCCGGCGCGTACGCCGGTTCGGCGGCCCCGTCCGTCGCCGCGGCGGCGGCGATCCGGCCCGCCTCGGGCGACGTCTGCACCCCGTAGCCGCCCAGGGCGGCCAGCCAGACGAACCCCGGCGCGCCGGGCTCCGGCCCGATCACCGGCGTCCCGTCGGCCACCTCGCTGCGCAGCCCCGCCCAGGCGTGCCGGACGCTGCGGATCTCCAGCGTCGTGGCCTCCTGGACGCGCCGCACGCCGACGGCGACGTCCAGGTCGTCGGGGCGGGCGTCGCAGGGCGGGACGGGCGTGGCGTCGGCGGGGGAGACCAGCAGCCGCCCGGACTCGGGCTTGACGTAGAACGTGTCCGCCACGTCGGTGACCATCGGCCAGGACCGGGCGTCCGTCCCCTCGGGCAGGTCCACCAGGAACGCGGTCCTGCGCAGCGGGCGCAGGCCCACCGGCCGCACCCCGGCCAGCCCGGCGACCTCGTCGGCCCACGCCCCGGCCGCGTTGACCAGGATCGGCGCGGCGTGCTCGCCCGCGTCGGTGACCGCCCGCCAGACGCCGCCCGTGCGCGACAGCGCCCGGACCCGGGCGGAGGTGACCACCTGGCCGCCGCGCGCCCTGATGCCGCGCAGGAAGCCCTGGTGGAGGGCGTCCACGTCGATGTCCATCGCGCCGGGCTTGAGCATCGCCCTGCTGAACCGGCCAGGACGCAGGATCGGGCAGTGCTCCGAAGCCTCGGCGGGGTCGATCTCCACCGCCGGCGTCGGGGCCCGCCGCCCTTCGGCCAGCACCTCGTCGAACAGCTTCTCGCCGCCGTGCGGGCACAGCGCGAGCACGCCGCGCGGGCTCAGCAGCGGGACGTCGGCGAAACCCGGTGGAGGCGCGGCGAGGAAGTCCCTGCTCGCCGCCGTGAGAGCCCGGACGGCGCCGTTGCCGAAGTACTCCGAGAAGAGCGCCGCCGACCGTCCGGTCGAGTGGTGGCCGGTGACCTGCTCGGCTTCGAGCAGGGTCACGGTGCCTGACCTGGCGAGGAAGAACCCCGCACAGGCGCCCGCGACGCCGCCCCCGACAATGAGAAAATCTCTCACGTCCGTAAACTGATCACATTTCACCGTGTTTCGGCAAACAGTTTGTACGTCATGACAGAAATGACTTGCCCGAAATGCGTAGTAAGTCAGGTCGTAAATGCTGTAATTCAAGCATTTATATAAACGATCTTGTGATTACCGGCCTGTCAGGGGCTCGGCGGCGGTGGCTGGCGTTCCGGCGGCGTCAACCCCTATGTCAGAAACGGCGCAGGCGTGCGCTCCGAGTGTCAGATCCGGTCGCTGAGCGCGCGCGGCAGACGTCCGAAACCCGGCGCCGCCAGGCGCGGCGGGACGGCGGCCATCGGCCGCATCAGGGGCTCGCTCTGCGTGAGCGTCCGCGGGCCCGACCCGCGAGCAGGTTCGCGGCGACCGCCGAGGCGCGGGCCTCCAGCACGACGACCTCACGGCCGTCCGTCACCGGCACTCGCATGCCACGTCTCCTCTACGGATCGTAGTACTACACGCTATAGAGGAAATGGCGGGTGTGAAGCGGCCCATCGGTGGTAGCCGAGCGTCGGGAAGCCGACGACTTGGGGGGCAACATGGCCGAGCGCCTGACCGACGAGGACATCGACACCGCCCTGGCGGCGCTGGAGGGCTGGCGGCGGGACGGCGACGCCCTGGTCAAGGACGTGCCGATCACGCCCGACAGCTACGGCTGGCTGAGCGAGGCGGTGCACAACGAGGGCGCCACGCTGGGGCACCAGGCCGAGATCGAGCGTACGGCGGAGGGCATCCGCTTCCGGCTCTCGACGGGCGAGGCCGGCGGGGTCACCGAGCGCGACGTCGAGCTCGCCGCCCACATCGACCAGGTCCTCGACGGCGGCGCCCGCGACCGCGGCTGACCTGCCCTCTCGGCGCAGGGCCCCTTCCGTGACCAGGCCGATGTGCAGGGCGCACAGGTTGTGCAGGGGGCACATCCTGTGTAGGGTGCATTCGGACAATAGGGGGATTAATGGTGCATTCCGCGCCCAGCCCGCGCTCCGGCGGCGGGATCGTCAGCGTGCTCGCGGTCGCCGGCATCGTCGGCTCGCTCATGCAGACGCTGGTGGTGCCGCTCATCGGCCGGCTGCCGCTGCTGCTGCACGCGAGCGCCGCCGACACGTCATGGGTGATCACCGTGACGCTGCTGGTCGGCGCGGTCGCCACCCCCGTCATCGGCAAGCTCGGCGACCTCTACGGCAAGCGCACCATGATGCTCGTCTGCTCGGTGCCGCTCGTCGCCGGGTCGGTGGTGTGCGCGCTGTCCGGCTCCCTGATCCCCATGATCGCCGGACGCGGTCTCCAGGGGCTGGGCGTCGGCATGATCCCGCTCGGCGTCAGCGCGCTGCGCGACCTGCTGCCGCCCCAGCGGGTCGGCCCGGCCATCGCGCTGATGAGCTCGTCCATGGGCATCGGCGGCGCGCTCGGGCTGCCGATCTCGGCCGCGGTCGCCGAGTACGCCGACTGGCGGGTGCTGTTCTGGGGCTCGGCCGCGCTGAGCGTGCTGGTCGGGGTGCTGATCTGGCTGCTGGTCCCGGCCACGCCCGCCGCCGCCGTCCGGAGCCGGCTCGACCTGGTCGGCGCGTTCGGCCTGGGCGCGGCGCTGGTCTGCCTGCTGCTCGGCGTGTCGAAGGGCGGCGACTGGGGCTGGTCGAGCGGCGCCACCCTCGGGCTGCTCGGGGGCGCGGTGCTGCTCGCCCTGCTGTGGGGGCTGTGGGAGCTGCGCGTCCGCGACCCCCTCGTGGACCTGCGCACCACCGCCCGCCCCCAGGTGCTGCTCACCAACGTGGCCTCGATCCTCGTCGGCTTCGCCATGTACGCCCAGTCGCTGGTCCTCATGCAGATCCTGCAGCTGCCCGCGGCGCTCGGCTACGGCCTGGGCCAGTCGATGCTGGCCGCCGGGCTCTGGATGGCGCCGTCCGGGCTGATGATGATGGCGGTCTCCTCGCTCGGCGCCCGGCTGTCGGCCGCCCGCGGGCCCAAGACCAGCCTGTTCGTCGGCGCGCTGGTCATCGCGGCCGGCTACGGCACCGCGCTCGGCCTGATGGGCTGGAGCTGGGGCCTGATGATCGCCGGTTGCGTCGGCAGCGCCGGGGTCGGCCTGGCGTACGGCGCGATGCCCGCCCTCATCATGGGCGCGGTCCCGAGGAGCGAGACCGCCTCCGCCAACAGCTTCAACACCCTGATGCGCTCCATCGGCACCTCGGTCTGCGCCGCCGTGATCGGCGTCGTCCTGGCCCAGCTCACCGTGACGGTCGGCGGCCACACGCTGCCCTCGGAGACCGGCTTCCGCACCGCCCTGCTGATCGGCTGCGGCGTCGCGGTGGTCGCCGCGCTGGTCACCCTCACACTGCCGAAGACCAGGATCGCCGACGCCCCGGCCCCTGTCGCCGCCGCGACCCCCGCCGCGCCCCCCGCCGCGACCCCCGCCCCGGCCCCGGTGGCCGGGCCCGCCCCGGCCGCCGCGGACGTCCTCGGCCCCTGGGAGGACGCGTTCCGCACGCACGACCCGGCCCCCGAGGGCCGCCACCACCCGCGACCGGTCCAGCCGGCGGAAACGGGCGTGCTCTCCCTGGAGGAGCGGGACGAGCTGCTCTGGCTGCGCCGCGAGAACGCCGAACTGCGCCGTGAGCTGGACGTGCTCATGCGGGGCGCCGGCGTGTGGCTCAAGAACCTGGCCGACGACAAGCCGGCGGGCTGACCTGCCCATCCACATGTCCGGCAAATAATGATTTGAACGAGCGAGTACTCACTCATTACGCTCGTCCGCATGACCAAGAGGCGACGGGTGCCCGCGATGGCGCCCGAAGACCGCCGTGCCGCCCTCATCGAGGCCACCGTCCCCCTGCTGCGCGCGCACGGCACCGCCGTCAGCACCCGCCAGATCGCCGAGGCCGCGGGCGTGGCCGAGGGCACGATCTTTGGCGTCTTCCCCGACAAGGCCACGCTGCTGCGCGCGGCCCTGATGAGCGCCTTCGACCCCCGTCCGGCCGAGGAAGCGCTCGCCGCCATCGGCGCCACCGCCGGGCTGCGCGCCCGGCTGCGTGAGGTGGCGGCGCTGCTGCGGGCCGGCATGAAGGCCAACGTCAACATCTTCACCGTGCCCCGCGAGCTCATGGCCGAGGACGCCGAGTTCCGCGAGCACATGCTGGACAGCCGCGCCCGCATCACCGCCGCGATCGCCGCCCTCGTCGAGCCCGACCGCGACCATCTGCGCCGCTCGCCCATGGCCACGGCGCAACTGCTGCTCATGCTCGTCTCGGTGAGCGTCCACCGCGGTTTCGGCCTGTCCGACGACTTCGGCGACATGGACGACGAGGAGCTCGTCTCCGTCCTGCTCGACGGGCTGCTGCTGCCCTCCTACCGCACCCCCATCACAGAAAGCGTCCGTTGATGCTGCTGCGCCTGCTGCGGGTCCAGCTCAGGCCGTACGGGAAGGAGATCACCCTCGTGGTCCTCTTCCAGTTCGTGCAGACACTGGCCACGCTCTATCTCCCCACACTCAACGCCGACATCATCGACCACGGCGTCATCACCGGCGACACCGGTTACATCATGCGCGTCGGGCTGGTGATGCTCGGCGTGACGCTCGTCCAGATCGTCTGCTCGATCGTGGCCGTCTACTACGGCGCCAGGACGTCGATGGCCCTGGGCCGCGACCTGCGCGCCGCGATCTTCCACCGCGTGCAGGGCTTCTCGGCGCAGGAGGTGAACAGGTTCGGGGCGCCGTCGCTGATCACCCGGACCACCAACGACGTGCAGCAGGTGCAGCTGCTCGTGCTGATGACGTTCACGATGATGGTGGCCGCGCCGATCATGTGCGTCGGCGGCATCGTGCTGGCGCTGCGCCAGGACACCGCGCTGTCGTCGCTGCTGCTCGTCGTGCTGCCGGTGATGATCGTCATCGTCGGACTGGTCGTCTGGCGGATGCGGCCGCTGTTCCGCACCATGCAGGAGCGCATCGACCGGATCAACCAGGTGCTGCGCGAGCAGATCACCGGCATCCGGGTCATCCGGGCGTTCGTCCGCGACCGGCACGAGCGCGAGCGCTTCGGCGTGGCCAACGACCGGCTCACCGACGTCTCGCTGCGGGTCGGCCGGCTGATGGCGCTGATGTTCCCCTCGGTCATGCTGGTCGTGAACGTCTCCAGCGTCGCCGTCATCTGGTTCGGCGGCCACCGCATCGCCGACGGCGCCATGCAGGTCGGCGCGCTGACCGCGGTCATCTCCTATCTGATGCAGATCCTGATGTCGGTGATGATGGCCATGTTCATGTTCATGATGATCCCGCGCGCCGAGGTCTGCGCCGAGCGCATCGAGGACGTGCTCGGCACCGACCCGACCGTTCACCCGCCCGCGAACCCCGTCACGCCCGACGGCCACCGGGGCGAGCTGGAGCTGCGGTCGGTCGACTTCCGCTACCCGGGCGCCGAGGACCCGGTGTTGTGCGGGGTGAGCTTCGCCGCGCGGCCGGGCCGGACCACCGCGATCATCGGCAGCACCGGCAGCGGCAAGACCACGCTGCTCAACCTCGTCCCGCGGCTGTTCGACGCGACCGCCGGCGACGTGCTGGTGGACGGCGTCAACGTCCGCGACCTCGACCCGGCGGCGCTGTCCCGCGCGGTCGGCCTGGTCCCGCAGTCGCCCTACCTGTTCTCCGGCACCGTGGCCTCCAACCTGCGCTACGGCCGGCCCGGCGCCACCGACGAGGAGCTGTGGCGGGCCCTGGAGATCGCCCAGGCCCGCGAGTTCGTCGAGGCGATGCCCGGCGGCCTGGACGAGCCGATCTCCCAGGGCGGCACGAACGTCTCCGGCGGCCAGCGCCAGCGCCTGG
This sequence comes from Nonomuraea sp. NPDC004702, assembly GCF_053601695.1. NCBI lineage: Bacteria > Bacillati > Actinomycetota > Actinomycetes > Streptosporangiales > Streptosporangiaceae > Nonomuraea > Nonomuraea sp. NPDC004702. The sequence continues at coordinate 15,994 of NZ_JBSGCE010000103.1, forward strand.
CCATCGCCAGGACCCTCGTGCACCGGCCCGGGATCTACCTGTTCGACGACTCCTTCTCCGCCCTCGACTACGCCACCGACGCCCGCCTGCGGGCCGCCCTGGCCGAGGAGATCGCCGACGCCACGATCGTCATCGTCGCCCAGCGGGTGAACACCATCCGCGACGCCGACCTCATCCTCGTGCTCGACGAGGGGCGGGTGGTGGGCAGCGGCGACCACGCCGAGCTCATGGAGACCTGCCCGACCTACCGCGAGATCGTGCTGTCCCAGCTCACCGAACAGGAGGCCGCGGCATGACCGCCCAGGCTCCCGCGCGCCGCCCGCAGCCCGCCTTCGGGCCGGGCAGGATGATGGCCGGCCCGGCCGAGAAGGCGCTCGACTTCGGCGGCACGCTGCGCAAGCTGCTGCGCCTGCTGCGGCCCGAACGCGCGATGCTCGGCGTCGTGCTGGCGCTCGGCACGGCCAGCGTCGCGCTCGCCGTCACCGGGCCCAAGATCCTCGGCCACGCCACCGACCTGATCTTCTCCGGCATCATCGGCGCCCGGCTGACCCCCGGGCTCACCAAGGAGCAGGCCGTGGCGGGCCTGCGCGCCAAGGGCGAGGACAACTTCGCCGACATGGTCGCCTCGATGAACGTCGTGCCCGGCCAGGGCATCGACTTCACCGCACTGGCCCACGTCCTGGGCTGGGTGCTGGCCATCTACGTGGTGGCGGCGCTGCTCGGCATCGCGCAGTTCCGGCTCACGACGACCATCGTCCAGCGGGCGGCGTCCCGGCTGCGCGAGCGGATCGAGGCCAAGCTGGGGCGGCTGCCGCTCAGCTACTTCGACGGCCAGCCGCGCGGCGAGATCCTCAGCCGCGCCACCAACGACACCGACAACATCGCCCAGACCCTCCAGCAGACCATGAGCCAGCTCATCTCCTCGGTGCTGACCGTCGTGGGCGTGCTGGTGGTGATGTTCTGGATCTCGCCGGTCCTGGCGCTCATCGCCCTGGTCACGGTGCCCGTGTCGGTCTACGTCACCACCGTCGTCGGCAAGCGGTCGCAGCCGCAGTTCGTCAAGCAGTGGTCGTCCACCGGCAAGCTCAACGGCCACATCGAGGAGATGTACGGCGGCCACACCCTGGTCAAGATCTTCGGCCGCCAGCAGGAGGCCGTCGCCACCTTCGAGGAGCACAACCAGGCCCTGTACGCCTCCAGCTTCCGCGCCCAGTTCATCTCCGGCCTCATCCAGCCGGCGATGATGTTCATCGGCAACGTCAACTACGTGCTGGTCGCCGTCGTGGGCGGGTTCAAGGTGGCCTCGGGCGCGATCTCGCTGGGCGACGTGCAGGCGTTCATCCAGTACTCCCGGCAGTTCAGCCAGCCGCTGACCCAGGTGGCCGGCATGGCGAACCTCGTCCAGTCGGGCGTCGCCTCGGCCGAGCGGGTCTTCGAGCTGCTGGAGGCCCCCGAGCAGTCGGCCGAGCCGGCCGAGCCCGCCCGTCCCGCCGAGCTGCGGGGGCGCGTGGCGTTCGAGAACGTCTCCTTCCGCTACGCCCCCGACCGGCCGCTGATCGAGAACCTGTCGCTGACCGTGGAGCCCGGCCAGACCGTGGCCATCGTCGGCCCCACGGGAGCGGGCAAGACGACCCTGGTCAACCTCATCATGCGGTTCTACGAGGTGACCGGCGGCCGCATCACCCTCGACGGCGTCGACACGGCCGAGATGTCCAGGGAGGAGCTGCGCGCCGACATCGGCATGGTGCTCCAGGACACCTGGCTGTTCGGCGGCACGATCGCCGAGAACATCGGCTACGGGGCCGAGGGCGCCACCCGCGAGCGCATCGAGGCCGCCGCCCGCGCCGCTCACGTCGACCGCATCGCCCACACGCTGCCCGACGGCTACGACACGGTGATCGACGAGGAGGGCGCCACGGTCAGCGCGGGTGAGAAGCAGCTCATCACGATCGCCCGCGCGTTCCTGTCCGAGCCGGCGATCCTCATCCTGGACGAGGCCACCAGCTCGGTCGACACCCGTACCGAGGTGCTCATCCAGCGGGCGATGAGCTCGCTGCGCGAGGGCCGGACCAGCTTCGTGATCGCCCACCGCCTGTCCACGATCCGCGACGCCAGCCTCATTCTGGTCATGGAGGAGGGCCGAATCGTCGAGCAGGGCACCCACGAGGCCCTCCTGGCGGCGGACGGCGCCTACGCCCGCCTCTACTCCGCCCAGTTCGCCCAGGCCGCCGTCGAGATGGACTGACCGCCATTCTCCCGGGCCTTCGCTTTCACGTCATTGACGGCCGGACTATCTCCTGGTCAGCGACGTTCTGACCAAAAGCGAAGTGCCCGGGAGGCCATTCCCGGGCACGTGCTCTCTTTCGCCTTCCGCGGTTCACGGCCCGCCACGGTGAAGGGCGGACCTCTCAGGACCGTTCCGGCTCGTAGTGCAGGCCCACCACGCCGCAGTCGAACGCGCGCGCGCCGGCCAGGCGCAGCCGGTGGTAACCCTCGCCCGCCGGGAACAGCGGCAGCCCGGCCCCGATCGCGACCGGGTTGACGAACAGGTGCAGCTCGTCGATCAGCCCCCGCGAGATCAGCTGCCGGCCGATCGAGGCGCCGCCGGCCACCATCACGTCGCCGCCGGGCTTCGCCTTCAGCTCCTCGACGGTCTCGGCCGGGTCGCCGCCCGCCACGACGGCGTTCTTCCAGGGCGACTCGGTGAGGCTGCGGGAGATGACGACCTTCGGAGTGTTGATCATCTTGTCGATGCCCTCCTCGGTCTCGCCCGCCGGCCGCGACTCCCAGGCCGGGATGAAGCCCTCGGCCAGCTTGCGGCCCAGCACGATGGTGTCGACCGGCTCCCAGAGCGCCGCGACGTGGGCGTTGATGTCGTCGGTCCAGGGGAACGTGACCCAGTCCATCTCGCCGGCGGGGCCGCCCACGAAGCCGTCCGTGGTGATCTGGAGCTGCAGCTTGACCTTGCGCATCTGATATGTCCCTTCCGGTTCCGCTCTGTGTGGTTCCCAGCGTGCCGGAGCCTGCTTACGGTCTGCTTCCGCCGGACTTAAGGTCGCCGGTCTCATGGTCGCCGGGCGGCCCGGCGCCTGGCCGACGACCAGGACGCCGCCCACAGGATCACGCCGATCACCAGCAGGATCCCGGCGATCTCGTACTGGCCCGCCGGACGCCCGGAGGACCACGGCAGCACCAGGTAGAGGCAGGTTACCGTGCCCACCACGGGGAGCACGCGGCCCGCGTTGAAGTGCTCGGCGCCGGTGACGTCCCGGCGCAGGACGAGGACCGCCACGTTGACCGCCGCGAAGACGGCCAGCAGCAGCAGCGAGGTCGTGCCGCCCAGCAGCGCCACGACGGGGCTGTCGGGGACCAGCGAGACGAACGTGATGAGGCCGATGGCGATCACCGTGGTGAACAGGATCGCCGCGTGCGGCGTGCGCCGGGTGGCGTGGACCGCCGACAGGAACGGCGGCAGCACGCCCTGCTTGCTCATGCCGTACAGCAGCCGGCTGGCCATCAGCATGTTGATCAGCGCCGAGTTGGCGACGGCGAACATCGAGATGAACGGCAGCAGCGAGGCGATCGGCACGCCGGGAGCCGCCGTCTGCACCACCGTGACCAGCGGCGTCTCGCTGGCGGCGAGCTGACCGACCGGGACGACGGCGACCGCGCAGATCGACACGAGCACGTAGATCACCCCGGTGATGCCGATGCCGGCGAACATCATGCGCGGGAAGATCCGGGTCGGGTTCTTGGTCTCCTCGGCCATGTTGACGGAGTCCTCGAACCCGACCATGGCGAAGAAGGCCAGCGACGTCGCGGCGCTGACGGCCAGGAACACGCCCTTGTCGGCGGGCGTCTCGAAGGCGACGACGCGGGAGAAGTCGGCGTGGCCGCCGGAGATGAAGTACCCGCTGAGCACGATGACCATCAGCAGCCCCGACAGCTCCACCGCGGTGAGCACGACGTTGAGCTTGACGCTCTCGCCGACGCCGCGCAGGTTGACGGCCAGGATCAGCAGCATGAACCCCACGGCGATCAGCAGGATGACGCCGTTGCCCGCGTCGAGGCCGAACCCGGTGGCGAGGTTGGCGGCGAAGGCCCGCGAGGCCGCCGACGCCGACGTGATGCCCGAGCACATCACCGCGAAGCACACCAGGAACGTCAGCGCGTGCTTGCCGAACGCCTTGTGCACGTAGAGGGCGGCGCCCGCGGCCTCCGGATACTTGGTCACCAGCTCCAGGTAGGAGCAGGCGGTGATCAGCGCGACGACGAAGGCGATCGTGAAGGGCAGCCAGGCCGCGCCGCCCACCTCGCCGGCGACCTGGCCGGTCAGGGCGTAGATGCCGGTGCCGAGGATGTCGCCGACGATGAACAGCAGCAACAGGCCGGGGCCCATCACCCGCTTCAGGCTGGGCTGGCCGCTGCCGGCCTCGGGCGGGCTGGGGGGACTGATCTGAGCCATGGGGGTGGTCCTTCTCGTCCGTGAGGATGACGGCTACGTCAGGTGCGCGGGCGACGGCGAGCCCCGGCCGGTCGCCGCGCGCCGCCGCGACCACGTGATCTCGACCGTCATCCTGACACTGTACGATCCCGGCTTGTCATCCGTGAACAGGCCGTCACGCTGAGCATCCGCCCCGGTACAGGGGAACCGGGGCGGGGGTAAGGGTTGCAAGTCGGGAGCAATCCCTGCGCAAGGGGCGGGTCCTAACGTCGGGGCGTGTCCAGACGACTGGTTCTCGGCGGCGCCGTCCTCGCGGCGACCGCCACGCTGACGCTCGGCCTTCCCGCCACGCCCTGCGCGGCGACCGCGCCCGCCACCAGCAGCGGCAGCACGGCCCTGCTCCGCGTGGCCAGCGTGTACAGCACGAGCGGC